>CAYXPZ010000045.1:0-6766 GCA_964466965.1 uncultured Hyphomicrobiaceae bacterium
GCCGCGGCCAGACATAGGGCACCGCATCCGGGCTTTCGCAGGCGCGCGCCGCACTACGTCGCTTTTTCGCGCGCTGCTTTATCGGCGGACACCGGCTTTCCGCCCGGCTCTTTGACCTTGGCGCCGCCGAGCCCGCTCCAGTCGCGCTTGACGCCGAGCATCAGCAGCAGCGGCGCGCCAACGAAGATCGAGGAATACGTTCCAACCACCACGCCCCAGATCATCGCGAAGACGAAGCCGCGGATCACCTCGCCGCCGAGAATATAGAGCGACAGCAGCGCGATCAGTGTGGTCACCGAGGTCACGATTGTGCGGGACAGGGTCTCATTGATGGACAGGTCCAGAAGTTCTGAGAGCGGCATCTTCTTGTATTTGCGCAGGTTTTCCCGCACCCGGTCGTAGACCACCACCGTGTCGTTCAGCGAGTAACCAACAATGGTCAGGATCGCCGCAATGATCGGCAGGCCAAACTCGATCTGCAGTGCGGAGAACATGCCGATGGTCAGTACCACGTCGTGCACTAGCGCAATGACCGCACCGACCGAGAACTGCCACTCAAAGCGCAGCCAGATATAGACCAGCACCCCAAAGATCGCGAGAACCACCGCCAGCGTGCCGGATTCGATCAACTCCTGCGAGACGGTTGGCCCGACCACCTCGACGCGCCGGTATTCGACATTGTCGCCAAGCGCGCCTTTCACCTTATCCACCACGGCTTGTTGCGCCGATTCGCCGCCGGGCTGTTCCTGGACGCGGATCAGAACATCGTCCGGCGCGCCGAATGTCTGGATCTGCACATCACCCAGACCAAGACCGTTCAGCTTGTCCCGCAATTCGCCGATATCCGCCGGGCCGTCAGTGGTTTTGATTTCGATAAGCGTGCCGCCTTTGAAGTCGATGCCGTAATTCAGGCCAACGCCGAAAAACAGTATGACCGATAGCAGCATCAGCACCGCCGAGGCCACCATCGCAATGCGGTGGTAGGCCATAAACGGCACATGCGTGTCGGCGGGGATCAACTTGATCGGCTTGAAAGGCATGGCCGAGTGAACCTCCTAAATCGGAATCGTGCGCGGGCGCGTGCGCTGCAGCCAAAGGACAATCATCATTCGCGTGAACATCAGCGCCATGAAGACAGAGGTAAAAATCCCGATCGACAGCGTCACTGCGAAGCCGCGCACTGGCCCAGAACCCAGCCAGAACAGGATCAGGGCTGCAATGAACGTTGTGATGTTCGCATCGAGGATCGTGCTCACCGCGCGCGAGAAGCCGATGTCTACCGCAGCGATGGGCGTCTTGCCGGCCCGCAACTCTTCCCGGATCCGCTCGAAAATCAGCACGTTGGCGTCCACCGCCATACCGACGGTGAGCACGATACCGGCGATACCGGGCAGCGTCAGCGTAGCTTGCAGCGCCGACAGAACGCCGAGGATGACTCCGATATTCGCCAGCAGCGCAATATTTGCGAATATGCCGAATAGGCCGTAGGCAGCCAGCATGAAGATCACGACGCCGATCAGCCCAACAATCCCCGCGATCTCACCGGCCGCGACGGAGTCGGCACCCAGGCTCGGCCCCACGGTCCGTTCTTCGAGGATCGTCAGCGAGGCCGGCAATGCGCCTGAGCGCAGCAGGATCGCAAGGTTGTTCGCCTCCTCGACGGTGAAATCCCCGGAGATTTGCCCGGTCCCGCCGAGAATCGGCTCCTGGATCACCGGCGCGGAGATTACTTTGCCGTCCAACACAATCGCGAAGGGCCGGCCGACATTATCGGCCGTGACATCCCCGAACCGGCGCGCACCTGAAGCGTTGAACCGGAACGTCACGATCGGCTCGTTGGTGCGCTGATCGAAACTCGGTTGTGCATCGACGAGGTCCTCGCCGCTGATGATCGCCCGCTTCTTGAGCAGGTATTGGCCGCCCGTGCCATCTTCAGCGGGGTATACCTCGGAGCCAGGCGGCGGACGGTTGGCCTCCGCTTCCTCTGGTGACATCGACTGATCAACGAGTTGGAAGGTGAGCTTAGCCGTCTGGCCCAGCAGTTCCTTGAGACGCTCGGGATTCTGCAGGCCCGGGACCTGCACCAGGATCCGGTCGACCCCCTGCCGCTGAATATTCGGTTCTGTCGTGCCCAGGGCGTCGATACGTCGGCGGATCGTCTCGATGGTTGCCCCTACCGCGGAGCGCAGCCGCTGAGCGAAGGCATCTTCCGACAGTTGGACCAGCAGTTGGTCGCCGTCCCTCTGCACTTCGAGATCGGTGCCGCCGCCAACGCCTGTCAGCAGATTGCCGTCCAGCGGCTGAGCAAGGTCGAAAACAGCGTCAAATGCCGCGTCGATCTGGGCTGGATCGCGGATGGTGACGGCCACGCGGCCATCGGCGACGCGCAGATTGGTGTAACCGATCCGCTGCTCCCGAAGAGCGATCCGAACATCGTCGCGGATCGCTTCTAGCCAATCGGCGCGCAGTTCCTCGGTGTCGATTTCCAACAGCAGATGCGAGCCGCCCTGAAGGTCCAGCCCGAGATGTACTTGCTTGTTCGGCATCCAGTCGGGAAGACCAGAGAGCGTGTCCTTCGGGACCGCATTGGGCAACGCATAGAAGATACCTAGCAGCACCACGGCCAAGACAAAGCCGATCTTCCAACGCGAGAAATCCAGCATGAGATTACCAATTACAGGTGACGGCGGAACTGGGCCGCCCGCTACTCGTTGAGCACGTTATGCGTTGTCGCCGCCACTCTCTTTGGATTGGCTGGTTGACGCGCCGTTCCCGCTCTTCGCCCTTGTGCTGCTGCGGCGGGTCCGCGTGCCCGTCGACTTCGACGCGCCGGACTTCGCGGTTCCGCTCTTTGCCGTTGTGCCGGACGCGGTTTTGCGCGTACCGCCGGAACTCGAAGCGCGCGACTTGCGTGCCGCGGGTTTCTTGGTGGCGCCGTTAGCCGACTTGGCAGCCACAGGCGCCTCTTGCTCCTCCGGCTCATCATTGTCCTGCGCGATGGCTTCAGTCTTTTTTTCGGGCTGTTTGGCCGTCTTCGCCGCGCCGCGCACCTCGCCCTTCGGACGCACCTCTGAAAGCGTGTTGCGCACCACATTGACCCTGACGCCGTCGGCGATATCCACCTGGATCTCGTCGTCGTCCACCACACGCGACACCTTGCCGACCAGACCGCCAGCTGTCACGACCGTATCGCCGCGCTTCACGTTTGAAACCATCTCGCGATGCGCCTTGAGCCGCTTCTGCTGCGGACGGATGATTAGGAAATACATGATCGCGAAGATCAGGATGAACGGCATTAATTGGAGGAGAATGTTGCCACCTCCGGGCGCCGTGGTGGTTTGGGCCAAGGCGGGCGTGATGAACATGCTTCGGTCCTTTGACTTGGAGCTCGGGCCAGACGCTTTGTAGACGCCTTCATCGCTGATAGCTGCGCGGGCGCCAGACGGTACAATGCAACCGTATAGGAAGCTTACGAATGACCAGCCCCGCAACTGGCCGCGACTATAGCCGCACACATATGCATTGCAACCGATTGCAGACAGCACCTGCGTCCTCAAATCGAAATAATCATGTCCATCTCATTTTACGACCCCGTTGCGGCACAGCCCCGGCGTTTTTCGCGAAGCCCTCGGCTGGACAAACCGCGCTGGAAGCGGCTAGGACGCAGCGACACAGCAAGGACCTCAGCATGACAGCGCAAGAGCAACACGATCGTTTCCGGCAGTTTTCGCTGATTGAGCGCATCGCCAATGCATTAGAGCGGATGGCGCCGCCGCGCCCTGCGCCGTCGAATTTTGGCGCGGCCGAGGCGTTCATCTGGCACCCCGAGCCGGGTGAGTTCCAGCCCGTGCCTGAGGTTAACCGGGTACCGCTGGAGCTGTTGCGCGCCATCGCGCCGATGCGCGACCGGCTGCTCGATAACACGGTGCGCTTCGCCCGCGGGTTGCCGGCCAACAACGCGCTGCTCTGGGGGGCGCGCGGCATGGGCAAGAGTTCGCTGGTGAAGGCGGTGCACGCGCGGGCCAGCGAGATGGTTGCGTCGGAGAACGGGCCGGGCCTCAAGCTCGTGGAGATCCATCGCGAGGACATCGGTACGCTTCCGCAGTGCTTGCATGCCATGCGCGGCGACGCCAACCGCTTCGTGGTATATTGCGACGATCTCTCCTTCGATGAAAGCGACACGTCCTACAAGTCATTGAAGGCCGTGCTCGAAGGCGGGATCGAGGGCCGGCCGGAGAACGTGATCTTCTACGCAACATCGAACCGGCGCCACCTGATCCCGCGCGACATGGTGGAAAACGAACGGTCTACCGCAATCAATCCGGGCGAGGCGGTGGAGGAAAAGGTTTCGCTGTCGGATCGCTTCGGGCTGTGGATCGGCTTCCACCACTGCTCGCAGGACGACTTCCTGGAGATGGTGCGCGGCTATGCGCAGTATTACAGTCTGCCGATCGAGCCTGATGCGCTGGAGGCGCGCGCCAAGGAATGGGCGATCACGCGCGGCGGGCGGTCGGGCCGCGTGGCCTGGCAATTCATTCAGGATTTGGCGGGCGAGTTGGGTGCGCGGCTGGACACGTAACCGGGCGCTGGGCTATGGGCCCGGGGTCAGCGTATCAGCGCCAGCCGTCTCGGTCGCATTTGCGGAAGGCGGGGCGAACCATTCGCCTTCGGGCCACATCCGCTCCTGAAAAAACGCGTTCAGCTCCAAGGACGCCATCTTTTCGAAAAAGGGCTCCACACTGGGGGCCAGGGTGATCGCGGCCAGCAGAGCGCCGGCCATGAGCAGCGAAGCGCGCGGCGCATCGTATTCCCAGATCTTGAGCGCGCTGCCGAACGAGCGCTTGATGTAAGCGCCCTCGAAATCGACCGAATAGATTTCGTCGAGTGTCAAATGCACCAGATAACCGAATAGCACGAAGACGCCGCCCAGCCAGCCGACCAGCGGATCGTGCCCGAGCAGATGTGTCAGCACGCTCGCGGTGAGCGCCATGAACAAGATGCCGGCCAGCACCGAGTGGAAGATGCCGCGGTGCACCGCGTGGCGATGGAAAAAGCGCCAGAGGCCCAGCCGGATCAGCGCATACACGCCAAGCCAGATCGCCCAGAGTTCGGCGACAGAATATGCCTCATAGTATTGGAACAGCGCGATGAAGGCGAACAGGATACCGAGCGCGCCGAACAGCATCCGCGAGGGGTGCGATTTCTGCAGATCGATATCCGGCAGGATACTGCCGACGATCCCTGCGGCCGTGAGCGTCGCAAGCTCGCTCGCTGGCACGGCACCCGCGGCAAGCGTCACCGACGCCGCCAACCCGCTGGCGACCGCGCCAACAGCGATGTGAGTCGAAAAATTCGCCACGGCTTCCTCCTGATGTCAGCGAGGCTAAGCGATTCGCGGCGGCGCACCGAAGGCGGCTGGGCGAGTTGACCACAGAGTTGTTTGACACGCCCACTCTGAATTCCTGAGTAAAAAGTTTGGAATTAGAATTAGAGAATTTCTAACTTATTGTTTTTGAACCGTTTTTGCGTTGACAGCCAGTGGAGGCTCATTTTACCTGACCGTGCGGGTTGGATAAGTCGCCGGCAGTTCGGCGCGCTCGCCACCCCGTTTCGCCCACCGATCGCAATCCGATTTCGGGGCTTTGGACCCTGGTCTATTGGAGGAAACCAATGAAGCAATCTGTTACAGCGCGCGTGATGCTCGGCGCGCTTGCAAGCTTTGTGATGGCGGCATCGTTACCGTCCGTCGCCAAGGCTGATGGCGAGGTCAACATCTACTCCGCGCGCCATTACGACACCGACGACGTGCTCTTTAACGAATTCAACAAACGCACCGGCATTACCGTCAACCGCATCGAAGGCAAGAGCGACGAGTTAATCGCCCGCATGCAGGCTGAGGGCGAGAACAGCCCCGCTGACGTGTTTCTAACGGTTGATGCTGGACGCGTCTGGCGCGCGGATCAGGCCGGTCTGCTCTCGCCGGTGGACTCAGAGGTGCTGAACGAGCGCATTCCGCCGCATCTGCGTCACCCGGATGGCCACTGGTTCGGCATGTCGCAGCGCGCGCGCATCATATTCTACGCCAAGGACCGCGTGGAAAATCCGCCGCAGACCTATGAGGCGCTCGCCGATGAACAATACGATGACATGATCTGCATCCGGTCGTCCTCGAACATCTACAACCTGTCGCTGATGTCTTCGATTATCGAGGTGCACGGTCGCGAGACAGCCAAGGAATGGGCGGCCGGCGTGCGCGAGAACATGGCCCGCGAACCGCAGGGCGGCGACACCGACCAGCTGCGCGGCATCGTCTCCGGTGAATGCGATATTGCCGTCTCCAACCACTATTACTTCGTGCGCGGTCTTGTTGGCGATGTCGACGGCCTGACCGGCAGCACAGACGAGATCGGCTGGGTCTGGCCGAACCAGAGCGGCCGGGGCGCGCATGTGAACCTGGCGGCGGCGGCCGTGACCGCGAGTGCGCCGAACCGCGAAAATGCGGTGGCATTCCTAGAGTTCCTGACCACCGATTTCGCGCAGTCGCACTTCGCCAAGCAGAATAACGAGTTCCCGGCCGTCCCGGGCGTTCCGCTCGATCAGGGCGTCGCGCAGCTCGGTTACTTCATTCCGGACACTTCGACTGGCGCGGTGGTCTACGGGGAAAATGCGCCTGAGGCCCAGGCGGTCTTCAACGAAGTTGGTTGGCCATAGGTCTCTGTTCCCCTCCACGGAACAGTCTGCCGCGCCTTCGGGCGCGGCTTTTTTT
>CAYXPZ010000045.1:6866-19691 GCA_964466965.1 uncultured Hyphomicrobiaceae bacterium
GTCTCTGTTCCCCTCCACGGAACAGTCTGCCGCGCCTTCGGGCGCGGCTTTTTTTCGCCTTAGCCCGGCTTGATCGCGGTGCCATAGCGCGCGGGCGATGGGCTGTGCAGGCGTTGCTCGCGGCTCAGCGTCCGGCATAACAAGACGACGGGAACGAGGCTGACCGCCACCAGCGCCAGTGACGGCACGGCCGCCTCGGCAAGCCGTTCATCCGCGGCCAGCCGGTGCGCCTGAACGGCCAAGGTCTGAAAATTGAACGGGTGCAGGATCATCGTCGCCGGCAGCTCTTTCATCACGTCCACGAACACAATTAGCAACGCCGTCAGCGCGCTGTTCCTCGCGACCGGCAAGTGAATGCGCGTCAGCACGCGCGGGGCCGAGTGCCCCAGCGACCGGGCAACCGCGTCGAGATTGCGCGGCACCGTGGCCATGCCGCTGTCATAGGCATTGAGCGCCACGGCCATGAACCGGGTCATATAGGCGGCGACCATGAGCCAGATCGATCCCGTCAATAACAGGCCCGTGTCGATGCCAAAGCGCGCCTCCATGAAGGCATCGACCGCATTGTCGAAGGCGGCAACCGGCACCATAAGACCGACGGCAATGACCCCGCCAGGCACGGCATAACCAAGACCCGAGACGATGGTGAGCCAGCGCGAGCTGCGTCCCGGCCGTGTCCGTGCGCGAAAGACGATCAGGACGGCGCCAAGCACAGTCAGGACTGCGGCGACACTCGCCACTGTGACCGAGTTGACGAAGAACCCGACATATCGTGGATCAAGGATGCTCTGGCCGGAGTCGTAGGCCATGACGCTGAGCATGATGATCGGGATAACAAAGCCAAGCAAGACAGGGGCAAGGCACACGCCCGTGGCCGCCCACCCGCGCAAGCCTTTGAGTTCGGCGCGCTCTATCACCTCGAAACTCGCGCCGCTGCCAGCCGTGCGCCCCCGCCCGCGCTGGGCGCGCTCCAGACCGGCGATGAGAAGCGCGAACATCAGCAGGCATAAAGAGAGCTGCGCAGCAGCAGATCTGTCGCCGATCGAGAACCAGGCTTGATAGATGCCAGTGGCAAATGTCTGAACGTTAAAGAACGCGACCGTTCCGAAGTCAGCAATTGTCTCCATAATGGCGAGCAGGGCGCCGCCTGCGATCGCGGGCCGGGCCATGGGAAGCGCGACCCGCACAAACGCCGATGCGGGCGAGCAGCTCAATGTGCGGGCGACCATGTAGGCGTTCGCCGACTGCTGCCGGAAC
Organism: uncultured Hyphomicrobiaceae bacterium; assembly: GCA_964466965.1. Taxonomy (GTDB): domain Bacteria; phylum Pseudomonadota; class Alphaproteobacteria; order Rhizobiales; family Rhodomicrobiaceae; genus Dichotomicrobium. The sequence goes on from CAYXPZ010000045.1 coordinate 8,124, forward strand.
GAGGCGCGCGCCAGCAGGTAAACATAAGGGTAGAGCACAATCGTCAGCATGGCCGCGGCGCCTTCGAGGCTGCGCACCTCGGGGAACCAGTAGTCGCGCGGTCCCCAGCCGGTCACCTCGCGCAGGAAGCTCTGCACAGGGCCCGGGTGGTCGAGCATGTGCGTGTAGGCATAGGCGAGCACATAGGCTGGAAACGCCAGGGGCAAGGCCAGCGCAACCTCCAGCCACTGACGGCCCGGAAACCGATAGGCGGTGACAAGCCAGGCGGTCACGCTGCCGATTGCAGCGGTCGAAATCCCGACGATCAACACCAGGATGAGCGTCGTGCGCGTGTAGGTCGGCAGCACAGTGGCCAGGACGTTGCGCCACGTGTCGAGATCGCCGGCAAAAGCTGAAAGCGCCGCCGCGAATATCGGGAGCACACAGACAAGGGCAAATGCCCAAGCCACTTTGTTCAACAAACGTTCCGCCATACCTGTTTCAGTCCGCCGCGGCCTCCTCCGCATTCTCACGGCCCTGCTGAGAAAGGATAGGCGGTTGCGAGCGTTGCCAAAATGCGAATTTCGCATGTTTATTATTGCGTTTTGTTCATTCGGATTTCCTCTTCCCTGACCATTGAGATGGGCGGCGCTGCAGGCTGTGTCGACACATTGAAGTGACGGGTAGCTGTGCAGTCACAATCCCGCCAGAAACCTGTCTCCCGCGAAGTTTTTTGTTGCGCCGAACCTGCGCAACGTCCTTAGATCGCGCTGTGGGCACTCTGGCTTCATCTTGGCATTTTTGCTCAACGTCTCGACCAGCATTTTAATGCTGCGCCCGTGGCAGGAGTACGCATGCAGCAGCTCGGCTTTGGCCTTGAACGTTTCGGGCTCATTACGGTCGGGCATCCGCGTCTGACGGCCGCTGCGCTTGTCCTAATTACCATCGTCTGCGCGCTGGGGGTCTGGCGGATCGAAGCCACAGGCACCGTCAGCGACTTCTTCCGCGGCGACAACCAGCCTTACAAAACCTACCAGCAGATGAGCGAGCGATTCCCGACGAGCGAATACGACGTGTTCGTTATCGTGGAGGGGCAAGACCTGTTGACGCCCGACAGCCTGGAAACCGTGCGGATGCTGCACCTTGAACTCCAGTTTGTGCCGGCCGTCAACGGCGTTCTCTCGGTGTTTTCCATGCGCCAGGCGCCCGACGCGGAAGGGTATCCGGCGCCTATGTTCCCCGCCAACATGCCGCGCGGCGAGGAATTCGAACGGCTTACAGAAAAGGTCAGCCAACATCCGCTGCTCAGCGGCAAGCTGCTGGCGACGCCGGAAGGTCAAACACCTCTGACCCTGCTGATTGTCGCACTCGACAAGGAGACGCTCGCCGGAGACGGACTGAACGCAGCGGTCGATGAGGTCAAGGCGGCAGCCAAGCGGAGCTTGGACGGCACGGGGTTGCGGGTAACGATGGCCGGTGCGCCGGTGATGCAGGCCGACCTCCGCGCGGCGACCGAGACTGACCGCCTGCTGTTTAATTCCGGCGGGGTCGTAATCGGGACGCTGATCGCCATCTTATTCTTTCAGCGCGCCACCCTGATCCTGATCGCCACGCTCTGTCCCGTGATCGCATCTGTGATCACGCTAGGCGTAATCGGCCACTTGCGCATCGATCTCGACACGCTGATCAACACCATTCCGCCGCTGGTCATGGTGATCGCTTTCTCGGATGCGATGCACATGATCTTTTCGATCCGAAGACGGCTGGACCGCGGCGACACCAAATATGGCGCCATCCGCCATACCGTCCTGACCGTCGGCCCGGCCTGCGCCCTGACATCAATCACCACCTCGCTCGCCATGCTGAGCCTGACCTACGCCGACTCGGCGGTGATACAGACCTTCGGCATGTGCGCAGCCTTCGGCACGCTGTCGGCCTTCTTCGTAGTCATGGCCGTGGTCCCGGCGCTGAGCTATCTGATGATCGGCAATGAAGAGCAGTTCCGCGAAACCGACGCGAGCCGGCTTGGCATGTTGCAGCGCGTCGACCGTTTCTGCTTAGGGATGGCACAGCGCGTTGAACCGCATCACGTGAAGCTGACCGCCATTGCCGCCGTTCTGCTGGTTGCGCTGGTGGCCGCTCACCTGCAGCTGGAGCCGCGTTACCGGCTCAGCGACCATATTCCGCAGGATCGGGAGGCGATGGCGGGCACGCAGCGGCTGGATGCAAAACTGACCGGCGCTCAACCGGTGCATATCATGGTGCGTTGGCAGGACGGTCAGCATCTGTTCGACCCTCAGGTATTGAGCGCCATCGGCGGCGCCCATGGCGTCATGCAACGCCAGGAGCTGATCGGCAATGTCTGGTCGCTCGACACCATGAACCGCTGGCTCGTGCAAAGCGGCGAGGAGGCCCGAAAATACCTTGAGCCGTATCTGGAGCGCCTGCCGGAACACCTCACTGAGCGCTTCATCAACGAAGCGCAGAACGGCGCGCTGGTCACAGGGCGAACAGTTAATCTCGACGCCTCGGACACCCTGCCGATCGTGCTTGCGCTGGACGACGATCTGGACATGCTGCGCAAGGCCTACCCGGAGATGACCTTTGAGGTCACCGGCTTGCCGGTCGTTGCGGCGCTTCAGTCCGACAGCATGATCCGTCAGCTCAATACGGGCCTTCTGATCGCCATCGTTCTTGTCATTGTGATGATCGGCGTCGCGTTCCGCTCCGTTTCAATGGCGGCGATCAGCATTGCACCGAACCTTTTTCCTCTCGTCGCGACGGGCGCTGTGCTATATGCCTTCGGCGGCGGGCTGGAGTATGCAAGCGTGATCGCGTTCACGGTCGCGTTCGGCCTTGCCGTGGATGACACGATTCACTTTTTGAATCGCCTGGCTGTGGAAGAGAGCCGGACCGACTCACCGCAAAAGGCGGTCCGTCAAACAGTGTTCGTCGTCGGTCCCGTCCTGGTTCTGACGACGATCGTCTTGGTTCTTGGGCTTGCGGTCACAGTGTTTTCGGCCGTTCCGCCCACGCAACTGTTCGGCCGTCTGGCCATGACAATGCTGGTTGCCGCGCTGGTCGCGGATCTGTTGTTCCTGCCAGCGATCATTTTGACGCTGCGCAAGTTGAAAATTGTTCGGAGGCGTATTGAAGATGATGATGTGGTTCCGCTCTAGCGCCCTCGGGGCGACGCTCGCAGCTGCCTTGCTCCTGTTTGCGGGAAGCTCGGCCGCGCTCGCCGCATGCACCTCGGAAGGGGCGCAACTGCTGTCCCAACTCGCAGGACAATGGCGCGGCTCCGGCACGGTGACCCCAATCGGCGGCCAGCCTGAGCGCATCCTCTGCCGGATCAGTTATGTCACGACGGGCGGGGGGCACGGCCTCCAGCAATCCATCAACTGCGCCGGGACCGATTATCGCATTCGCGCGACAGCCAATGTTAAGTGCAACGGCAACAGCGTCAGCGGTATCTGGACTGAGAACATCGCGAATAATACCGGCCGTGTACAGGGCCGACTCGAAGGGCGGCGCCTGCGCGCATCCTTCCAGGGGCCGAATTTCGAGGGACGGCTGTCGGTAAGCTTCTCGGGCGGCGGCCGCCACACCGTGACGATATCGCAATTCGATCCGGCAAAGGGACGTCACGTGCCGGTCGCTCAGGTGTCATTGAGCAGATAACGCCACACGGCGCCATCCCCCACCCCGACCGGCGCACAGCCCAACACGGCGCCGCAGCAGACCCCTTCGGCTGCGGCGTTGATCATTTGATACGTGTGGATGTGCGACGGTTTGGTTTAGCGTGCCGGCGTCTAGAGTGTTTTCAGCGAAAGTGGGAACCGGTTTTGCGTTCGAAGCCGCGGGCCGGCGCGAAGCGACGAAAACGCGACAAAACAACAACTTAGAGCGCGTTCAGAGATTCCGGTTCCATTGAACGCGCCCTAGCGCATCGACGCATACTTTAGCTTTCGGACTCACTGCTCGGTGAAGCGAATGAATGCGTCGATGCACTAGAGCCGCATCCATTCCGATTGAAGCAGGACGCGGCTCTAGCTTTGTGAATTCTGCGCGCGATCTTTCCGAAGACCCGGATTCCACTTTTCGGATCGCGCTATATCATTCCGATCAGGACAGCAGCAACGAAGCCGAACGCGGCAACAACAGCGACAAGTCGCAAGTGATCGGTAAGACTCATGCAACCCTCCTGCATGGTTGTCCAGTCTACTTTGGGTCGCGTCGATCAGCGAACTAAGCCCACAAGTTAAAACTAAAGTCGTAGCTTCTTCCAGACAAAAACGTGATGCAGCGCAATATAGCCGCGCAGTGCAACATAACCTCCGGGGGCGTCTGTGGTCTAAATGACCTCTGAAGCGATACGCAGCTTGCGAATTCGCGGGCGCTGCCATAGCCTGAGACGGCCTAAAAATGGTAGGGGTAAGTGGCATTCACGTCCCCAATCTTAAACCAGATTTCCGCGTCCGAATGCATCGCGGCAACGTTGTGGGAGGTTCTTTAATGAGTCTTGCAAGACATGTGAGAAATGCTGCCGGCGCGCTCGCGCTAGGAGGCCTGCTGGCTTCCGGCGGCCCCGTTGACCAGGCGGCGGCAGAGTCGATCCGCTGGAAAATGCCGATCGCTTTCGCGTCCAAGCTTCCCGGTCTTGGGTCACCGTCGCAATATGTCGCCAAGCAGCTCGACGCGGCCAGCGGTGGCGACGTTCAGGTGCGCGTTTTTGAGCCTGACAAGTTGGTTCCGCCGTTTGAAATCCTGCAGGCGGTCTCGGACGGCAAGGTCGAAGCAGGCTACACCTGGATCGGCTATGATCAGGGCAAGATCCCCGCTGTCCCCCTGTTCGCCGCGGTGCCATTCGGGCTTAAACCGTGGGCATTCTCGGCCTGGTATTTCCACGGCCCGGGTCATGACATGCTCCAGGAAGTCTACGCCAACAAGGGCTTTAACGTTTACGCGCATCTGTGCGGCATCATCGGACCGGAAACCGCGGGCTGGTACTCGGAGCCGATCACGAGCCTGGAAGACTACAAGGGGATGAAGATCCGCTTTGCCGGCCTCGGTGGCAAGGTGCTGGAGAAGCTGGGGGCGTCCGTGACCATGATGCCGGGCGGCGAGCTGTTCCAGGCGCTGCAGACCGGGACCATCGACGCGACCGAGTTTTCGATGCCAGCGATCGACCAAATCCTCGGCTTCAACGAAGTCGTGAAATACAACCTGTTCCCGGGCTGGCACCAGCCGTTCACGGCGCAATACATGCTGATCAACAAGGATGAGTGGGACGCCGCAACCGACCAGCAGAAGGCGCTGATCGAGACCACCTGCACCGCGGCCACCATGTGGGGCCTCACAGAGGGCGAATATAAAAACGGTAAGGTGTTGCAGGGCTTCCGCGATAAGGGCGTCCAGGCCGACCAGATCCCGCGCGACGTGTTGAAACAGTTGAAGGGCATCACGCAAGAAGTTCTCGAAGAAGAAGCTGCGAACGATGCGGACTTCAAGCGCGTGTACGAGTCCCAACAGGCGTTCCAGGAAGACTATGATGTTTGGGACCAGCGGGCCTATCTCCCGGCTGATCTGGAAGCGGCCGAGTAAGGCATAGCTCACAGGCGATTAAGTGCCCGGCGTCAAACCTGGCGCCGGGCATCCTTGAGACCCGGCCAGACCTTGCGCGGTGCGCCTTACCGGCGCAACGATGTCGCAGGGAATGCGCAGCCAGCGCACCGCCGTCCAGAGGGAAAGCGGCATGTCTGAAAACCAGCCATCCAGCGCTCCAGGCATCGGTTCGGCAGCGATGCCAGAGTTCGTCCACCACACCGAACTCCCCCCAAACCGGTTTTCCGACGCGGTGGACACGGTTCTGAACAGCGTGGGCTTCCTGTTCTCCCTGCTGTGGCTGCCGGTCGTCGGCGTCATCCTTTATTCGGTGATTGGCCGCTACGCCTTCGGGCAAGGCTCGGTCATGCTTGAGGAAATCTCCTGGCACCTTGCCGGTGCGGCGTGGCTTGTTGGCCTATCCTACACGCTGGTCACCGACGACCATGTCCGCGTGGACGTTTTGCATGAGCGGCTGTCGCTCGGAGCTAAAGCCTGGATCGAGTTGCTGGGCATCCTGTTGCTGTTGCTCCCATTCCTGATCATCGCGCTCGATGGCGCGATCGACTATTTTCTCAGTTCCTATCAACAGAATGAGCGCTCCCAGGCTCCCGCCGGTCTGCCGGCGCGATGGGCGCTGAAAGGCATCATGGCGCTTGCCTTTGCCCTGCTGCTGGCTGGCGCAATTTCGCGGCTGTCAAAGTGCACGACGCAACTTTTCGGATGGCCGCGATCAACGAGAAGGCCGGTCAACGGCTAAAACCGGACCCGGAAAGCGCGTATCGGACATCGTTCGGGGTTAAATCGCTTTTCGCGCAGGTCGCAGGACAAGAAACGAGAGCCGAAACGGGCTGAAATCTGAGGGAGGATCCCGGCGTTGGGCCTGGAGGAATATTTCGTAATCGGCATGTTCGCCACGTTCGGCGTGCTGCTGCTCACCGGCTTCCCGGTCGCCTGGGTGCTAGCCGGGACATCGGTCATCTGGACCGGCGTCGGGATCATCTCGGTCGAGTATTTTGGCGCGGACCTGTGGTTCGATTTCGGCAGTTCGCTGGGCGTGCTGGCCGGGCGCATCTGGGCGATCGTGGAAAATGTCACGCTCGTGGCGCTGCCCATGTTCATCTTCATGGGCATCATGCTGGACCAGTCCGGCGTGGCCGAAAAGCTGATGAACAACATGGTCAAGCTGTTCGGCGCTGTCCGCGGCGGCTATGCGGTGACGGTCATCGTGATGGGGGTGCTGCTCGCGGCGACCACCGGGATCATTGGTGCGTCGGTGGTGCTGCTCGGCATGCTGTCGCTGCCGGTGATGATGCAAAACAACTATTCCAAGTCGCTCGCGGTGGGCACATCCTGCGCAACCGGCACGCTCGGCATTCTGATCCCGCCATCGATCATGCTTGTCCTCATGGCGGACCGGCTCGCCACCCCTGACGCGTCTGTCGGCGATTTGTTCCTCGGCGCGTTGTTCCCCGGCCTGCTGCTCGGCGCGATGTATGTGGCCTATGTGCTCGGTCTGGCCTATGTCAGCCCGAATAGCGCGCCGCTGCCTAAAGACCTGCCCAAGATCACGCTCGGCGTCATCTGGGGCGTGATCAAGGCCGTCGTGCCCACAGCCGCGCTGATCCTGGCGGTGCTTGGCTCAATCTTTTTCGGCTTCGCCACGCCGACCGAAGCCTCCGGCGTCGGCGCGGCAGGCGCTATGATCCTCGCGGCGATCAACCGGAGGCTGACCTTCAGCGTCCTCAAACAATCGCTCATCCAGACCACGCGCACGTCTGCCTTCATCTTCGCCATATTCGTTGGTGCAACCGCTTTCGCGGTGGTATTGCGCGGCTTGGGCGGCGACCGTGTCATCGAAGAGGCGCTGCTCGGCTTGCCGTTCGAGCCGACCGGCATTCTGATGGTGATCCTGCTGGTCGTATTCCTGCTGGGCTTCTTCCTCGACTGGGTAGAAATCACGTTGATCGTGCTGCCGCTGGTCGCGCCGGTGGTCCAGAGCCTCGGCTTTGATCTGGTGTGGTTCACGATCCTGTTCGCGGTCTGCCTGCAGACCTCGTTCCTGACGCCGCCGGTGGGCTTCGCGCTGTTCTACATCAAGGGCGTGGCGCCGCCGGAGATCACCGTGATCGACATCTACAAGGGCGTGGTGCCCTTCATAATCCTGCAGTTAATCGGGCTGGCGCTGGTGTTCGAATTTCCTAGCATCGTGACCTGGCTGCCAAGCGTCAGTTACAATTAGCGTGGTTTCCTCGCGACGCGGATCAGGCGGAGCGCTTAGTCTCGTCCGGCGCACTCTCGCCGAAGCGCTGCTCGATGTAATCGGCCACCATTTCCTTGAAGTCATCCGCGATGTTCGGACCGCGCAGGGTGGCGGCCTTCTTGCCGTCGATGAACACCGGCGCGGCTGGGCTTTCGCCCGTGCCAGGCAGGCTGATGCCGATATCGGCGTGCTTCGATTCGCCCGGCCCATTCACGATGCAGCCCATCACCGCGACGTTCAGAGTCTCCACACCGGGGTAGCGCTCCCGCCACTCCGGCATCGACGCGTTGAGGTGGTCCTGAATATCGCGCGCAAGCTCCTGAAACAGCGTGCTTGTCGTCCGGCCACAGCCGGGGCAGGCGGCCACGACTGGCACGAAGGTGCGCAGGCCCATCACCTGCAGGATCTGCTGCGCGACCTCGACCTCCTGCGTGCGCGCGCCGCCCGGCGCCGGTGTGAGCGAAACGCGGATGGTGTCACCAATGCCCTGCTGGAGCAGCACGCCTATTCCCGCCGTCGAGGCCACGATACCCTTCGACCCCATGCCCGCTTCGGTCAGGCCCAGATGCAACGCGTAATTGCTGCGCTCGGCGAGCATGGTGTAGACAGCGACCAGGTCCTGCACCTGGCTAACCTTAGCTGACAGCACGATCTTATCGGCGCTCATGCCCAGCTCTTGCGCCCGTTCGGCAGATAGCAGACCTGATTGCACCATCGCCTCGTGCAGCACACCCTGCGCTGTCAGCGGCGATCCGGCCTCGGCGTTCTCGTCCATCAGCTTCGTCAGCAGTTCCTGGTCGAGACTGCCCCAGTTCACGCCGATGCGCACCGGTTTATCGTAGCGCAGCGCCATCTCGATGATCTGGGAGAACTGCTTGTCTCGCTTGTCCTTAAAGCCGACATTCCCGGGGTTAATGCGGTATTTGTCGAGCGCTTCTGCGCAGCCCGGATGGTCGGCGAGCAGCTTGTGTCCAATATAGTGAAAATCGCCGACAAGCGGCACGTTCACGCCGCGTGCGAGCAATTGATCGCGGATATGCGGCACCGCAGCAGCCGCCTCGTCGCGGTCAACCGTAATGCGCACCACCTCGGAGCCGGCCCGCGCCAACTCAGCGACTTGTTGCACCGTTGCCTGCACATCGGCGGTGTCGGTGTTCGTCATGGATTGCACCACGACCGGCGCGCCGCCGCCCACGGTAACGCCGCCGACGTTGACGGGGACAGTCTGATGCCTCTGTGCCGGTCCATAAACCATCGGTCGAGCCCTCGGATGAGTTGAAATTGCCGCCTGTTGAGATGGAGAATAGGCGTCCGCTGAGGTATTCGCAACGCGTTTCGGGTGCATTTGGGCCGGTTTCGGCTCAGGTTGAAAGGCATCAAGAGACGCCCATATCCAGTGGTGAAGCCGGTGCCATAATGGGCCGGCGGGACGCGCGCGGAACGCGGCGTTCCTGCGACCGAAGCGCATGGTCGCGTAGGGCTTTAGAGGGCTTGCCAATGTCGCGTATGTCGGTATCCGGCAGCGCGCTGTATCTCGGCTTCGATGAGCTGGATCAGGCCATTAGCCGGCAGCCGAAAGGGGGGAGCGAAGGTTACCCGCCCTATAATGTCGAGCACAGAAAGAGCGGCGCCTCCGGCGACGAGGTGATTCGCATTACGCTGGCGGTGGCCGGGTTCATGCCCGAGCAACTGGATGTCACGCTACAGGGCAACCGGTTGACTGTCGCGGGCGCGCAGGCGGACGAGGCAGACAAGGTGTTCCTGCATCGCGGTATCGCCGCGCGGCAATTTCGCCGTCACTTTGTGCTTGCCGCAGATATCGAGGTACGACGCGCCGTTTTGGAGAACGGTCTTCTGGCAATCGAACTTGTGCGGCCAAACGTCGAGGCGACCGCGCAAACCATCCCGATCGAAACGCGGGAGACAAATACGTGACGCGGTTCGCACAGGTCTGTTGCGCTGCAAGAGCCAACAATTTCAGGTATGATCGAAAAGCCGAAACCGGCCGACATGCTTGGCTGCGACGGCAACCGCCGACCGAGGCGGGCCATGCGCTCCGGCTATAAAGGAGGATGAAGGCAATGACAGACCATCTGAACACATCCGAGACACAGGACCGGGCGATGAGCGCTCAGGAGTTCGCAGTGCTCGGCGGTGGTGAGATCGCCTACATCAAGGCGGTAAAAGCCAAGGAAATGAAAAAGCTGTTCCCGCAGCTGGAAGACGTGCCGGAGGGTGTGGACCTTTATGCGCTGCATGCCGCGGACGGGACGCCAATCGCGCTTGCGGACAGCCATCCGGGCGCAGTTGCCAACGCCAAGGAGCAAGAGCTCCGCGTCGTCAGCTTGCACTAATCACCCCCTGGAGGCGGAGCACGGCTCCGCCTCGCCTATCTGAGGTCGCGGGTTGGCGCACAGCCCTTCTAAAAGCGTTTTCCAGGACAACCTCAAAAACCAAAAGTGGCTGAGCAGCGGTAACGGCGTGGGAGACAATCACCTGTGATCGTTGGCCTCTTCGCATTGATCCTGCTGCTTGCGCTGGCCACGCTGCCCCAACTGTGGGTGCGCGCGGTGATGTCGCGTCACAGCGCCGATAGGCCCGATTTTCCGGGTACCGGGGGCCAGTTCGCGCGGCATTTACTCGACGAGATGAAGCTGCGCGAGGTTGGCGTCGAGCAGACCGATATCGGAGATCACTATGATCCAGAGACAAAGACGGTCCGGCTTTCGTCTGACAACTTTGCAGGCCGTTCGCTGACAGCCGTGACGGTGGCCGCGCACGAGGTTGGTCACGCCATGCAGGACGCGACGCGCTATCCGCCGCTTGTGGCGCGCACGCGGCTGGCGAAGACCGGGGCGATCGTGGAGCGTGTCGGCATGTTCGTGATGATCGCCGCGCCGATCATGGCCGTGGTGGTCAAACATCCCGCCGGTATGCTGCTGCAGATTGGAGCCGGGCTTGCGCTGATCGGATTTACGGTGCTGGTGCACCTGACCACGCTGCCGGTGGAGTTTGATGCGAGCTTCAAGCGGGCGTTACCGGTGCTGCGGGCGGGGCAATACATCCCCGAGCGCGATATGCCTGCTGCGCGTGGTATCCTCCGGGCCGCGGCGCTGACCTATGTGGCCGGCGCACTTATCAGCCTAATCAACATCGCACGGTGGATGCGGGTCCTGCGCTTCTAAACCTTCAGATCGCGCGCGCCGCGAGCGTCGGGTCGTCGCCACCCTTGATCAAGCGCCGGCGCAACCACGAGGACAGCGAGTCCATCGCGATCACCAGCAGGATCGTCAGCGCGATGAGGTAGGCGACGTTCTCCCAATCGCGTTGGGTATTCATCGTCTCGACGAGCAGCAGCCCGATCCCGCCCGCGCCGAGCGCGCCGATGACGGTGGCCGAGCGCGTGTTGGCTTCCAGAAAATAGATGGTCTGCGACAAAAATACCGGCAGGATCTGCGGGATCACGCCGAAGCGGTAGCGCTGGAGCGCATTGGCCCCGGTCGCGCGCACACCTTCGATGGGCTTGTTCTCGACATTCTCCAACGCCTCTGAAAACAGCTTGCCAAGCGTGCCGGTATCGGTAAACGCGATTGCCAGCGCTCCGGTCAACGGGCCGAGGCCGAACGCGCGAATGAAGATCAGCGACCAGATCAGCATATCAATGCCGCGCAGGAAGTCGAACAGCCGGCGCACGAAGAACCGCAACACACGCGAGGGCGTGA
>CAYXPZ010000046.1:0-19362 GCA_964466965.1 uncultured Hyphomicrobiaceae bacterium
TCGACGCCCATCAGCATCGCCAGGTTGCCGGTGATCATCAGCCGCTGGATGTGATGCGCATAGGCTTCCTCTATGGTCTGGCCGACGGCGGCGCGCACGCAGGCCATCTCCGTCTCGCCGGTCCAGTAGAAGTCGGGCAGGTCGTTGTCGGCCTCAAAGAAGTTGGCGTCCGCATAATCAGGCATCTTCAGCCAATAGATCCCGCGGATGTATTCGCGCCAGCCGAGGATCTGCCGAATATAGCCCTCGACAGCGTTGAGCGGTGCGCGACCGGCGTAATATTCAGCTTCGGCGCGGCGACACATTTCAAGCGGATCGAGCAGGCCGGCGTTCAAGTACAGCCCGCAGACGCTGTGGAACAGGAATTTGCGGTCCTGGAGCATGGCGTCCTGATAATCGCCAAACGAGGGCAGGGCGTCTTTCAGGAACGTCTCGAAGGCGGCCTCGGCATCTTCGCGGGTGGTGGCGAACCAGAACGGCTCAAGATCGCCGACGTGATTGGAAAAGCGCGCGCCAACGAGATCAAGCACCTCACGCGTCGTGTCGTCAGGCGCAAAGCGCGCTGGCTGCGGCATAAACAGGTCGTCGTCTGCCGGTTTGCGATTTTCCGCGTCGAAATTCCAGCGCCCGGCCTCGGGTTCATCGCCGTCCATGAGCAACCCGGTCCGGCGGCGCATGTCACGATAGAAATATTCCATGCGCAGGGCTTTGCGGCCCTTGGCCCAGTCGTGGAAGTCTTCGCGGGAGCACATGAACCGGTCGTCGTCCAGCACCTCGACCGGGATGTCGAAAAGCGCGCGCCAGTCCGAGAACATCTGCGCGACGCGCCATTCGCCCGGCTCGGTGACGATCAAGCGTGATGGGCGGTGCCGTTCGACCGCGCGCTCGACCTCGCCGCCGAACGAGCCAGCGTTGTCCGGGTCGTCGAGCTTGGTGTAGTTGACCTCCCAGCCTGCGGTGCGCAGTTCCTCCGCAAAGTGGCGCATCGCCGCGAATATGAACGCAATTTTCCTTTTATGATGAGGGACATAAGTCGCCTCATCGTAGACCTCAGCCATCAGCACGACCGCATTTGCTGGATCGGCCGCACGCAGGCTGCTCAAATTGACAGACAACTGATCACCGAGCACGAGGACGAGGTCGCGTCCCGCGCTATTGGAGCGCTTCTCGGACATCTGCGCTTAGTTGATCTTTGCCGAGGCGAGTTGCTCTTCAATCGCGTCGGTCACGTCCTTCGCCTGCGGCTTGGTCCGGGTGCTGAAGGCCCCGACCAGCTTGCCGTCGGCCGAGATCAAATATTTGTGAAAGTTCCAGCGCGGGGCCAGTTTCTCACCGCCGACCTCACGTGCCCATTGGTAAAACGGATGCGCTTCCGGGCCCTTCACATGAACCTTCTCGGTCAACGGGAAGTTCACGCCGAACGCGCCCTGGCAGAAATCCTTGATCTCGCCCTCGCTCTTCGGCTCCTGGCCGCCGAAATCGTTGGACGGCGCGCCAATCACGACCAGCCCGCGATCACGGTAGTCCTGCCACAACGCCTGCAGTCCTTGATATTGCGGCGTAAAACCGCACAGCGAAGCAGTGTTCACCACCATCACGACCTTACCAGCATACTGACTGAGCGGCATCGGCTCGCCGCCGATCGTGGTGAAACTGAAGTTATGCGCCGAACGCGTCTGCGCCTCGGAAGAAATCGTGGCAGCAGGCGTGGCGGTCACCACGCCGAGGAGGGCCACTGCTGCGGAAAGTTGCTTTTTCATAGTTCGTCATCCGTGTGCTCGGTCGGTGTATCAAGTTCTACGCGGGGAGGTGGTCTCCGGTTTGCCGCCGCGGGTCAGTGCCTCACCATGGCAAGCGCAAGGCCGTCATGTCCTTTCGCCCCGACCATTTGGGTGATCACAGCCTCCAGACGGCGGTTGTTCGCCAGCGCGTCGTTGAACGCCTGGACTCCCCGGACCATCGAATCTTGCGTTTCGGTGTCGAGTACGCGGCCATTGCGAACCACGTTGTCAGCAACGATCAACCCGCCGGGACGGGTGAGCTGTGCCGACCAATCGAGATAGCCGGTGTAGCTCTCCTTATCGGCGTCGATAAAAACCATATCGAACAGTGGCTCGCCCCGCTCGTCGAGCTCGCGCAACGACTGCTCGGCCGCGCCGACGATGATCTCAACCCACGAGCCAACCGCGGCGCGGTCGAGATTAGCGCGCGCCACCCCGGCGTGTTTCGGTTCATATTCAAGCGTAACAAGCTTGCCATCCTCGGGCAGCGCGCGCGCCAGCCATATTGTGCTATATCCGCCGAGCGTGCCGATCTCCAGAATGCGGCGCGCGTTTATCAGTTTTGCAAGCAAATATAGGTATTTACCCAGCACCGGCGATACAGCGATATCGGGAAGGCCTGCAGCTTTCGCGGCGGCTGTCGCGGCATCAAGCGCCGGGTCATCGACGATGAAGTGGTTTTCGATATAAGCATCAACATCCTTGAAGAGATCGTATTCAGACATGGTTCCTCCTGGAATGGCGTCGGACCGCACACATTTCTGCTGGTGTGGCCGGCGATCACTCAACAAAGCGCTCTTTTCGCCCCTGGCGAAGCTGCCCTAATGTAACATTCAGCCTGCTGCATACGTTGCAAAATCCGGCCAATTTATCCGAGCCGGGGAGACTTGGGAGGGAGGAGATGGACCCAATCTGGCGCGACAGCTATCCGCCGGGCATTCCTGCTGAAATCAACCCTGAGGCATACCGCTCGGTCGGTGAGATGTTCTGTGACAGCGCGGCGCGCTATCCCGACGCGCCGGCTTTCGCCTGCATGGGCATGACATACAGCTATGGCGAAGTCGAACGGATGTCACGGGCGTTCGCCGCATATTTGCAAGGTGATCTCGGACTGCCTCATGGCACGCGTGTGGCGATCATGCTGCCCAACATCCACCAGTACCCGGTTGCGATGCTCGGCATCCTTCGGGCCGGCTATACGGTGGTCAACTGCAACCCTCTTTACACGCCCCGCGAGTTGGGCGGGCAACTTGCGGATTCGGGCGCGAAAGCGATCCTGATCCTTGAGAATTTTGCCCATACGCTGGAACAGGTGCTTCCGCAGACGAACGTCGAGCATGTCATCATTACCCGGCTGGGCGATATGCTTGCGTTCCCGAAGGCCAACATCGTCAATCTGGTCGTAAGACGCGTTAAGAAGCTGGTGCCGAACTGGAACATTCCAGGGGCTCTCCGCTTCAAGCACGTACTCGCGGCTGGCGCGAAACGGCAATATCACCAGGTTGACGTGGCGCCGGAAGACTTGGCGTTCTTGCAATACACCGGCGGTACCACCGGCATCCCGAAAGGCGCGATGCTCACGCACCGCAATATGATCGCGAACCTGGAACAGGCCTACGCCTGGATCAAGCCGCATGTGCGTGACGGGCAAGAAGTGATCGTGACGGCGCTGCCGCTGTACCATATCTTTGCATTACTGGCGAATTGTCTGGTTTTCATCAAGATTGGTGCGAAAAATGTTCTGATTACAAATCCCCGCGACATC
Source organism: uncultured Hyphomicrobiaceae bacterium (assembly GCA_964466965.1). Lineage (GTDB taxonomy): Bacteria > Pseudomonadota > Alphaproteobacteria > Rhizobiales > Rhodomicrobiaceae > Dichotomicrobium. Next base: position 3,547 of record CAYXPZ010000046.1, read on the forward strand.
CCGGCCTTCGTTAAGGAGCTAGAAAAGGAGCCATTTACTGCAATCACCGGCGTGAACACGCTGTTCAATGCGCTGCTGCATAATGACGACTTTCGTAAGCTTGATTTTTCTGCGCTAAGGCTCACGCTTGGCGGCGGCATGGCAGTACAAAAGAGCGTTGCAGAGGAATGGAAAGCGGTGACGGGAACGCCGCTGGTCGAAGCTTACGGGCTCACGGAGACATCGCCTGCTGCGACCATTAACCCGCTCGATATTACGGATTACACAGGGTCCATCGGCCTGCCGATCTCCTCAACCGATGTCTCCATCCGCACCCCTGAAGACGCAGAGGTCGCCATCGGCGAACCGGGCGAGTTGTGTATCCGCGGACCTCAGGTCATGGCTGGCTATTGGCAGCGTCCCGAGGAAACCGCTCTGGTGTTCACCGACGACGGCTATCTGCGCACCGGCGACATGGCCAAGATGGATGAGCTGGGGTATCTCTACATTATTGATCGCACCAAGGACATGATCAACGTCTCCGGCTTTAATGTCTATCCCAACGAAATCGAGTCCGTTATTGCCTCTCACCCCGGTGTCTTGGAGGCCGGTGTTGTCGGAGTTCCCGACGAACATTCCGGCGAGACGGTCAAGGCGGTAGTTGTCAGGAAAGACCCGTCTCTCAGCGCGGATGAGATCCTCGCGTTCTGCCGCGAGCAGATGACCCCTTATAAGGTGCCGCGCGCGATCGAATTCCGCGACGAATTGCCGAAATCGATCGTCGGCAAGATCTTGCGCCGGGAATTGCGGGAAAGCGCGTAACCCGGCGCGGCGCGGGCTGCAAGTGTAGCCAAATCGCAACAGGTGAACGTGATTAGTCCGGCGCACATGGACGGTTTCTCCGCGCCGGTGGTACCTTCCTTCTACAGAAGCTGTTTTCAAGGGCAGGGGTAGCAGACCGGCCGGGACGCTCGCCGATCCAACGCGGCAGGCTAGTGTTGTCGCGCTGCCATCAAGGCGAATGGCCGCGGTGCCGGAGTCGGGAGAACGTATTCCCCCTAATGGCTGCGGCCCTATTGCCACACCCTTGGAAATAGCTCCGTAACATCTGCTGCTTATGGTGATGGTTCCGGCGAGCGGCGTTAGCCGCGGATTTCAAAAGGTGGGTTCGATGAGACAGACATTCGTTTGGTTGGCGGCGGTGGCGTTGTGTACCGCGGCATTTACGGCTGCTCCGGCGATCAATAATTCGGCGTCAGCGCAGTTTTCTTCCGTTTTCTCATTCGGTGCTTCGGGCCGGTCCATGGTGTCGTTTTCAAAGCGCTATGCACCCGGAACGATCATCGTCAGCTTCGGCGACCGGCGTTTGTATCACGTGCGCCAGCGCGGCCGAGCCATGAGCTACCCGATTGCAGCGCCACAGCCCAAGCATCGTTGGGGCGGAACGCTCCGCGTGTCCCAGAAGCGGGTGAACCCCGGCTGGACACCAACAGCGCGGATGCGCCGCGAAGACCCGAGCCTTCCAGCTTACGTGCCCGGTGGTCATCCGCGTAACCCGCTGGGCAGCCGCGCCCTGTATCTCGGCAGCACGCTGTACCGCATCCATGGCACCGATGCCCCGCAATTGATTGGCCGCGAGGTGTCAAGCGGCTGCATCCGTATGCATGATTCCCACGTGCAGGAGCTTTACCGGAAGGTTCGCGTGGGGACCCGCGTGATTGTGACATCGCGCAGTTATCGCACGGCAGCGATCGGAAGTACGCCCCCTTCGGCGAGTTTCAGCGCGACGAACTCATCATCTGGCGGCTGGGATCCTTTCCAACGCTAATCGCTTGGTCAGGGACGGGTATTTGTTACCCCCTTCCCTGACCATCCGCACGTTATGCGCACACGCTTTGAAGTTCGGGCACGAGCTTCTCGATCACTTTCGCAGAACTTAGCACGCCGGGTAGTCCCGCTCCCGGATGCGTGCCCGCGCCCACGAGGTAAAGGCCCTTAGGCCCTTCCGCGCGGTTATGGAAGCGGAACCATGCCGATTGTGTGAAGTGCGGCGCCACGGAGAAGCCAGCGCCAGCCTCGCTCAGGTAGTCGTGCCGGAAGTCCTCAGGCGTCATGTAGAAACTTGCCGTAATCGTCTCGTTGAGCCCGGGCAGCATGGTTTCGTCCAGGGCATCGACGATACGCTGTTGCAGGCGTGGGCCTTCGCTGGCCCAGTCGATATTGCCGTCGAGGTTTGGCACGGGGCAGAGCACGTAAAACGAGTCGCACCCCTCTGGCGCGAAGCTCGGATCCGTTGCCGTTGGCCGGTGAACATAAAGTGAGAAATCGTTGGCGAGTTTCTTTTTCTTGAAGATTTCGTCGAGCAGCTCCTTATAACGCGCGCCGAGCCAGATCGTGTGATGCGCCACATCGGGGTACTGTTTTCGCGTGCCGAAATAAAGAACGTACAACCCCATCGACTTGCGCATGTAGTTGGTTTTCAGACGCGCGCTCCATCGGCGATCGCCCGTATCGAGCATGTTCTTGTACAGATGCAGCGGGTCGGCGTTGGAGACCACAATGTCGGCCGGAATCACGTCGCCATCTTCGAGGCGTACACCGGCAACCTGGCCCTGCGCGGTCTCGATCTTTTCGACCGTGGTGTTTAGGCGCACCTCAACGCCTTCCTGCGCCATGAGCTTTTCCAGCGCATCCACGATCGCGCCGGTGCCGCCCATGGCGAAATAAACGCCCCATTTGCGCTCCAGATAGTGGATCAGGCCGTAGATGCTGGTGGTGTCGAACGGGCTGCCGCCGACCAACAGGGGCTGGATCGAAAACGCCTGGCGGATCTTCTCGTTCTTCAAATGCTTGCTGATGGCCTGCCAGACTGTGTTGTGGCTCTTCAGGCGTACGAGCGTCGGGATCTCGCGGAGCATTGTCAGCGGGTTGTGGAAGGGTTGATCGGCCAGACGTGTGAAGCCGGCGTCAAACAGCTTTTCGGAATGGTCCAGCAGCTTCAGATAGCCGTCGGCATCTGCTGGCTCGAACCTCCTGATTTCGTCCAGGGTATCTTCGACTGTGCCGCCATAATCGAAGGTGCTGCCGTCGGGGAAGCGGAAGCGGTACCATGGATCGAGCGGCACCATCGTGAGATAATCGTCTATCTGCCGGCCAAACAGTTCGAACAACTCGGCGAACAGAAACTTGGCGGTTATCACGGTGGGGCCCGCATCGTGGCGAAAGCCGTCGCGCTCGAAAACCTGTGCGCGCCCGCCGCAGCGAGCGGCACGGTCCAACAGCGTGACCTCGTAGCCTTTCGCGCGCAGGCGCAGCGCCGCCGCCATGCCGCCGAAACCGGCCCCGATCACGACAGCGCGAGAACGTTGATGGCGCCCCGCAGTATGCGGTGTGTTTGGCGTCTGCGAGACGGCGGCGCCGTTCGTACGATCCGTAGCAATGTCCATGTTAGTTTCCCTCTGAGCCGGCTAGGTCTGGGCCCGCCGGTAAGATAAGACGAGCCTGCCGCAGATCGGCAAGCGTAGTGCTTCCCGTGCAAAAACAGGCCACGCGCAGTGCGCCGATAACGCCCTGAAAGTGTGTGACGACCGCCTCAGCAGAAGTCAACGCGGCATCAAGCACCCCGGCCGCCGTTCCCGCCAGGTCCGCGCCGACCCGGATCGCGCGTGCGACATCAAGCCCGTGCCGGACTCCCCCGGAGGCGATGATGGTGGACTGTGGACACACGCGCCGGGCCTCGGCCACGGCATAGGCTGTTGGAACGCCCCAATCGGCGAATGGCTCGGCAATCGCGCGCGCCACTGGGTCCGGAGCCCGAGCGCCCTCGACAGCGGCCCAGCTGGTCCCGCCGCAGCCAGCGACATCGATTGCCGCCACGCCGGCCTCGACCAGCCGGTGCGCCATGATCCCGGAAATGCCCGCGCCCACTTCTTTTGCGATGATCGGCACGTCCGCCATCCGCGCGAGAGTCTCGATTTCGCGAAGCAGGCCGCTCCAGTCGCGGTCGCCGCCGGGTTGAAGCGCTTCCTGGAGCGGGTTGAGATGGATGATGAGCGCGTTCGCGTCGATCATTTCCACCGCGCGACGCGCCGCGTCGGCCCCGTCCCAGGTCTTGAGCTGGGCCGCGCCAAAATTCGCCAGGATCGGCACTGACCCGGCCTTGTCGCGCAGGCCGCGGTCAAACCCGGCGGTTTGTCCCGTCTCCAGCGCCACACGCTGCGAGCCGACCGCAAACGCGATGTTCAGTTCCCGCGCTGCCTCAGCGAGATTGCCGTTGATCTGCGCTGCCCGCTCAACGCCGCCTGTCATCGAACTGATAATCAGCGGGGCGCTGAGTTCGTGTCCGAGGAAAAGGGTGGACAGGTCGATATCATCCATGTCCATTTCGGGAAGCGCAACATGCTCGAACCGTATCGAATCGAACCCTGTCGCGCCAGATTGTCCCGCAGCCTGACCGCTTAGTACGATGTTGAGATGCTCGTTCTTGCGTGTGACTATGTTGGCCATTTGAATTGCGTTTCGAGGTTCATAAGCCATTATGCTCAGCGAATAGGAACTCTGGGGGAGAGGGGCCATCCCCGCCGGCGACCCGCGGTGCGTCGATGCACGTCATTACGAGCAAAACGCTGTGGCGGTTGCGGGTCACTGACATGAGAATAACCATGAGGCCCCTATCGCGCGAAACGGGGAAACACCGCCGAGGGCAGTGGGATGCATCAACCTATTCATAACGTGGTTTCACAGATCGGCAAACAGATCGATGTCGCGCTGGATCGTGTGGTCCCAGACCGCGCCGACTGCGCCGCCGGCCTATCTGCAGCGATGCGTCATAGCCTGCTGGCGCCGGGAAAGCGGGCGCGAGGGGTGCTGGTCATGCTTGCTGCCGGCCATGGCAGTGCGGCGTGCCCGGAAGCGTTTGCGCCAGCGTGCGCGATTGAGATGGTTCACACCGCCTCGCTGATTTTCGATGACTTGCCCTCTATGGATAACGCCACTCTGCGTCGCGGCCGGGCGGCCAATCATTGCGCTTTTGGAGAGGCCACGGCAATCTTGTCGGGCATCGCACTGTTGAATGAGGCGTTTGGCGTGATCGCACGCGAAGAGCGGCTTGATGGTGACTGTCGGGCGGCGTTAAGCGCAGTGCTGAGCGATGCCATCGGTTCGCAGGGATTGGTCGCGGGGCAGTTCAGCGATCTGCGGGCGCGCCCACCGATGGAAGCCGAGCAGATCGAGGTCATCCACGCGCGCAAGACCGGCGCACTTTTCGCCGCTGCTGCGCAGATGGGCGGGCGGGTTGCCGGGCGCTGCGAGACCGAGCTGGAGGCGCTCTCTGCGTTTGGCATGTCGATCGGTATCGCGTTTCAGACCTTTGATGACCTGCTCGATGCCGTAAGTTCGCGCGATACCGCGCACAAGAATGTCGGTCACGACGGTGAGAAACCGACCCTTGTTCGCCTGATGGGTATCGAGGCCGCACAAGAGCGGGCCCGCGCCGGCATGGACGACGCAATGGCGCAAGTTGCGCCGCTGGGGCCCGACGGGCGGATGCTCGCGCAGTTCGCGAGCGATCTTGCCGAGATCCTGTGCGCCAAGATGAAACAGAGTCCCAATTTCGGGACCAGCACCGCGAGCATGTCCTGAACGTGTCACGCCCCCAGCCCGAACTGGCAACGCCGAAGCCTCTTGACGAAGACCCGAGGCATCATTCCGGCCCTGAACAGGGCGGCGGCAGTCGGAGTTCCAAGCCGCCGGCGCGCGATGGCGGTCACAAGGCGGCGGCTCAGCCTGGGCCGCTGCTTGACGTGGACGGCGCTTGTTATGCCTATGGCGCGCGGAGTGTGCTTCGGGGCGCGAGCCTGAAGTCTTATCCCAGCGAGATTCTGGTGCTGCTTGGGCGCAACGGCGCTGGTAAATCGACATTGGTCAAGGCGATCACCGGGCGTATCACGCTATCGGACGGCCGCGTGACGGTGTCAGGCAAGGATCCCCGCCAAACACCAGCCGCCCGCGCGTCCATCGGCCTCGTCCCACAACAACTAGCGATCTACGACAAGTTGACGCCGCGCGAGAATCTGACCGTGTTCGGCCGGCTGATGGGGTTGGCCCCAGATAAGCTGGAGGCGGCAGCCGACGCCTTGCTGTCGCGTATCGGGTTGAGCGCGCGGGCAAACGATCCGGTCCGGTCGCTTTCTGGCGGAATGAAGCGACGTGTGAACATCGGCGCGGCGCTCATGCATGAGCCGAAGCTGCTGATCCTTGATGAGCCGACGGTGGGCATCGACGTCAAGGCGCGGGAGGATATCTGCGACATGCTGCGCCAGCTGCGTGACGACGGCTTGGCGATCATGCTTACCACGCATGACATGCAGGAGGCGGAATTGCTGGCTGACCGCGTTGCGGTGATGGTCGCTGGCCAGATCATGGCGAGCGGCGCGCCGGATGCGCTGGTGCGCACTTATTTTGGCGATCGTATGGAGATTTCCGTGACGGCCGCGCGGCCGTTGGGCGCGGCGATCGAGGCGGATGCCTGCACGGCGCTTAAGGCGGCGGGGTTCACCATCGACCCGCGAAGCAACGCCGTGCGCGGCCTAATCGAAATGGATGGCGACGAGCTGCCCCGCGTGTTCCGCACCCTCCTCGCTGACAAGCCCGAAGCCCAGGAGATACGGGTTCGCCGGCCCGGCCTCGATACGCTACTCAACTACTTCGCGGACAAGGGAGAGCCGTCATGAGGATGGCGGCGTTCCGGGTCATGCTGCTGAACTTAATCCGCGATCGTGGCGCGCTGGCCTCTGCTTTCCTGCTGCCCGCGACGGTGTTTGTCATTTTTGCAGTGATCTTCGCGGGCACAACAGGCGGCGCGATCAACTTGAAGGTGGCCGTGGCGGATTCGCGCGACAGCGCGGCCTCGCAGCGGCTTCTGGATGAGATCTTCAAGTCGCCGAGCCTGATGCGCATGCATGGCGGCGATGCGATCGCGCCGGAAGCAGTGCGTGAGCTGGTCCGCACCGGGGCAGCCGACGTCGGGCTGATTATCCGGCGTGAGGGCGGGGCGCTCGACAAGCCCGGAGAGAGCGGTGAGCCTGCCCTGCAGATCGTGACCGACCCCGCGCGGCAGATTGCCGTGTCGATTTTCGATGGTGCACTCAACGAAGCCTATTTCGCGGCATTTCCACGGGCGCCGTTGCGCAGTGCGGCACAGGAGTTGGGACGTAACGTGCTGCGCCTGTCCGAATCGCAGACCGAGGAACTTGGCGCGCGCATTGATGCCGCTCCGGCGCCCGCGGCGGGAGACGGCGAGAGCTTCCGCATGCAGCCGGGCATTGAGAAAATCGCCGTCGCCGGAACAGTAGGCGTGGCCAGTGGCGTCTCCTATTACGCTGGCGCGGTGGCGATCCTATTTCTTTTGTACTCGTCGGTCGTGGGGGCGATTTCGCTCTTGGAAGAAAAGGAGGCTGGCCTGTTCGATCGACTGACCTACGGTCCGGGGGGTACGCGGGCGCTCGTCGAGGGCAAGTTCGCCTTCCTGGTGGTGCAGGGCATTTTGCAGGTCACGATCATCTTTGTAGTTGCATGGCTAGCCTTCGGCGTTGATCTGCCGCGTCATATCCTGCCGTGGGCCGGGACGACGGTGGTCAGCGCGTTATCTGCGGCCGGACTCGCACTGGTGTTCGTCCTGCTCTGCCGCAGCAAGCAGCAAGCGCAAACGCTGACCAATATCGTTGTGCTGATTGTCTCGGCGATCGGCGGGAGTATGGTGCCACGCTTCCTTATGCCGCAATGGATCCAGGATATCGGCTGGTTGACGCCGAATACCTGGGCGGTGGAAGCCTACAATGAGATTTTCTGGCGCGCGAGCGGGCTGGACGCGTTAATCCTCCCGTGGATAATGCTCGGCGCGTCCGGAGCGCTCGCGCTTGTGGCAGCCAACGTGCTGGCCTACAGACACGCGGCCTGAAGAGGGAGGGCAGCATAGTGGAACAGACGATTGCCCAGGTCCGGGAGAGTATCGGCGGCAGCGACAAGGCGCGCACCACGATTATCGGGGTCGGCTTGGCAGCGGGCGTTATCCTCGCCTGGTTGGCCCTGCATATCTACGCGGTGTTTTTCGTCGATCTGGCCGCAGCGAACCCGGTACTTATCCTTGCCATCGCGGCAGTGCAATGCTGGCTTTACGTTGGCATCTTCATCGTCGCGCATGACTGTATGCACGGCTCACTCGCGCCGGGACGCCCGGCCGTCAATCGCTGGTTCGGGCGGATCTGCCTGTTTCTCTATGCCGCGTTTGACTTCGACACGCTGAAGGCCAAGCACCGCGACCATCACGTGCATGCCGGCACGGAACATGATCCTGATTTCCACGAAGACAATCCCGGCTCGTTCTGGGCCTGGTATGTGCGGTTTTTCCGCGAGTATTTCTCCGGCCGGGAACTGCTTATCATCCTGGCTGCCGTGATTGCCTACGTGGCGATCCTCGACGCGCCGCTTATCAATATCTGGGTGTTCTGGGCTTTGCCGGCGATCGTCTCTTCGCTGCAGCTTTTCTATTTCGGTACGTATCTGCCGCACCAGCCCGGGCACGAGCCGTTCACCGACACGCACAACAGCCGCACGAATGACTATCCGCACTGGCTATCGCTGCTGACCTGCTTCCATTTTGGTTATCACCACGAGCACCACCTGTTTCCGTATTTGCCGTGGTGGCGGCTGCCGCAAGCGCATGATGCGCTTCGCCGCGCGCAAGCGCAGACCTAAGCGCGTTCGTCGCTCTCGATGAGCCCCTGCTTGGTCCAAAGCGCCCCGCGTGGCTCGACTGGGCGGACCGCGGCGAGAGTATGGACACCGACCGCGTCCAGGCCGCCCATGGTCAGGCAGTAAAGCTTGCGCGCACGGCCGGTGCTGACGCGCCGATCCCAGGCGTGTGTACCGCGGGCTTTCACCTCCCGTCCGATTGCCCGATAAATGCGGCTCGCTGCCGCAATGGTCCACGCCGAGCGCAGCGGCAACCGGGCGATGCCCTGGCGTGCCGAGGCATAATAGTCATCCGCCAAGTCCAGCAAACGGCCAACCACCCCGGCGACCTGGGGCCGGTAAGCCTCATCGCCAACCTGATCCGCCGGCACACCGGCCTCGGACAGCCATTGCAGGGGCAGATAGACCCGTCCGTCCTCGGCATCCTCGATGACATCACGGGCGATGTTGGTCAGCTGAAAGCCCAGCCCCAGGTCACAGGCGCGCAGCAGCGTCGGCCGGTCGCGCACGCCCATGATCATCGCCATCATCACGCCGACCACGCCGGCGACGTGATAACAGTATTCCAGCGTGTCCTCGATCGTTTCATAACGGCGGCCGCCAACATCCATAGCAAAACCATCGAGCAGCTCCAGCGGGTGTTGCGCGGGAATGTTGTGTTTCGCGGCAACGCGGCCCAGCGCCTCAAAGACCGGTTCGTCCGCGGCGCCATTCAAGGCGCGTTCGGTTTTGTCGCGCAGCTCCCGCAGCTTATCTTCGCAGGCCGTCGGACCAGCGCCCGCGGTGCGGAAGCCGAAGTCTTGCCCATCCACCTCATCATCGCAGTACCGGCACCACGCATAGAGCATGTAAGCGTCATGGCGGGTCTCACGCGAGAACAGTTTGGCCGCAGCGGAAAAGCTCTTGGAGCCGCGCTCGATACGTGTCTTGCTCTCGCGAACAATCGGGTCTTGTGGCATCCGGGTCATGCGGGTTGGCGCGGTGGCGAGTAACGAGCTTGCTGCCCGCCGATTATGCGTTTTTTGGGGTTGCCGGGTGGTTCACCCAGATATTCTGCAGCGCACGAGAAATTGGCACCGGTGGACGCCCAATGAGGATGCGCGCTTTGTCCCACGGCGTCAGGCGGCAAGCGTAGAACCTTTCGATGAGCGGCTCAGGGAGCGTGTAAAATCTTTCCATCACCCCAGCGCGCTTATCCGGCTCTGCGGCGAAGAACAAAAAGCGGTTGAGCACGCGGAAGAAGTCGCGTTGTCGCCAGGTCGCTATCGAATAGCGTTTGGCAAGCGCATGCGCCTGTTCGGTCGTCTCAGGCTGCTTCGCGGCCAGCAGGTCGGCGAAGCGCACGGCGTCGGGCAGTGAATATCCGGTCGTGGGATGAAACAGAGCGGCGCGCATGCCCGCACGCGGGATGCCGCCGGAGGACGCCCAGAACCCGTCGATATCTCCAGTGAGCACGATTGGCAGGACGCCGCGCTCCTCGCGCACGACCTCGGCGACCTCGAAGCCGCGCCGCTCGGCATAGGCATCAATCTCGGAAGTCAGCACGCTATCGTCGAGATCCGGCCCGTCGCTGTAGTAGGTATCCTCGACCAGGATGCGGGTTTCGTCCATTGGCAGGGTGTAGATGAACCGGTAGCCGTCTTGCTGCGGCACGGTCGCATCCATGATGATCGGCACTCTTTGACCGTGCGGCTTGGCGCAGCGCACCTCCTTGCCGACGAATTTCTGATAGCCAAGCGTCAGGTTCTGGTCGTTGCGCACGCCGCGCCCGTCGATCACGCAGCCGGCTTCCAGGGTCTCTCCGCTCGAAAGGCTGACGCGACGGCTATCAATGCTTTCGACCTGCCGCCCCAACAGGAAGTGCTCGCCGAATGCGTGGTGGGCCACGCCGGCCAGCTGTTCGGAGGTGGCGGAGTGATAAGAGGTGCGCAACTCACGCCGGTAGCCAGGAAAACGGACCTCCTGATGCGGCCAGCTATGGGCGATAAACGGCTTGATCCATTCGTGCTGCGCAGGGGTCAGGTCGGTGCCGTGAAACGACCAGGTGTGATTGCCGCCGATTTGCTCGGCGCGCTCGACGATGGCGATCTTGAGCGACGGAGCCGCCCGCCGCAGGCGATAGGCTGCTAGCGTGCTCGCCAGTCCGCCGCCCGCAAAAACATAGTCGAAACGCAAAATCTCGGCTCCGCCCGCTCGGATTGACTACTCTATCTGTTACCTAGGTCCGATTTGATGTAGCGCAATCCGACGACACGAGCCAGCCCATCCGTGTCGCCGTCTTTCAAGCGAGCTCCGGCTCCGCATCCGGCTTATCGTGTTCACCGCCGCTGAGTTCGGGCAGATTGCGGTCTGTTTGCGGCGAACGGCCAAAATACTCCCGGTAGCGCTTCGAGAAATGCGACGCCGACACGAAGCCAGACGCTACTGCGACTTCGATGATGGGCAGGTTGGAATGGCGCAGCAGACGCCGGGCACGTTCCAGGCGCACTTCTAAATAATAACGCGCCGGCGAGCGGCCGAGATGGTGTCGGAACAGCCTCTCGATATGGCGACGTGAAATACCGGTCGACTGGGAAATCTGCGCCAGCGACACCGGCTCGGCCACGTTGGCCTCCATGATCTCTATAATCGTCAACAGGCGCGGATTCTGAATGCCCAGCCGCGAACCGATGGGCAGGCGCTGACGGTCATTCGCGGGCCTGACCCGGTCCATCAGGCAGACCTCGCAAACCTTTTCGGCCATTTCTGTGCCGAAGCGCAGACCGATGAAGTACAGCATCATGTCGAGCGCGACGGTCCCGCCCGCGCAGGTGAAGATATCGTTGTCCACTTCAAAAAGGCTGGATTTGACGTTCACGTCCGGGAAGCGTTCTGCGAAACTCGGGATCATCTCCCAATGGATCGCGCAGCTTCGATCCTCCAATAAGCCAGCTTCAGCCAGAATCCAGGCTCCGGTGCACAACCCGCCCACGCTGACGCCGCGCTTATGCATGCGCCGCAGCCAGCTGAACACGCAACGGTGATGAAAATTTTCCACATCGACGCCCGAGCAGACGATCACCATGCTCGAATCGCTGGGATGCGTGACCTCGTTGAGCACCTGATCGAGCGTCGAGTCGACGCTCAGCATGACCCGATTGCTGGCCTGTACCGGATGGCCATCCTCAGAGATAAGGCGCCACTCATAAGCCGTTCGTCCGAGCGCCCGGTTGGCAAGGCGCAAGGCCTCGATCGCCGAAGAAAAAGCGATCATGGAAAAGTTCGGGATCAGCAGGAAGTGGATCTGCTGACGTTCAAACGCGCGAGGTTCCATCGCACGCCCTCCAGCCACACACGCCGTGTCGAATCGAATACCCCGCATCCCGCGAGCCCCTAAAACACCGCGCGCCGTAAGCGGGGTGCGCATGCGAGTTAATCCCTCATAGTCGCGCAAAATTTGGGCCTCAACAAGAGAAAGCCTAATCAAGCCCTTACACACTTCGTTGAAGCCGGTCGCCGGGGCGCTCGATCGGTCCGCAACAGCCGGTTTCCGACGCTTTCTTAGCTTTCCCGACATATGTCGCTTTGGGACAAGTATGCGCCGACGCTGAGCCGCGATCTCTGCTGTATGCTCGGCAAGATGCATCCGCGCGGCTTACGCTCATCTTCGTTCAGTGCCGTTACACGTCGCCTCGCGCGCGCTAGGCGGTCCTGCCGATGGTGAGTTCGTTGCGAGCGGCGACCGTCGCGTTTGGTCCATTGTCTTCTCCACTTGCAATTAGGAAAGCTGCCATGCTGACTGCCGAGGGCAAACCTGAGTCTCCCGCCAAAACACACGGCTCTGATCTGGAGATCGCCCGCGCCGCCAAGTTGCGCCCCATCAGCGAGGTTGCCGCGCGCCTCGATGTGCCGGAGGAAGCGCTGTATCCGTTCGGGCATCATATCGGAAAGATTGAAGACAGCTTTCTGAAAACAATCGAGGATCGCCCGGACGGCAAGCTGATCCTAGTCACGGCGATTACGCCGACCCCGGCAGGCGAAGGCAAGACGACGATGACGATTGGGCTGGGCGACGGGCTCAATCGTGTAGGCGCCCGTGCGGCCATGTGCATTCGCGAGCCGAGCCTTGGCCCCTGCTTCGGCATGAAGGGCGGCGCAGCCGGTGGCGGGTACGCCCAGGTCGTGCCCATGGAGACCATCAACCTCCATTTCACTGGCGATTTTCATGCTATTACGGCAGCGCATAACCTCCTCGCAGCGATGCTCGACAATCACATGCATTGGGGCAATGCGCAGGATATCGACCAGCGCCGTGTCGCCTGGCGCCGCGTTATCGACATGAACGACCGCGCGTTGCGGCGCATGGTGATTGGCTTAGGCGGACCGACGGAAGGCGTCCCGCGCGAGGACGGCTTCGACATCACGGTGGCCAGCGAGGTCATGGCGATCTTCTGCCTTGCGAAGAATTTCGAGGATCTGCACGAGCGGCTCGGCGCGATGGTGGTGGGTTATCGGCGCGACAAGTCGCCCGTGTTCGCCCGCGATATCGAGGCGCCAGGGGCGATGAGCGTGTTGCTGCAGCAGGCGTTCAACCCGAATCTGGTGCAGACGCTGGAGAACAATCCGGCGTTTGTGCATGGTGGCCCTTTCGCGAATATCGCCCATGGCTGCAACACGGTTCGGGCGACGCGCGCGGCGCTGAAGCTGGCCGATTACGTGGTAACCGAAGCTGGCTTCGGCGCTGACTTGGGCGCTGAAAAGTTCTTCGACATCAAGTGCCGCAAGGCCGGCCTAACCCCGAACGCAGCGGTGGTTGTCGCCACCGTGCGCGCGCTGAAGATGCATGGCGGCGTCGAGAAGGGCGAGTTGGGTCAGCCCAATGTTGAGGCCGTGCGCGCCGGTTCGGTCAATCTCGGCCGGCACATTGAAAACCTGCGCAAATTCGGCGTCCCGCTCGTGGTCGGGGTCAACCGCTTTGGCAAAGACACCGACGAGGAGCTTCAGGCCGTCGTCGATTACTGCGCTGGTCTCGGCGTCGAAGCGTTCATATGCACGCACTGGGCCGACGGCAGCGCCGGCAGCGAGGCGATCGCCCGGCGGGTTCGCGAGCTGGCTGATGGAGAGGCGACTAGCCGCTTCGCCCCGCTTTACGGCGACGATCTCTCGGTTGAGGACAAGATCCGCACAATCGCCACAGAGCTTTACCGCGCCGGCGACGTCGTGCTGTCGGACGGGGCGCGTCAGGACATCCGCCGGCTGACCAAGTTAGGCTACGGCAAATTGCCCGTCTGCATGGCGAAGACCCAGTACAGCTTCAGCTCCGATCCGGCCTTGCGCGGCGCGCCGGAAGGCCACACGCTGGAGGTTCGCGAGGTGCGGCTTTCTGCCGGGGCGGGTTTCATTGTGGTGGTCTGTGGCAGTATCATGACAATGCCGGGGCTACCAAAGGTGCCGGCCGCAAATGCCATGTACGTCAACGACCATGGGCAGATCGAAAATCTGTCCTGATGCCGCCGCCAGCCATCGGGAGGTGCCGCGATGCAGAAATACTCCGCCTTTCGTCTTTTTCGGGAGGGCTTGCGCGGCCACAAGGGCTGGCAGCCGGCCTGGCGTGATGCCGAACCGAAGGACCGCTATGACGCGGTCATCATTGGCGGCGGTGGCCACGGCATGGCCACGGCCTATTATCTGGCCTCTGAGCACGGCATGACGAATATTGCCGTCGTTGAGAAGGGCTGGATCGGCGGCGGCAATGCCGGGCGCAACACAACGATCATTCGCTCCAATTACCTCCACGACGAAAGCGCAGCGATTTACGAACACGCGCTCAAACTGTGGGAAGGGCTGGACCGCAAGCTGAACTTCAATATCATGATGAGCCATCGCGGCGTCTTGAACCTGGCGCATGACGACGGCGAAGCGCGTGCACTCAAGCGCCGCGTGGAGGCGAACCGGCTTAACGGTATTGACAGCGAGTATCTCGACGCCAAGCAGGTCAAGGAGTTTTGTCCGCCCATCGATATTTCGCCGGATGCGCGTTTCCCGATCATCGGCGCGACGCTGCAGCGCCGCGGCGGCGTCAACCGGCATGACGCGGTGGTGTGGGCCTATGCCCGCGCGGCGTCCGCGCTCGGCGTCGACATCATCCAGAACTGCGAGGTCACCGACATCAAGACCACGGCGGGCGAAGTCGCCGGGATCGAGACCACCCGGGGCGCTATCAGAACCCCGCGGGTGGCGAGTGTCACGGCCGGGCACACCAGCGTCATCGCAAAGATGGCGGGCGTCCGTCTGCCGATCGAAACCCACCCGCTGCAGGCGCTTGTGTCGGAGCCGATCAAACCGGTGATGCCCTGCGTGACGATGTCAAACGCGGTGCATGCGTATTGCAGCCAATCCGATAAGGGCGAACTGGTAATCGGCGCGGGGATCGACGCCTACCTGTCTTACACGCAGCGCGGCGGCATTGATACGGTCGAGCACCAGATTTCCGCGCTGCTGTCCATGTTCCCGCGCTTCTCGCGGCTGCGGATGCTGCGCCAATGGGGCGGGATCGTCGATGTCTGCCCGGACGCCAGCCCTGTGATCACCAAGACGCCGGTCAAGGGCTTCTACATCAATGGTGGCTGGGGCACCGGCGGCTGGAAGGCAACGCCGGGCTCTGGCCATGTCTTCGCCGATCTGGTGGCCCGGGACGAGCCGAACGAAATTGTGGCGCCATATACGATGGAGCGGTTCTACACCGGGGCGGTCGTCGCGGAGCACGGCGCGGCGGCGGTCGCGCATTAGGCGGCAGGGAGACAAGGCCATGTTCATTATCGATTGCCCCTATTGCGGCCCACGCGACCAAAGCGAGTTCTCCTATGGCGGTCAGGCGCATATCTCGCGCCCGCTGAACAGTGAAGAGCTCAGTGATCAGGAATGGGCCGAGTTCGTGTTCATTCGCGACAACACCAAGGGCCTGTTCGCCGAACGCTGGAACCACTCCGCCGGATGCCGCAAGTGGTTCAACTGCTTGCGCGATACGGCAACCGACCGGATCGACGCAAATTACAAGATGGGCGAACCGCGCCCGAAGATCGAAGCGCAGGAACTGACCACGCCGTC
>CAYXPZ010000047.1:0-18936 GCA_964466965.1 uncultured Hyphomicrobiaceae bacterium
GCCGGATGCCGCAAGTGGTTCAACTGCTTGCGCGATACGGCAACCGACCGGATCTACGCCATTTACAAGATGGGCGAACCGCGCCCGGAGATCGATGCGCCGGAACTGACCACGCCGTCGGGCGAGCCGCCGGTCGGTTCAGGTAATGACGGCACCAAGGTCGCGGTTGATGAGGCCGGCAACAGGGACATGAGCCAATGAGCGGACCAATCGCGAAATCCCGCCAACCATACCGGCTCGCGGCAGGCGGCCGGATCGACCGGCGCAAGACGGTCACCTTCACGTTCGATGGCAAGAGCTACGAAGGCTTTGCAGGAGACACTTTGGCGTCCGCTTTGCTGGCCAACGGCGTCCATATGGTTGCGCGCAGCTTCAAGTATCATCGTCCGCGCGGCATCCTCGGTGCTGGCTCGGAAGACCCGGCCGCACTGGTGCAGGTCGGCTCAGACATGGTGCGCACCGACCCGAACACCCGCGCCACCGAAGCAGAGATCTACGAGGGCCTGCAGGCGAGCGCACAGAATTGCTGGCCGTCGCTGGGCTTTGATGTCGGTTCTGTCAATGATTTGGTGCATCCGTTCCTGCCGGCCGGTTTCTACTACAAAACCTTCATGGGACCTCCGGGCAAATGGTCCTGGTTTGAGCCGGCGATCCGTGCGGCCGCCGGATTGGGGCGCGCGCCCGAGGACCGAGATCCCGACCGGTACGAAAGCATCAACCGGCACTGCGATGTGCTGGTGATCGGTGGCGGCGCGTCCGGTCTGATGGCTGCGCTGTCGGCGGCGCGCTCAGGCGCACGCGTTATCCTTGCCGAAGAAACGGCCGAACTGGGCGGATCGCTTTTGTCGATGAACCCGGGGGACACCGGCATTGGCGGTCGGCTCCCGCATGAGTGGGTTGCGCAGGCCGAGGCGGAACTATCGCAATGCGCAGAGACGCGCGTACTCAAGCGCACCGCGGCGACGGGCTATTACACGGACAATCTCGTCCTGCTGCATGAAAAGCTGCATGACCACCTGCCGGAGGATCAGCGCGAGGCGAACGCGCCGCGCCAGCGGATATGGCGGGTTCGCGCCCGGCGAATCGTGCTTGCGACGGGTGCAGTCGAGCGGCCGTTGGTGTTCGACGGGAACGATCGGCCGGGCGTCATGCTGGCAGGGGCGGTGCGCAGCTATCTGCATCGTTATGGCGTGCTTCCGGGCCAGAAAGCGCTGGTTTTCACCAACAACAATACCGCCTGGCAGACCGCCTTCGACCTGAAGCGCGCCGGGGCGGAGGTCGCGGGCATCATCGATATGCGCCACGACATTGAGCCGGCGTTGAGCCGCGCGGCAGCGGATCTGGACATAACCGTCTATGCAGGCGCCACAGTGGACGGGACACGCGGGCGCAAACGCATCCAGATGGCAAGCGTCCAGCCAATCACACGCGATGGCCAGCCAAACGGCGATCCGAACGACATCGAATGCGATCTGCTAGCGGTGTCCGGCGGTTGGTCCCCCAACGCAGCGCTGTTCTCGCAGTCGCGTGGACAGCTGCGCTACGATGAGGATCTGGCGGCCATGCGGCCCTGTAAGTCGTGGCAGGCCGAGACCTCGGCAGGCCGCTGCAACGGCATGTTCGATCTCAAGGACCGCCTCAGTGAAGGCGCGCGCGCCGGAGCCGAAGCGGCCCGTGCAGCAGGTTTCGAGGCTAGTCCGGTCGAAATTCCTGCTATCGACACGCCGGAGGTCCGCCGGCTCCTCTATGCGATCCGCCCGGCCTGGTCCCCGATCTCGTCCAAGCCGGCACACAAGCAGCGCGCCTTCATCGACTTGCAGAATGACGTCACGGTCAAGGACCTGAAGCTTGCCGTGCAGGAGGGCTACAAGTCCGTCGAACACGCCAAGCGCTACACCACCACCGGCATGGGCACCGATCAGGGCAAGGTGGTCGGCGTCAATGCTTTCGGGCTGCTGGCGGACACCATGGACAAGGCGGTCGCGGAGATTGGCGTCACGACATATCGCCAGCCATGGAAGCCGGTGCAGCTGGGCGCTTTCGCGGCCCAGCACGCCGGCGACATGTTTGAACCGCGCCGGACGGTGCCCGCACATGATTGGCACGTCGCCAACGGCGCGCAGTTCGAGATTGTCGGGGACTGGCTGCGCCCGCGCATATATCCGCGCGACGGGGAGAGTTTCACCGACGCCCTGCAGCGCGAATGCTATGCCGCGCGCACGGCCATCGGCGTGCTCGACGCCTCCACGCTGGGCAAGATCGACATCCGCGGCAAGGACGCGCGCGAATTCCTGGGCCGGGTCTACACCAATAGCTGGACCAAGCTCGCGCCGGGCCGCGCCAAGTACGGCCTGATGCTCGGCGAAGACGGCATGGTGAGCGATGATGGCGTCAGCGTCTGCCTTGCCGAGGATCACTTTCACATGACCACAACGACCGGCGGCGCGGCCAAGGTCTTGAGCACGCTGGAAGATTATCTGCAGACCGAATGGCCGGAGCTGGATGTCTACTTGACATCGGTGACGGAACAGTGGGCGGTGGCGAGCATCTGCGGACCGCATTCGGCAAAGCTGGTCGGCGAGTTGTGCCCGGACATCGACCCCGATCCGGCCAAATTCAAGTTCATGAGCTTTAAGGACACGCATTTGGACGGCGTCCCGGTGCGGGTGTTCCGCGTGTCGTTCTCAGGAGAACTGTCTTACGAGATCAACGTCGCCGCCTCTTATGGCAAGTGGTTGTTCGAGCGCATCTTCGCAGCCGGTGCGAAATACGGGGCGACGCCCTATGGCACCGAAGGTATGCATCTGCTGCGCGCCGAGGTGGGCTTCATCATCGCTGGGCAGGATACAGACGGGACGGTGACACCGCATGATTTGCGGATGGGATGGGCCGTCAAGAAAACCGGCGATTTCATCGGCAAGCGATCGCTGTTCCGCGAAGACACCGCTCGGCACGATCGTTGGCAACTGGTCGGTTTGCTGAGCGAGGATCCGAATGACGTGCTGGTCGAGGGGGCGTATCTGCGCGATACGCCGGAGGAAGACATTCCGCCAGTGGGCAAGGCCGGTCACGTCACATCGTCCTACTTCAGTCCGGTGCTAGGACGCGCCTTCGCGCTGGGGCTGGTCGAGCGTGGCGGCGAGCGGATCGGCGAGACACTTTACGCAAGCTGGGGCCGCGGGCCGGTGAAGCGGGTGACGATCACAGAAACCGACTTCCTCAAGGATGCGGCAAAGCCCGAACCTCAACCGATCCGGGACGACGCCCCGTCGCCGCAGGCGCCCGCTGGACCTTATCTGCGGGGTCCGCTGGCGCATCGCGAGGCGATTTCGGCAGGTGGAGGCGCGGCAGCGCTGACCCCGCTGGGCGGCGGCGCAAGGTTCATCCTGCGTGGCGATGCTGGCGTTATCGGCGGGGCGCTGGCGGAGCAGGGCCTGATGCTGCCGGAGGCAGCCTGCACGATGACCTCAGGCGAGACCGCGCGCGCGCTTTGGCTTGGCCCAGACGAATGGATGATCCTCCCGGCCGACGGAAAAGAACCTTCGGTCGCGGAGGCGGTGAGTACAGCTTGCGCGGGCACGCATCATCAGTTGGTCGATGTCTCGGACTATTATACGGATATTGGCGTGTCGGGTGTAAGGGCGCGCGAACTGCTGTCCAAGCTGACGACTCTCGACATGCATGCGCGCAGCTTCCAGGCCGGCGAGGTCAAAGGGTCGATGTTCGGCCGCGTGCCGGCCACGCTGCGGCTGGAGCCCGATGCCGTCCCCGAAGCGTTCACGCTCACCATTCGCTGGTCGCACGCGGATTATCTCTGGTGCCAGCTCGCGCTCGCGGGGCGGGAATACGGGCTGCCCGCGCAGGAGCCGATCGGACGGGTGACGCTCGCCTATCCGCCCGAGCAGCCCTGGACGTAAAGCTGTGTTATAGTCGCGGCCAACACGGGGGAAAAGCTCATACCCGTGCGATGGAGGTTCCGCGATGCACTATAACAAGAGCTACGAGATAAAGCGCGCCCCCAAGTGGCAAGTGCTGCGCAGCATCAATGACTTGGACAAGATCGCGTATGTCGATGGGATGGCGGAGGTCGAGGTCCCGATCGAGCTCGTCGATAAGCTGCCCCTCAAGAACCACGAGCGCCACGATAGCCCTAGGCTGCGCCGGCTCATGGCCGCGATCCGCGCCAATGGCTATTCCAGCCTGGAGCCAATTGTGGTGCGCATTGGGCGCGCCGGGCGGTGGGTGATCGTCGATGGCGGGCATCGTCTCACAGCCGCACAACTGGTGGCGCGGGAGTATTGGGCGAATCTGTTCAGCCCCAAGGTCGGCCGGATCACGTTTCTAGTCTACAAGACGCCGCTAAGCTACAGCCGCTTGCACGATGGCAGCCCTGATGGACCGGAGAAAACGCCTGGCGACGATCTGCCTTCGGACCCACCCGCTCATATCGGCCAGAAGGTTGCTTCGAGGGAAATCGGCCCGGACGCGCCGGCGCGGCCATTTTCCACCAGCCGTTCCAGGTGAGCGAGCACCGAGAGCTGTGCCGCGCGGCTGAGGTGTTCGGGCAGCCCAACATAAACCTGCTCTGTGATCTCGGGTACGCGCCGCGCGCCAGTGTTGAGGCGTTCGACGATTTCGTTCTCGCGCCAACGCCGGTGCATGATGAAGGCTTTGACCAGCCGATGGGGCTGCGCGACGCTGCCGCCATGGCCCGGCAAATAGACCGTATGGTCATACGCGAGCAGCCGGTGCAGTGAGTCGAGATAAGCGCCCATGTGGCCTTCAGGCGGGGCGATGACGCTGGTGTTCCAACCCATGACATGATCGCCGGAGAACAGCGCGCTGGCCGGTTCGTAAGCGAAACATAGGTGATCGGGCGCATGGCCGGGGGTGTGCAGTGCTGAGAGTTCCCAGCCGTCGCCAGCGATAACGTCCCCATCCTTCAGCTTGACGTCCGGGACGAATTGTCCATCGGCAAAACTGCGCCCGCCGGGCCCGAGGGTGTCCGTGCTGCGCAGGCCGAGCGAACCAAACCCTGCCGTCACGGCGCCAGTTGCCGCTTTCAGGGCGCTCAAACCGGCGCAATGGTCGAGATGGGTATGCGTAATGAAAATGTGCGTGACGCGTTCCCCGGCCTCGGCCAAGGCGTCTAGCAGCGCCTGGAGATGGTCGGGGCTGTCCGGGCCGGGGTCGATGATCGCCACGCTGCCGCTGCCGATGACATAGGTGTTGGTGCCTTGATCCGTCATCGGTCCGGGGTTCGGCGCGACCAGCCGGCGGATGCCAGGCGCGATCTCGCTGGCCACGCCGTATTCAAAGCGCATCTCCTTTTGGAACGGGATCTGCTCGCTCATGGATGGTCCAATCAGGCCGCGCGCTCAGGCCGGACGAGCCGTCCGCCGCGCAGCGGCCGCGGCGCGCCAGTTGTCCCGGGGAACGTGATGGGCAGCCCGTAAAGGGTACGCACCGCGAGGAAGGCAAAGGCCTCTGCCTCGATGAAATCGCTGCGCCAGCCCAAAGCATCAGCCGTCGTGACCGCGCTGGGCAGGGCGTCGGCCAGCGCTTGCATCAGGACCGGGTTGCGCGCGCCGCCGCCGCTGACGATCCAGCTTCTCGGCGCTACGGGCAAGTGATCGCGCGCGCGCGCGACGCAGCGCGCGGTGAAGGCCGTGAGCGTCGCCGCGCCGTCTTCCACGCTCACGCCATCCAGCGCGCCCCCCGGCCAGAGGTCCAGCCGGTCGAGCGACTTCGGCGGCTTTTGGGCGAGGTAATCGCTCATGCGCTCCTCCAGCGCGGACAGCGCGCCGTCGTCAACCGCGCCAGTCGCCGCCAGCGCGCCGTCGCGGTCCATGGCCACGCCGGTATGCCGGTACGCCCACTCGTCCAGAAGCGCATTGCCCGGCCCCGTGTCGAAGGCGATGAGGGGGCCGTCCTCGCCCACCCATGTCACATTGGCCACGCCGCCGATATTGAGCACCGCAACAGGCTGATCGAGCGCAGCCGCGCTAACAAGCGCCTGGTGGTAGGCTGGCGCCAGCGGTGCGCCTTGCCCACCGGCGTCGATATCCGCCGCGCGCAGGTCATGAACGACCGGCAGGCCGCAACGATGCGTGAGCGCCTCGGCGTCGATCAGTTGCACCGTAAGCCGCGCCGCTGGCCTGTGAAGCACCGTCTGTCCATGCGCCCCGACGACGGACACCGCGGGTGCGTGGTGCCGGGTGAGAAATTCCTGAATTGTCTCAGCATAAGCCGCCGTGACCATAGCTTCGGCCTCCGCCAGACACCCGGGCCGAGCATCGCGTGCGTGCAGCTTCTGAGCGTCGGTCATGGCGCGGCGCAACAGGGCGCGTTCCGCCTCGTGGAAAGGCCTCGCGCCGACCGGACCAAAGCGGTTTACCGTCCGCCCGTTGGTTTCGATCAACGCGATGTCCACGCCGTCCATTGAGGTGCCGCTCATCAGTCCGAGGGCTGTGACCGGCGTTTCATACTTGTTTGCGTGCATTTTCGATCCGGAGCTGCTACACGTTAGGTGATCCTGAACAGTGGTCTCCAACTGAGTTCGCCGCGAGTGGTGCATTCGCGCGAAGGGTTTGCTATTTCGGAGAGCCTGTTTTTTTCTGACGTGTCCGGATCATTGCCAATGAACGCTACCAAAAGCGCACAGCGCGTAAACTCAATCGCGGCCAACGGTGAAACGGCCCGCCGGTTCAAGTCCGATTTTCTCGAAACGCTCAATGCACGCGGATTCATCCATCAGTGCACCGACGACGCGGGATTAGACGCGCTTGCCGCTTCCGCGCACATCACCGGTTATATCGGGTTCGATCTGACGGCGCAAAGCCTGCATGTCGGGAACCTCACCGCCATTATGATGCTGCGTTGGTTGCAAAAGTGCGGTCACCGGCCGATTGTGCTGCTCGGGGGCGGTACAACCAAGATCGGCGACCCCTCCGGCAAGGATGAGACGCGGCAGATGCTAAGCGAAGAGCAGATTGCCGCGAACAAGAAAAGTATCGGCGCAGTATTCGACCGTTTCCTCGACTTCGGCGACGACGGAGCGCTGTTTGTTGATAATGACGAATGGCTCAGCGACCTCGGCTATATCGAGTTTCTGCGCGATTATGGCCGGCACTTCACCATCAACCGTATGCTGAGCTTTGACTCGGTCCGCCTGCGCCTGGAGCGGGAACAACCGCTCACATTCATCGAATTTAACTACATGCTGCTGCAGGCATACGATTTCGTCGAACTCTACAAGCGCTATGGCTGCCGATTGCAGATGGGCGGATCGGATCAATGGGGCAATATCGTTAATGGCATGGAGCTTGGCCGGCGTCTGGGCACGCCCGATCTGTTTGGCCTGACAACGCCGCTGTTGACCACGGCTTCCGGCGCCAAGATGGGCAAGACTGCCGCTGGCGCCATCTGGCTGAACGCGGAGATGTTGTCGCCCTATGACTATTGGCAGTTCTGGCGCAACACTGAAGATGCCGATGTCGGCCGGTTCCTGCGGCTTTACACCGAGGTTCCACTTGACGAAATCGCGCAACTCGAAGCCCTGGAAGGCGCGGAACTGAATGAGGCGAAGAAGCGGCTCGCCGATGAGGCAACGGCGCTCGCGCACGGGCCGGAAAAGGCACAGGAAGCCGCGGAAACGGCGCGGCAGACCTTTGAGCAGGGCGCATCGGCCGAAGGCTTGCCAAGCGTTGACGTCCCGCGGGAAGATTTGGAGAGCGGGCTGGGCGTTTTGGGCGCGTTCGTTCTCGCGGGTCTGGCGTCGTCCAATGGCGAAGTGCGCCGGGCTATCAAAGGGGGCGCGATCCGGGTCAACGGCGCGCCGGTGCGCGACGAAAAGGTCCAACTTGGCCCCTCGGATGTTCAAAATGACGTGATCAAGTTATCGATGGGAAAAAAGAAGCACGCGTTGTTGAACATCATTTAAAACTTGCATGGCGCAAGATTCTTACACAACCAGGGCATTTTACGCTATAATATCGGGTTTAAATAGCGGGGGGCCTTTGAAAAGCCGGAAGCAACTGAATTTGTAGGCTTTTCCGGAAAACGGCCCAAAAAGAAGAGTCCCGCTTAAGTGTGTCGAGCATATAACGGAGGCCCAGAAACAAATGGCACTCGTAGGGTCCACAATGGCGGCAGACGGATGGCCACGGCGTGCGTTCACCGTGGCCGAGGTCGAGCGGATGGTTGACCTGGGGGTGATCGAACGCGGCGAGCGGTTTGAGCTGATCGGCGGAGAGATCGTTCCGATGGCCCCGAAAGGTCTGCTGCACGAAGTCTTGAAGACCCTGCTCATCGAGCGATGGATCAAGGCGAAGCCGGACCACATCATGCTGACGCCGGAAACGACATTCCGCATCAGCGATGTGACCTATGTCGAGCCTGACATTGTGTTTTACAGGCGCAGCGACGGGCTGGCAAACCTGCGCCCGGAAACGGCGCTGCTGGTCGTTGAAATCGCCGACAACAGCATCAGCTTTGACCTGCAGAAGAAGCCGGAAATTTACGCGGGGTGCGGCGTTGCCGAACTCTGGGTCATCGACGCGAAAACGCGTGTGATTCACGTGCATCGCAAGCCGGTGCAGCGTAATGATGGCCCGTCAGTCTATGGCGACATCAAGCAGTTCAGCCCTAGCGGCCTTGTCACGCCGGCGGCGAGCACGGATCTGGCGGTCCGGCTACAAGAATTTGCGATGTAGGGAAAAGCGGTCGCGGCTCCGGCCGGGCCGCAACCCGTCTGTATGCAGCTGATCGCCTGTTCAGTCACCTTCGCCCGGTTCGGGTGAGAAATACTGATCCTTGTCCTTGACGTCAGCCATCTCTTCGGCGCTGGGCAGCGGATCCTTCTTGGCCGTGATATTGGGCCACTTTTCAGAATACTCGCGGTTGACCTCCAGCCACTTTTCAAGTCCTGGCTCGGTGTCCGGCTTGATCGCCTCGACGGGGCATTCCGGTTCGCAGACGCCGCAGTCGATGCATTCATCCGGGTGGATGACGAGCATATTCTCGCCTTCATAGAAACAATCGACCGGGCACACCTCCACACAGTCGGTGTATTTGCACTTTATGCAGGAATCCAGGACCACATACGTCATTCAGTTCCTCCGCAGGCGCGACGCTGTTGGCATGTTCGAGCCGTATGTCCGATAGGCGGCGGCAAAAAGCAAGCCTCTTTCCCATCGCGCTGACAAGCTATAACCAACCTCAGCACTTGGGTAAATCAATTTGCGGCCGGGATCAAGCATGCGCGTCAAAAAGCCCGTTCGATTTTGTGCATGTATGCTTATTCGATAACGATGCGCGGACGCGCAGTCTGGGCCTTGGCCTCGCCGGTTAGCTCAGTCCAGGCCTTGGCGGCGATGTCGCGATAGACCTCTGCGTGGGGGCTGTCCGGCTCACTGGCGACCACCGGTTGGCCGCCGTCGGAGCGCTCGCGGATCGTCATGTTGAGCGGGACCTCACCGAGCAGCGGCACGCCGAGCTTTTCCGCCTCCTTGCGCGCGCCGCCATAACCGAAGATCTCTGAGCGCTCCCCGCATTTCGGGCAGAGGAAATAGCTCATGTTCTCGACGATGCCGAGCACCGGCACATTCGTCTTGCGGAACATGTTTAACCCCTTGCGCGCGTCGATCAGCGCGAGATCCTGCGGCGTTGACACGATCACCGCGCCGGCCAGCGGCACCTGCTGGGCCATGGTCAGTTGCGCGTCGCCCGTGCCCGGCGGCATGTCGACAACCAGCACGTCGAGCTCGCCCCACGAAACGTCGCGCAGCATCTGCGTCAGCGCCTGAATGACCATCGGCCCGCGCCAGATCATCGGCTCGTCCTCGGCGATCAGGAAACCCATCGACATGGCCTTCAGGCCGAACGCGTCCATCGGCTTGAGGATGTTGTTGTCGTCCACGTCCGGCCGGCCGGTCAAACCGAGCAGGCGCGGGATCGACGGGCCGTAGATGTCTGCGTCGAGGATGCCGACGCGCATGCCATTCGCCGCGAAGCCGAGCGCGAGATTAACTGCGGTGGTGGACTTGCCGACGCCGCCCTTGCCCGAGGCGACCGCGATGATGTTCTGGACGTTCTCGATACCGCGCAGGGTGCCACCGCCCGCACGCGCCGGACCGGTCTGCGCGTCGTTGCCGCCGCTGGCAGGGCCTTGCTGCGGCGCGGCGCGCTGCTGGCTCGCGCCGGGTTTCTGCTCTGCGGTGAGCGTTACGGTCGCGTTCTCGACGCCCGGCAGCTCCCTGATCACGACCTCGGCGGCCTGGCGCAGCGGTTCCAGCTCCTTAGCGCGTTCTGGCGGAACGGCGATTGAGAAGTAGACCTTGGACTTGTTGACGACCACTTCGGAGACGAGGCCAAGCGCGACGATGTTGCTTTCGCCGTCTGGCCCCTTGATGCGTTCGAGTTCCTTGAAGATGCGGTCTTTGGTTGGCGCTTGTGTCATTGGGGACCTTGAATTCACCGCCTTCTGCGTGTCCTGCTTTCCTGCGAGAGTTTTATTGAGAACGTGATCGTCCAAGTATGTTGCATAGGCTCAACACCCTCTCACCATAACGTCATTATGCGTCGCAACAAACGGGGTCTTGTTGAAATTCCAAGCAAAAGCATGGCATTAACCAATTTGAGACAGAATCATATATAATCATACCTATTGCCTCTCGTCAGAGCCTTGTTTATAGTCCCTGCTCTGCTCGATGCAAGGCATTGCAAGCCTCGCACAAATCTAAAGAACTTATAATTAGCAGACCAAGGATAGGAAAACGATGCACGGTGACAACGTAGATAATATGAATAAGCTGAGCCGAACCGGTTACCTCTCCACTTTATTTTTTGGCTTTTTAATAGGATATCGTCAAGAGTACAAAATCAAGGCGCCTGGAGAAGGCATGGGTGCGCTTTGTTGAAATATGTATTTTAATGGTCTGTATTCATTCTATAACTGAAGTTGAGCTCGAAAAGTCCGAAAGGGACGTTGTTCCCAGCGTACCTTAGATAGGTTCCTCTAGGGCGGTTCTCTTTCAAAAGGCTCATACCTGGAGGGTCATTGCCCGGGCGCTCGCAAATCACGTCTCCGTAACAATCATCGAAATGCCATTCGACCGAGAAGTCAGCGGGGCAATTTGGCGTGTACGCTCTCATGTCCCATTTGTAATTGGTGCGCCCCGTCTCTACGAGTTCTCGCAAAAAGCCAGGCCATTCGTACTTGATCGCAAAGGCCCGTCGGTTGCCCGGCATAATGGCGGGAAGGAAGTTGATCGTGAAAAGCTTGTAAGCTGGTTTGTTCTCAACGAGCAACGGAATAGTCTCGGTGTTGCCGTTGT
Organism: uncultured Hyphomicrobiaceae bacterium; assembly: GCA_964466965.1. GTDB lineage: Bacteria > Pseudomonadota > Alphaproteobacteria > Rhizobiales > Rhodomicrobiaceae > Dichotomicrobium. The sequence goes on from CAYXPZ010000047.1 coordinate 11,337, forward strand.
CTAGAGCGCGAACATGAAGATGCATGGCTATTTCATCCTCAATAGGCTCAGCGTAAGGTTCACCGTGGGCCCAAAAGCGCCAAAAATGGACTTCATGTTCTCTTGATTCGATTACTATATGCTTTTGAACTTCGATATCGCCTCGTTCTTTGACAGTGTAAGTCGCGTGGAAAGAGATAAAATCATATCTAGGACGAACATTATCTTCGTACATCTGTGTTTGTATTTTCTTTATAAAAAATCTCTGTTGCTCAAGTTGTTGAGATAGTTTCTTGACCTGTTGATCGTCCGAGATGACTTTCTCAGCGAGGTTGTCAGAGTGGTTTTCAAATATCTCAGGAGGGGATGCGTCGTCATTACGGCTAATCATCGCTTTAATAGCTTTTTTCGATCTTATGTAATTTCTGGCGAACCAATATATTGAGAACATACAAAGGTAGACAATCGAGATCAGCACTCTAGCCCACAAGTCAGAAACAGTAACTTGCTGGGAATGTTGCGGTGAAGGCTCCAGTATGTGAATAACGGCATTCTGTAAATGCCGGGAAAGCTCATCCATGGCAAACAGGATGGGAAATAAACTGCCGCTAAAATAGAGTGTAAATTTTACTAGTTCCTTGTGAAAATCGGAATATTCTGCGATTACGCGATTCTCGTTTTGGGTCGGTGGCGCTTTCGTCTCTAGGTGTTTTGTTTTTTCCTGCTGTTCATTCGTTGTATATTTGACCATCTCAGAAAATTCCCCTCCACACGTGGTTTCTGAGTTGCCACGTGATAAATCTCTAACAATGCCGGGTTGGGGGTGGATGAAAAGAGTGCGAATGCCGGATGAGTGGATGCGCCTGCTTTGGAATGGGAAAGCGCGAAAGTCCAAAAACGCATTCTCGTGAAGCGTCTAACGCTTGGTGTTAACAGGAGCAAGACCTGTCGAAAGCTCGGCTTAATTGGCAACATCTTTACCATTTGTCTAAATTTTAACACAACTTAATATCTGGTGCCACTGGTGATCTCTCGATGGCGGTTGTGCCGCTGAGGAGCTAACACTTGCTGGAGGCGGGCAGTTTGTCCTATTCAGACATCATTTTGCGAGAGGACAAGCACCCATGCCCCACGCCATTCGTGTTCACAGCTACGGCGGTCCGGAGGAGATGCGCTGGGAGAGCGTCGATGTTCCGCCGCCCGGTCCCGGCGAAGTGACGCTGCGCCACAAGGCCGTCGGCCTCAACTATATCGACGTTTATCACCGCACCGGGCTTTACCCGCAGCCAAACCTGCCGTTCACGCCGGGTTCCGAGGGTGCGGGCGAAGTTGTTGCGCTGGGCGAAGGGGTGAGCGGCCTGTCCGTGGGCGACCGCGTCGCTTACGCGGGGCCGATCGGATCGTATGCCGAAGAACGCAACATCCCGGCCGACCGTGTCGTCACGCTGCCGCCTGGGATCGACGATCAGACCGCCGCGGCGATGATGCTGCAAGGCATGACCACGCGCTACCTGCTGCGCAAAACCTACAATGTCGGCCCGGACACAGTCATGCTGTTCCACGCCGCCGCCGGCGGCGTCGGTTTGATCGCCTGCCAGTGGGCCTCGGCGCTCGGCGCGACGATTATCGGCACTGTCGGCTCGGCCGAGAAGGGCGAACTCGCCCGTGCGCATGGCTGCACGCATGTGATCAACTACCGCGAGGAAGACTTCGTCGCGCGCGTGCGCGACATTACCGGCGGCGAACTTTGTGACGTGGTCTACGATTCGGTCGGCAAGGACACCTATCCCGGCTCGCTTGACTGTTTGAAGCCGCGCGGCCTCTGGGTCAGCTTCGGCAACGCCTCGGGCAAGGTTCCGCCTGTCGATATTGGTATTCTCGCCGCGAAAGGCTCGCTGTTCCTGACGCGCCCGTCGCTGGCGGCTTACATCGCCAAGCGGGACGAACTCGAGGAAACGGCGACGGACCTGTTTGAGATGGTCACAAGCGGCAAGGTGAAGATCAACGTCAACCAGACCTATCGCTTGAGCGAAGCCGCCCAGGCGCATCGCGATCTCGAAGCGCGCAAGACAACCGGATCAACCGTTTTGCTCGTTGATTAGAACGCGATCCGCAAATGCGGAACCGGTTTTCGCACACGCCGCGCGCTCAATCGGACGAAGCGGGGCCGCTATCGGGGGCAATTGTGCTGAACCATACGCGACGGGCTGACGCCCAGACCCACGAGGGCCAGTCCGCCATCTATAGCCTTGGCGGGATCCTTACCGCGGCAGGGCTGTACGCGCTCGTTCACGTCGCTGCACGCCTCATCGCATCGTTCAATCTCGGCGAGGACGACCCCCTCCCGGAGATCTTCATTCAGCAGCTTCAGCTTGGTTATCTGCCGGCCCGCCCGCCGCTCTATGACTGGTTGATCTGGGCAACGCAGTTGCTCACCGGGGCGGGCGTCGTCAGTTATCAGCTTCTGAAATACACGCTGCTTGTCGCCACCTGCGGATTCCTGTTCCTGGCGGCCCGGCGGGTGTTGGCGGGAGACGCGTTGTGGGCTTTTCTTACCGCGGAATCGCTCGCGCTCATCTACCAGATCAGCTGGCGCTTTCATGAGGGCTTTACCTACCAGGTCGGCGCGATGGCGCTGGTCGCCGCGACGTTCTGGGCATTTCTGCGCGCGCTTGCGCCTGGGCGTTGGCGCGACTTCGCACTGCTCGGCGTATTCGCGGGATTGGGGCTTCTCTGCGCCCAGGAATTCTGGGTTTTTCTGGCAACGCTCGTTATCGCCGCCACCCTCCAGCCCGGCGTACGGGCGCAGCTGATGACAGCGAGGGGCGGGATGGCCGTGGTCATCGCACTGATAGTGTTCGCGCCGCATCTGGTGTGGCTGTCGAGCGAGACAGGGCGTCTCGCGGCGGCCTTGCCTGATTGGCAGCTTCCAACACCGGAGACCTGGGGTGATGTGGGGCAGGGGGTGCGCCGCGCCTTCACCGAGCCGCTGATGTATCTCGCTCCGCTGGTTTTCATCTATCCAATCATGTTCCCGCGGATGGCGCCGCAAACGTTGCGGGAGGCGCGGCTGTGGCCGACGGCCGGCGCAAGCGATATGGAACAGCTCCTCCTGCACATGACGCTCTTGAGCATCGCCGCCCTTTTGCTGGGCGCGCTCGTCGCGGGCGTCTGGTCGTATCCGACCCATGCACTGATGCCGCTCTTCTTGCTCACAACGATCTGGATGGCGGCGCGCGCGCGGCGCGCAGCGAGAACCAAGGGGGAGATTCGTCGCTTCGTTTGGCTTGCCGTGGTTATCACGCTGGTGGCTTTGGGCGGACGGCTCGCGAACATGTATGTGCTGGAGCCGGTCTGCCAGATATGCCGCTGGGCCATCCCTTACGCCGAACTTGCCAAAGCTATCGACAGACAGACGCCAGCACATGCCGATATTGTGGTCATTGATAACGATTTGGGTGGCAATCTGCGGCGCTTCTTCGCCCACCGGCGGATCATTTTGGCGGGACATCCGCCCTTCACCGCTGCGCCGGCCGGTGGGCCATATGTCCTGTTATGGGATTCCGAGACAAGTGATCGGCGCGCGCTGCGCGGGTTCCGCGTTGAATTTCCCGCCACCGCGCAGAAGGCGATACGGCAGGCGAGAAGCATCGCGATTGACTGGACTGGCCATTTCTGGCAGCCGGACGGCTACCGGGAATCGGTTTGGCGGTTTACGGTTTTGTCACCGCAGCAGTAAAAAGCGCGTATTCCCCTCGATTATATTTACCATATCTTTTCGATGTTCTGTCAGCGTGCCGCCTCGATCGCCGCGCGTGAGGCCAATGCTGCGCTCCGCGTGTGTGCGGTTGGAGTTCTTGTATCAGTTGGCGTAAGCGGAGTATTGCGCTATGGCACGACACGACAATGAATCTTCGACAGTTCACGGGGGCGGCGGCAGCGCGCAAGCCAGTGATGCGTTTCTGCGGCTTGGCATCCAATACGCGACCGGAAATGGCGTCGCGCACGACCTGGTCGCGGCCCACAAATGGCTGAATATCGCAGCTATCCGCGGCAACTGCGATGCGCTGCGCTATCGTCGCGAGATCGCCGAAGAAATGACCAAGACTCAACTTGGCAAAGCTCTCAAGGAGGCGCGCGCCTGGTTCAATCTGCGCTGAAGAGGCGGGAGCATGCTACGTTCTCGCCTGAAATCCGGAGTGTGCGATGGCGATCCTGCTGTTGATCTCGGACATGGCGCCGGAGGACTGGGATGACGCGATCGCGCAGCTCAGCGAACAGCGCTCCGTGCGGGTCTGGCCCTACCTCGATGATCCCGCCGAGATCGAGTACGCAATCGTGTGGAAGCCGCCGCCCGGCGCGCTGCAAGGTTTTGCCAATCTCCGGGCAATCTTTTCCATGGGCGCCGGGGTTGATCACCTGATGGGTGATCCAGACTTGCCGGATGTGCCGATCATCCGCTTCGTCGCCGACGATCTCACGGAACAGATGAGCACATATATCCTGCACCATGTGCTGCTGCATCATCGCCGGCATCTCGATTATGCCGCTCAGCAGGCGCGCAAACAGTGGCGTTCGCTGCCACAGCCGCCGGCGCGCGAGGTACGCGTTGGTGTGATGGGTTGCGGGGTGCTCGGGTCGGCTGCTGCCGAGAGGCTCGCCGCGATCGGCTTCCAGACCAGCGGCTGGAGCCGCTCGCCGAAAACGATCGCAGGCGTGGCGAGCTACAGCGGGGCGGACGCGTTCGATGCGTTTCTCGGGCAGACAGATATTCTGGTATGCCTGCTGCCGCTCACGGCGGAGACCCGGGGCATACTCGGGACGGGTTTATTTCAAGCCATGGCCTCTGACGGCAAGTTGCCCGGGCGCGTGCTCATCAACGCTGGACGCGGGGGATTGCAAAACGAAGATCAGATCCTTGCAGCTCTTGATGATGGGACACTCTGGGCGGCGTCGCTCGACGTGTTCGAGACCGAGCCCCTGCCCGAAAGCAGCCCGCTTTGGACGCACCCGCGCGTGGTCATCACGCCGCATAATGCCGCCATTTCCGACCCGCATGCGCTTTTTCAGTATGTGTTGGAGCAGATCGGCAAATATGAGCGTGGCGAGAACGTTGAAAATATCGTCGATTGGCAGCGCGGTTACTGATCGGTGCTGTCGGCGGGCAATTCCAGGATCGTGTCGTCGGGCACGACACGTCGCACCGATGTTGGTTTGCCCCAGCTCTTTTCGATCCGCTCGATCGCATGGCGCACCGGTTCGATGAGTGTTTCCATCTGGTGTCCGCTGGCATGGACGACCCAGTCCGCCGATTGGGCGATCGCAACGTGCCCCTTCCAAAAGATGAGGTCGCCCCGCTCAAGTCCGCCCTTCAGCACGCGGTCTTCGTCGATCACCCCTTTGACAGGTTCACCGATCTCCGCCTCCTGCATATCGGTGTCACGCGGACAGGCAAGCCCCGCTGCCTGGAGCGAGAGCTGCACCAGTGCCGAGCAGTCCAGCCCCATGCTGGTCTTGCCGCCCCACAGGTAGGGTGTCCCGACCAGACGCTCGGCCGCGCGGACGAAATCCTTCAGCGTGTCGCCTGCGCCGACGCAATGATCCGCGAAGACATAGCCGCCGCGGGCGAGGCTGAGAAAACGGCCCTCGCGCCCGTCTGCGGCGAGCCGCCCGCCGAAGGTGAGCATATCAAGCGGTGGCGCTTTGATGTCGGGCGAGGGGTAGATGTGGGTCGCGCGGACGCGCACCGCGTGCGTGGGTGCAAACACGTTGGCCGAAAGGTGGTCCGCCGGCATGTAGCCAACATAGTTGTCGCGCTGGAGTTGGCCCCAAACCCAGCCCTCTTGCGAGTCGTAAACCGTGACTGTCTCGCCGTGCAGGGCCTCTGTCATCAGAGGGGCGCGGAACTTCGGCGCGCTTCGCACCGGGGCGCGCGCGGCGATGACTTGTTGCGTGACGCCATCGACATAGCGGGGCGCGTGAACCTGTCCGCTCAGCGCAGAGGCGGCCATGTCCTCGCGATAGGCGTTGCGTCGCGGATCCGGGCGTTCGCTGTTGGTCACGATTGATAGGCCTCGCTGAGGAGTTGAAAAGCGGCGCGGGCGGCCTGGGGCTCGCCTCCGGCTGGCCGCGCTGGCACAGAGCGCGGAGTCCAAGCGTAAATATCCATGTGCAGGAACCGCGGCGAATTCTTCACGAAGCGCTTGAGAAACAGCGCCGCGGTGATGGAGCCGGCGAACGGGCCATTGTAGATATGGTTCACATCGGCGACCCGGCTCTTTAAGAGCTGATCGTAGGGCTGCCAGAACGGCATGCGCCACAGCGGATCGGCAACGGCCATCGCATGCCGTGAAAGATCGGCCGCGAGCGCGTCGTCGTCGGTGTAAAACGGCGGCAAGTCCGCGCCGAGCGCCACGCGGGCTGCGCCGGTCAGCGTGGCGAAGGTGAACAACTGCTCCGGCTGTTCCTCGTCCGCCAGGCTCAGGGCATCGGCCAGGACCAGCCTGCCTTCCGCATCGGTATTGGCGATCTCCACCGTCGTGCCGTTGCGCGCGCGCAGGATGTCGCCGGGGCGAAACGCCGACGCCGAAATGTTGTTGTCTGCCGCAGGAATCAGCAGGCGCAGGCGCACCGGCAAGTTCCCCGCCATGACCATCGCTGCTAATGCGATTGCCGATGCCGCCCCGCCCATGTCCTTCTTCATCAGACCCATGGCGCTCGCCGGTTTGATGTTCAGCCCGCCCGTATCGAAACAGATGCCCTTGCCGACGATCGTGACCTTTGGCGCGGACTTGTCGCCCCATTGCAGGTCGATCAGCCGCGGAGCTCGGTCGCTCGCCCGGCCAACCGCATGGATCATCGGCAGGTTTTCTGCTTCGAGCCGCGAGCCCTCGATCACGTGGATGTCTGCGCCAAATGCGATGGCGAGGTGACGCACCACATCTTCGAGTTCGGCTGGGCCAAGTTCATTGGCCGGGTAGTTGATTAGCTCGCGCCCGAGCCAGACCGCTGAAGCGATGTTCAGCACGCGATCGCGATCGACCCCATCCGGCACGACCAGCCGGCGCGGCGCGCGCTTGGCATCGGCGCTGGTGCGAAAGGTCGTGAAGTCGTAGGCGCCGAGCGCCCAGGCGATCGCAGCGAGTTCGGGATCCGGCGGTGGCGTGGCAAACCGGTAGGTTCCCGCAGGCACGACCGTCGGCAGTATGCCAGGCGTCAAGGCCCGAAAGGGCGCAGCTTTCTCTCGGCCGAGACCAAGCATAGCGCCGGCCAGACCGTTCTCGCCTTGGAGGAGCGCGGTATTGCCTCCGCGCGCTTTCCAGTCGATGGCCTTGAGCCAATGTTTTGAGCGGTCCGGTAAGCCTAGCAAGTCGAGCTTGTCGGCATCGGCGTTGGTTGGCCATACCGGGACTGCGTGTGCGGCCGCATCGGGCTCAAGGATCAACCGGCTGAGTTCATCCCGGAAGTTACGCAAGGAGACGGTCATTGATAATCCACAAGCTGGGGGTTTGGCGAACAGTGGAAAAGAGCGCCTGAACCGGGGCTGAACACCCTGAACGTGTAACGTAGCGTGGGACTCGCGCTCCGCCAACACCCGCTGGCGATCTTTCCTCAGCGTCCT
>CAYXPZ010000048.1:0-18795 GCA_964466965.1 uncultured Hyphomicrobiaceae bacterium
GTCATCCAGTATATCCTCAACTGCGCTTGTGCCGGGCCGGTGTGCCCCGACGCGCTCTACCGCGAAGTGACGAGCGCCACGCCCTATGCCGACATGTCGCGCGCAGAGTTCGATGCGCTGTTCCGTTTCGCCGTCGATGGCGGCTCTGTGCTGAGCAATTACGAGCGCTACCGGCGGCTTCAACGCGGCGTCGACGGGCTTTACCGGCTGACGCATCAGCGCGTTGCGCGCCGCCACCGCCAGAACATCGGCACGATCGTCGAGGCCAGCCGGCTGCGCGTGAAAAAGATGTTCGGCCCGCGGGCCGGCCGCGTGCTCGGCGAGGTCGAGGAGTATTTCGCGCAAGGGCTGACGCCGGGCGACACCTTCCTGTTCGCGGGCGAAGTGTTGAGCTTCCAGCGCGTGCGCGACATGACGCTGGAGGCGCGTGCGGCCAAGGGTGGCGAGCCCAAAGTGCCGGCCTATGTCGGCGGGCAGATGCCGCTTTCGACCTATCTGGCCGAGCGCGTGCGCGAACTGTTCGCCCGGCCCCAGGCGTGGGCGGCGCTCCCTGAGAGCGCGCAGGAATGGCTGGCGCTTCAGGAACAACTCTCGTACCTGCCTGATAAAGACGCCATGCTGATCGAGCATTTCGGCCGCGGGCGGCTGCGCTACACGGTCTTCTACACCTTCGAGGGGCGCAAGGCGAACCAGACGCTCGGAATGCTCATCACCCGGCGCATGGAACGCATGGGCCTCAAGCCGATGAGCTTCGTCATCACCGATTACGGCCTGACTGTCACCAATCTGTCCACAGTGGCGGATGCGCATATCGACAGCCTGCTCGCGCCCGATATTCTCGGCGACGAGCTTGAGGAATGGATCGCGGAATCGCCGATGCTCAAGCGCGCCTTCCGGCAGGTGGCGACCGTCGCCGGGCTGACCGAGCAGAACTACGCGGGCGAGCGCAAGACCATGAAACAAGTGACGTTCAGCACCGATCTGATCTATGACACGCTGCGCCGGCATGAGCCGGATCATGTTCTGCTGAGCGTGACGCGCCGCGAGGCGGAGCGCGAGCTTTTGGACCTCGAGCGGCTGTCGCGGATGCTGGGCCGCGTTCACCGCAACTGGCGATTCGTGGCCTTGCGCCGCGCCTCGCCGCTGGCGATCCCGATGCTGATGCAGGTGCGCGCGGAGCAGGTCCGCGGTAGCGGCATCGAGGCGCTGCTGGCGCAAGGCGCGTTACAGGACGAGGCGGAGAGAATGATGGAGGATGCGCGTGCCGCAGCCGGCTGAAGCGCGGAGCGAACGCGCGCGGATAGAGATTGGGTTCGCCGGCTTGCGGATCGTGCTCGATGCGCGCGGCGCCGCTTACCTGCCTGACGCGGATGCGCTGATCGTCTCCGACCTGCATCTGGAGAAGGGCTCCTATTTCGCGGCGCGCGGTGTACCTGTACCGGTGTGCGACACCCGCGAGACGCTGCGCCGGCTGGCCAACGTCGTCGCCGCCTACAACCCCGCACAGGTCGTTTGCCTCGGCGACAGCTTTCACGACGGCGGCGCGGGTGCGCGGCTGACGCCGCACAACCGGGCAACGCTAGCGAGGCTGGCGCAAAGCGTTCCCGATTGGATGTGGGTCAGCGGCAATCACGATCCGCAAGCGCCGGAGGATATGGCGGGGAACGCCCCCAAGCGGCTCAACCTGGCAGGCCTGACATTTTCCCACCAACCGGTTGACGCGCCCGGCGCACAGATTATTGGCCACTACCACCCCAAGCTGAAACTCCGGCTGAAGGGCCATCGGGTCGCTGGCCCCTGTTTTGTTGCTGGCGCGGACCGCCTTGTGATGCCCGCCTTCGGCGCGTTTACCGGGGGGCTGCAGGTCACGCGCGAGGACCCATGGTCCGGCCTGCTCGGCGCGCATTGGCGGCAATTCCTGATCTTCAACGATAAGCTGTGGCCGGTCTCGCTCTGAGGCGCGATCCAGAAAGCGTGAACAGATTTCCGGTTTCATCGCGCGTAAAACCCATTGAAAGCCGCCTTACCCTCTTTACCGAACACCGCGAAACATTCTCATAGAAAGCGGAGGCACCCATGACCAGAGACGAAATCCTGTCGCTTGCGGGAATGCCTCCGGGCAATCCGAGCTACCCGCACGGCCCCTATCGCTTCATCAACCGCGAGTATTTCAACGTCATCTTCGAGAGCGACCCGGCAGCGATCCGCGCGATGGTGCCCGAGCCGCTCGTGCCGGATGGCTCGAATACGGCCGTGTACGAGTGGATTAATATGCCCGACAGTTCCGGCTTCGGCGCTTATGAGGAATCGGGCATCGTCATCCCCTGCACCTTCGACGGCGAGCCGGTGAATTACACCGCGATGATGTTCCTCAATATCGAGCCGCCGATCACGGCTGGCCGCGAGATCTGGGGCTTTCCCAAACGCTGGGGCGAACCCTCTTTGCGGGTCGAGAAGGACACCTTGACCGGAACCCTGTCCTATGCCGGGCAACGGGTCGCGATGGGCACCATGGTCTATAAGCATGAGGTGGCTTGCGGCGACCCGTCGGAATGCGCAGCGAAGCTGGCCAAGACCAACGTAAATCTGAAGCTGATCCCCTGCGTGACCGGCAGCCCTCGCATCGCCGAACTCGTCGCGTTCAAGATGACGGACATCACGGTCAAAGGCTTCTGGCGCGGGCGCGCGCGGCTTCATCTGGTGCCGCATGTGAATGCGCCGGTCGCCGACCTGCCAGTGCGCCGCGTCTTCGAAGGGCAACATATCATCGCCGATCTGTCGCTGCCTTATGGACGCGTGGCCTACGATTATCTGGCGTAGCGCGTGCGGGCGGACGTCACGAGTCCTTAACAATAAGGCTCACCGCGTCGCCAATCCGGATATGCCCCGGGGTGATGACCTCCGCGCCGATCCCGCCATGATGGCGAACCGCCGAATAGCCGCCCGGCCCGAGATTTTCCTCCATCCGGCTGCACGGCGCGCAGATACCCGTCCCGCGCAAAACGACATCCCCAATTCGGAACGTCCGCCGCCGCAACCCCATCAGATTAATCCCGGCAATAGCAATATTCCGGCGCAACAGCTCGGGCGCTGGCGCGTCGCGCCCCAGAAACGCCCCGATCACCGGTAGATGCTCCCACTGCATTAGCGTCACCGCCCGCGGGCCGCCGCGAGTCCAGTGATCGCCGACCAGTCCGTCCCGCGTGATCTCAACGCTTTCAACGGCCTTTACATCTTCCCGACGACCTGGGCGAAGCCCGATCCAAGCTATCCAGCCATCACGGGCCTGCCGGTCCATCATCGCACGCATAGGTGTGTTTGGTTTGGTCATCTGAGCTTTTCTTTAGGGTTAAATATAATCTTCGCAACATCATAACAGTCGCGCATCTATGGTCTTGCCATGCCCTCAAGGGCAACATGCGGCAACAAGTGGGGGGCGCAATGGCGGAATGGCATGAGCCGATCATCAAGGGTATGTTCATCTTTCTGGTTATTTACGCAATCGTGACCGATGTCCGGGAGCTGCGTGTGCCGAACTGGGTGCCGATAGCAATCGGCAGTCTTTTCCTGGTCTACAGCTTGACGCTTCCAGCAACCGGAGATTTGTCGTTCCATCTGCTCACGGGCATCGCCGTGTTGATCGGCGCTTTCGCGCTGTTCGCAGCAGGCGTCTTTGGCGGCGGTGACGCCAAGTTCTTATCCGTTCTCGCCTTGTGGATGGGGCCTGCCAATCTCGGACCGTTTATCTTGCTCACGACCTTGCTCGGCGGGGCAACCGCGCTGGGGCTGCTCGGTTTGAAAAAGCTGATGGCCGTCAAGCCGGCGCTGGAACAGCGTGCCGGCATGGCGAAACCCGTGGCGTGGGCGCGAGCCGGCAAGATGCCCTATGCGCTACCGCTCGGCGTCGCCGCTCTCATGATGGGGCCGGCGCTGTTCTGAATGCCTGGCTGCAGCCGCCAAGTGCGATTAGCGGTTGAGCGCTTTCCTGCGCGCCTCGAACTCCTCTTCGTCGATTTCACCCCGCGCGAATCGCTCGCGCAGGAGCTGTACGGCCCGGTCTCCCTCTCCACTGTCCCTGGAAGCCGGTCCGCCGCGGATGAAACGCCAGAGGGCCACAATCGCGAGAATGACCAGCACAAGAAAAATGATAGCGAAAATCGGCATCAGCCACATGCCGCCACCTATCCCGGGCATCATATGCCAGCCGTTGCCATAAGGTTGTGACAGCGGAGTCAACACCGCGTCAAATGCCGCAGGGAATAACCATTCAATCACGTCGGCAATCCTTTCGTTGATCCCTGCAAGGATATGGTGTTCCCAGCTGATGGAACGTCAACACAGTCACGCTGGACGCAAAAAGGCCCCGCGCGTTGGCGGGGCCCCGTCACGCCGTGCGAACGGATCAGACTTCCTTGTCGATCCAGTCTTTCAGCGTGGTCTTGGGATGCGCGCCCACCTGCTGCGATGCAACCTCGCCATTCTTGAACATGATCAAGGTCGGGATGCCGCGAATGCCATAATCCATTGGTGTTTTTGGATTTTCGTCGACATTCATTTTCACCACTTTAAGGCGATCGCCATATTCCTCAGCCAACTCTTCGAGGACCGGCGCGATGGTCTTGCACGGTCCGCACCATTCCGCCCAGAAATCCACGATCACGGGGCTGGATGACTTCAACACCTCCTGTTCGAAGCTGTCATCAGAAACATGTGTTGTCATAGGAGACCTTTCTGCCTGTGCCGCGGTGCGGCGGTTTGTATCACCTCGCCCCCAGAGCTAAGACCAGCCGGTCGGGGCGTCAAGATCGGCTCAAGAGCTGATCGCGGCGACGTGAATTTCCATGAGATGGGCGCCGCTTGTCCACAGGATAAAGGCGCGCAGCCGCTTGTCCGGGAACACCGAAGATAGTGCGCGGCAATAGGCATCCAGTTGGGCGACGTACGCAGGCGGCGCTTCGTCCGGTCGATCGGGTACGCGCGCATCCGTCTTGTAGTCGACCACGTGAACCTCGTCGTCACGGACGACCAGCCGGTCAATACGCCCTGATAGATAACCTATCACTTCGCTATCGCCGAGGTGGGCCGCAATCGGGACCTCAGCTCGCGAGCCTGGGCCGAACAATGACGCAAACTCCGGCGCATTAACGATCTGCATCGCAGTCTCGGCAATACCACGGCGGAAGCCCATGTCCAGTGGCGCGCCTGCGCGGCTGGCGTCGACCTGTGCTAGGATACGTTCGGCTTCTGACGCGCGGTGCTCCGTGGCGACCGCAGGCAGCCTTTCCAGCAGCAAATGGATCAGCTCGCCGCGTCGCCGGGCCGTCTCAGCCGCATCTGCGCCCGTACCCCCCGGCGTCTGCTGCGTGGCCTCATGCGCCGATGGCTGGACAGCCGTCATGACCGTCTCGTCCGGTGCGCGCCGCGATAACCAAGACGCAGGCGTGACCGGCGCGGAGTCCGCGCTGTGGGCGCCTTCCGCGGGCTTTGACGCGGGCACCTGTTCCAGCCGTAAGACGGTTTCTCCATCGTCAGTCCTCACGCTCTCAGCAGTGCCTGTCAGCGCATCGCAAATAACATCGTACCAACAGCCCCGATCGCGTCCGTGCGTCTTACGGCTCTCGAAGCCGCTGATATAAAGACGATCACGCGCGCGCGTCATCGCCACGTAGAGAAGCCGGTAGCTCTCCGCCTGATCAGCCGCCTTGTGCGCGGCGCGCACCTCCTCGACGGCAGGCAGACGCTTCGCCTCTGCGCCTGCCCAGACCAGAGTGTCCGCAAACTCATAAGGCGCGCCGCGATTCACGCGCAGGATCGCTCCACCGCTCTGTGCGCTCATGCTGCACGTGTCAGGCAGAAACACGATAGGCGCCTCCAGCCCCTTCGCGCCATGCACGGTCATCACGCGAACCTGATCTGCGCCTTGCTCCATGTCGCGACGCACCTCGCTGGCCGCTTCGCGCAGCCAGGCCAGAAACCCCTGCAGCGTCGCCGTCTCTTTCTCTTCATAGGCCAGGGCCAGATTGAGGAACTCGTCAATGGCGTCCGCGGCCTCCAGGCCCAACTGCGCCAGTAGGCTTTGACGGCCATTATCCCGGTCGAGCACGCCAGCATAGAACTCAAATGGACGTTCGCTCAACGCCGATGTCCGCCAGCTTACAAGCAACGATTCGGCCTCAGCAGCGCGACGGTCGGTCGCCGCCGCAAGCTCCAGGGCCTCCCACAGGCTTCCCTCCCGAGCATAAGCCAACATGAACAGCTCGTCTTCTGAAAAGCCGATGAGCGGGCTTTTGAGCACGGCTGCAAGCGAAAGATCATCGCCCGGCAGCAATAGCGCATCGCCAAGAGCCATCAGGTCCATGACGGCGAGTTGATCGGTCACGCGCATGCGATCCGCGCCGGCCACCGGGATCCCGCGGGCCTTGAGCGCATTGATCATCGGCGCGGCGAAGGGCTGGCGCTTGCGCACCAGAATGAGAATGTCGCCCGCGCGGATCGGGCGGCCTTCCGAAGCTAGCAGTTCTCCGCGTTCAAGCCATGTTGTGATGTGATCGGCGATCTGCGCGGCGAGGCGGTCCACCGCAGCCGCACCAGCCATCGGTTCATCCAGCGGCGCGAAAGCATCGGTCAGCGCGCGCTCCGGCGGCTTCACTGTCGGCCAAACCTCCACCAGACCCGCATCCGCCGAGCGGTGCACCTCATGCGCAACCGGCGCGCTTGCTCCGATGCGCCCGCCCAGCCCGTTCTCGCCGCCGAAAACCAGATCAACCGCCTGCATCACGGGCGCAACCGTGCGAAACGAGCGCGTCAGTGGAACATCGTGCCAGGGGAGGCGCGCGCCTTCGGCCCGTCCGCGGAACGCCTCGCCCAGCGCGGCGAAATGCTCTGGCGCGGCGCCCTGAAAGCCGTAGATCGACTGTTTCTCGTCGCCCACCGCGAACAGCGAACGCCCGATCTCGCGCGCGCCCGCGCCAGCGAAGAACTCCTCCAACAGCAGTTCAGCGACGCGCCACTGCGCGCGTGAATTATCCTGCGCCTCGTCGATCAGCAGGTGGTCGATGCCGCCATCGAGCTGGAAAAGGACCCAGGCTGAGCCGCGTTCCAGCAGGAAGATGGTGCGGCCGATCAGATCATCATAGTCGAGCGCGCCGTCGGCCTGCTTGGCGGCCTCGCAGCGCTGAATGACCTCATCGGCGAGTGTGAACAAGTCGGCGCTGGACCGCGCGGTTTCCAGCGCAATGCGCGTCTGGTCCAATTCGGCAAACCGGTCGCGCGCGGTGCGCAGCGCTTCGGCTGCATCAGGCGCGGCGGCGATCACCGCCTTGCTGGGGAAACGCGAGTCGGCGCGTGGCGTGCCATCCTTCGTCAGGAAGGCATCGCGAAACGCGACCACGCGCGCCTCGCGGCCACCAGCGTTCGCGGCCTCGGCAAGCTGGTCGGCCAATTTCGCGTCGTTCTTGCCTCCTTGCGTCAGCGCGGCACGGATTTGCGCAATCTCATCATCGCTCAACGTCTCGGCCTGCGCCTGCGCAACCGCCTCCCGATCGGCATCCGCTGGCACGCCCAGCGCCTCACCGATCAGCGCCGCCAACGGCCGGTCATGCTGATCGGCCGCACGCATCATCTGCCGCAGAACCAGCCGCTCGCGCAGCACCTCGTCCAACAACCGCTCAACACCATCTTCCCGGACCCGCGCCGCCACTTCGTCCAACGCATCCGCGAGCCCACACTCCGGCGCACCCGCCGCCTGTTCCAAAGCAGCTATCATCGCCGCGCGCATCCGTCCGCGCGCCTCGTCCTCCGACAAAACCGTGAACCCTGGCGCAACATCGGCCTCAAGCGGAAACTGCCGCAAGATGCGCTCGCAAAACGCGTGGATGGTCTGAATGCGCAAGCCGCCCGGCGTATCCAGCACATGCGCAAACAAGCCCCGCGCCCGGTTTGTCTCGTCCGGTGTCGGCGGCCTGTTCAGCAGCGCCCCGAGCCGCGCATCGAGATCATCAGGCGCGGCGACTGCCCACGTGCCAAGCGCAGCCGTCAGCCGGTTGGCCATCTCAGCCGCCGCGGCCTTGGTGAAGGTCAGACAGACGATCCCGTCGGGCTCAGCACCGCGCAACAGCAGACGCAGCACGCGCTGAACGAGCACATGCGTCTTGCCGGTCCCCGCATTTGCCCGCACCCACGCGCTCGCCTCGGGGTCGGCGGCGCGCGCCTGCAGCGCCTCGGTCCTGCGAAGCGCCTCGCTCATGCGCCCTCCCCGCCGCGCCATTCCGCGACGCGCGCCAGATGGGCATAAGCATCATACGCCCATACCGCTTCAAAGGCGGGACGCTGCATTGCGCGATAAGGCGTGTTCGGGTCGTCAAATCTGGCGATGAGCGCCGCTAGCTTGTCGCGCGCGGCTTCGGCAAGCATTTCCGGGCTGCTGAGCGCCTGCTCATCCGCCGCGTCGCCTCCGCCAGCGGCCGAGATATAGGCCAGCCCAGCCAGCGCCGGCGCATCGGAGAGGCCCGGAAGTTCGAACCCGCCCGACAGCGCGATCAGCCCCTCCAGCGGCAGCTGGGGCGATTGCAGCCGCTCCGCGGCACGCCGCCGCGCGTCCACGCTGCCGGTCTTGTAATCGTAGATCGCCAGCGCGTTGTCGTCGCGAATATCGACCCGGTCCGCGCGCGCCGTCAGCTCGAAGCCGCCGGCTGGCGCATCCAGCATCAGCCGGCCCGGCACCTCGCTCAAGGATCGGCGCAGGCCCGCACGGCGCTTTGGCTCCGTGTCCGCGAACCACGCCGCAAACCGCGCAAACCGCGGCCGCCAGAAGGCCCGAACATACGCAAACGCCCCCCATTCGCTCATCAACTCATCCGCAATCCCCATTAACGCACTGGCAGGCTCATCCGGCAGACCAACGGGAAACTGCTCGGCAAAACGGGCGAGCGCGGTATGAATAATCTGACCGCGATGGCGCTCATCAGGTCCCTCCGCGAGGCCTGGCACCGGCTCCAGGCGCAGTATATGCTTGGCGTAGATGGCATAAGGGTTAGCGATCCAGCGCTCGACATCCGAGACACTCATGCGGCGCGGGCGTGCGTCCACGGGCGGACACGGGTCCGGCGGCCGCGGCGCTTCTGAGCCCTTCGTTACAGGGTTGCGCGCAGCCGTCCAGGCAAGCCACGGCTGGGCAGGCTTGAGGTGATCGCTCAGCCCCATCGCTCCGGCCAGCAGGCGAAGCCGAGAGATCCATCGGCTCGCGACCGTCGGCGTTCCTTCCGCCTTGAGCGCCCTGGTGAGGATCACCTCAGGCGCCGCCAGCCCTTGCGCGAAATCATGCGCAGACAGCCCTGCCTGCCGTTCTGGCTCGGGCAGTCCGAGCGCCGCGCGCATCGTCCGATTGAGCCAGGGGCCGGTTTGTGCGGTGCGCGGCCAGACGCCTTCGTTCAGATTGCCCAGGATCAAACGGTCCGCATGCTGCAGGCGCGCTTCGAGCGGGCCCCAGATGAACAAACGCGGATGCGCCGTGTCGCGATAGATCGCTCTGCGCCGCGCTAAGTCACAAAAGAATGCCGGATAGTCGGAGAACGCGATTTCCGGCGCGAGGCCGCCGGGCGCAATGTTTATGAGACTATCAAGCAGTGCCGCCATCACCTGCCCAGCCGCATCCTGCCACAGTGACAGACTGGCGGGCTCTTCGCTCAGCGCCTCAGCAGCCGCGACATGCGCTGTGGCATATGCCCCGGGCGACGCTGCGGGATGGCTTGCCAACGCGCGCAACGGCGCAAACGCTGCCTCCAGCCGCGTCACCAGTTCAGCGGCGCGCTCATTTCTGCCACAGCGGTCCAGCGCCGGCTGCAGCCCCGCCAGCCCGCCGGTAAACCACGGTTGGCGCATCGCCGCGATTTCCAGCTCAGCCACGCGCGTCGCGATTTCTTCTGCCGGCCAGCCGAGCCTGACAAAAGGATGCTTCAACAGAGCGAGCAGGCTCACCGCGTCCGCATCCACAGCCACGCGCGCGACCAGCGCCATAAACCGGCCAAGCGGCGTCGCGCTCAACGGTTCGCCTGCACTATCGGCGATATTCACATCCCATGTCTGTAGCGCAGCGCGTACGCGCCGGGCTAAGATCCGGTCGGGTGTGACCAGCGCAGCGGTCGCCCCCGGGCGTTCAAGCGTCTCCCGCATCATCACCGCGATCGCCTCAGCTTCCTCGCGCGCATCCCAGGCTTCGACCAGGCTAATGCCCTCAAGCGCTTCCGCCATCTGGGCGCGATCGGCGTTGGCGATGACCCGAGGCCACTGATGCGTCGTCTGCGCCGGCCGCATGACTTCGGAGATAAGAGTGCGCCGCGGCGGCCTCTTCATGCCGTAAAGCACAGCAACCTGATCCCGCGACACGCCCAACGCGTCCAACAGGCGGGCGAGACCAGCCTGCGGATGCTGAGGGCACTCGGAAAGTCCGGCCCAGCTGTCGGCATCGAGCTCTTGATCCAGCCCCGGCAGCACGATCGCGCCGGCAGGAAGGCCCATCACGGTTTTCATCAATGCAGCGGTGGCGGGCACGCTGCCCGTCGAACCCGCGACGATCACCGGCGCGTCCGGTCTCGCCGTCAGGCGCTGCGCCTCGCGCGCGAGCAGACGGTTGCGCCGCGCCACCGGGTCCGTGAGACCCCGCTCGCGCAGATGCTCCGGCCACTGCTGCGTGACGATGCTCAGGAAGCGCGAGGTACGCTGCCAATGTTCCGCCATGTCCTCGGGGACGAGATCGTCAATGCGGGAGAGATCAACGCCTTCAAGCTGCGCGCTGTCGAGCAGCGCCATCAACTCCAGAGCCAGCTCACCGGCGGCTGCGGCAGCCCCTGGTTGGAAGCCGGTTTCATCCGCTAATCCCGCGCGTGCGCGCGACCATCGCTGCACGAGCGCCGTCAGCGTCAGCCAACGCTCCATCTCCTGCACGGCCGGGGGGATGTCGGCTTCCGGGTTCTCCTCCGCTGGCAGCGGGAGATCATCCGTGGCGCCGAGCGGACGGATTTCCGGGAGCAGCAGGGCTCCGCGTTCCGATTTTGCTATGAGCGCCCGCCGGAGTTCGGCGCAGGCCCGCTGCGTGGGAAGATAAACAGTGGTATCGGCAAGCTGCAATGGGGCCGGTTGGCGCCCTCCGGCGCGCGGCAGATCGCCTTGAAGAAGCGCCGTCGCGAGGTCGGCCAGAAACGCACGCTCCGGCGGGATTATGAACAGCGCTGGATGCGGCGGGTCCGCCATCGCGTTCAGGCAGCCTCGTCTCGCCAGCGCGCTTCAGCGGCTTCCAGCGCCTCAGGCGTCCCGATATGCATCCATTGGCCCTCCAGAACGGCGCCAAACAGGCGGCCTCGGGCAATCGCGCGGTCCCATAACGCGTTCAGTGAGAAAGCGCCATCCGGACTATCATGAAACAGGCGCGGATGCGCGATCGACACGCCAGCGAAAACATAAGGCGCGGTTGCGCCCGCCGTGCGCCGCTGCACGCGGTCCGCGCTGTCCAGCACAAAATCGCCCCGGCCATCATAACCGAGGCTACCATGGGTATCAGCAAGCAGCAGCAGCGATTCCATGGTGTCCGGATCCCACAGCGCCGCCAGCCGCGCCAGATTGTCCTGCTCCGTTTCAAGCCAGACGGAGTCCGAATTATGGATGAGGAAGCCTCCCGGCCCTAGCAGATCCAGCGCCTTCTTTACACCGCCGCCAGTGTCCAGCAAGACATCGCGCTCATCGGAAATGAAAACCTCCGGCCCCGTGTCCCGACCGCGCAAATGCGTCTCCAGCACACCGGGGAGGTAATGGACGTTGACCACCGTCTTGCGCACGCCGGCTGCGGCGAGCCGATCGAGCACATGGTCGATGAGCGGCCTGCCCGCCAGGCGCACCATTGGCTTTGGCACGGTTTGCGTCAATGGATGCATGCGCTTGCCGTACCCTGCCGCCAGCACCATGGCCGTCTCAATGGGCATTGTTGTTTCCCTCCTGCTTACTTCGCCGCGCCGACTTGCGTCATTGCGCCCGCGGTGAGTTGGCGAGGCATATGCTGGTGATACCAGGCGCGCAAGGGGTCAAGGGCAGGATGCTGCAGGTTCCGTTCGAGGTAAGCCCGCACGCGCGGCAAATGCGCCAGATAAGCCGTCTTCCGATCACGGATAGCCAGCCTCGCGAAAATTCCGAGGATCTTGGTGTTGCGGTGTGCGCCCAGTAAGGCGTAGGCGCGCGTGAAGGCTTCGGCATCAAAGTCCCCAAGACGGGCGGCCTGCGCGCAATAATGCTTGAACAGAGCCGCCTCCACATCCTGAGGCACGCTCACCCGCGCATCCTGCAGCAGGGAAACCAAATCATAGGCCGGATGACCGATCACTGCATCCTGGAAGTCGATCACGCCGATCGGCCCGCGGGCATCTCCAGGGGTGAGCGCCAGCAGATTGGGCGAATGATAGTCACGCAGCACCAGTGCGGTTTCTTGCGTCGCGAGCCACTCGAATTGCGCCGCCCACAAATCTTCAAAGTTGCTGCGCGCATCCTGGCCCGGCTCGATCTCGGCGATCGCCGGCAAAAACCAATCGAGCAACAACGCAGTTTCGGCGTGCAGCGCGCCGGCATCATAATCCGGCACCTGATGAAAGTGCTGCGCATCAATCGGCAGTTCTCGGGGGATATCTGTCTCGCGCAGCCGCAGCAACAGGTCGACGGCCGGACGATAGAGCGTCCCGACCTCCCGGCTGTACTCCACCAGCCGGGTCAGAACATGCTCACCGAAGTCTTCGATCAATAAAAAGCCGCGCGCAATGTCATGGGAGATGATCTCCGGCACCGGCAGCCCGGCTGCCTTCAGCGCATTCGCCAGAGCGACAAACGGCCCGACATCCTCAGCCAGATGTGCGATACGGCTATAGGGCAGCCCATTATGCAGCGGCGGGCCGTCTGGCTGAGCGTCCCAGTCCATCAAGAGCGCACGTTGCCCGCCAAGACTGAGTCGGACGTAAGACCGCGCCGAGGCATCGCCGGCAAGAAAGCTGGCAGAGGCCGCGCTCCAGCCTGACTTGTTCTGAAAATCTGTCGCGGCGCGAAAGCGCTCAAGGCGTCGCGTCCAACCGCCATATCCGGTGATTGTCACATCGCGTTTTTCCGGCGTATCGCCTTCCGCCAAAGCAATGTCGAGCCGGTCCCCGGGAAGATCGCCGCCCAGCCGTTCGGGCCATTCGACAAGCACGAGGCCAAGGTCGCGCGCCTCATCGAAGCCGAGCTCGCGCAGCTCGTCCGGAGCCGATATACGGTAAAGGTCGTAATGATGCACCTCCAGGCGTGGCAAGGCATACGCCTGAACAAGCGCAAAGGTCGGGCTAGCCACTTCGACCGGCTCGCCCGCAATGGCGCTGATCAGGAAGCGCGCGCAAGTCGTCTTACCGGCCCCCAGATCGCCTGACAGCGTAAGCACATCGCCCTGGCGAAGGTAAGGCGCAAGCACTTGAGCCAGGCCGTCGAGCGCGTCGAGCGTCAAGCCCGGTAAATGGATGCGCGCATCCGGTTGCGGCGATTCAGACTGCACGGTGAACCCGCTTCCTTGCTCCGTTCAACGCCGAGTCTGACGCGTGGCATCGGCGAGACTGTGGCGATAAATCGCGAGACCGGCTTTTTCTATTGCGCCTGTTGAAAGAGCGCCATCTCGTTGACGTCACTCTCAGCGAGCGGCTGGCCGTCCTCTGGAAGCAGTACGATCACCGTGGTTCCCGCGCCCTCGGCCGAGCGCAGGTGAATTTCGCCTGCGTGAAGCTCCACCAAACTCTTCACCAGTGACAGGCCGAGTCCCGCGCCGCGATGCTGCGAACCCTGCGGCCAGCTCTCGAAGCGCTGGAACACGCTATCCTGATAATCTTCGGGTATACCGCAGCCGGTGTCCTGCACCAAAAAGGCGACCATGCCATCCTCCTTGCCGCAGCTCAGCGTAATGGTTCGGCCCGGTTCGGAAAAGCCGATCGCGTTGGACAGCAGGTTGTACAGAATCTGGGTGACCCGTTTGTCGTCCGCCACCAGGGTGTCGACCTCCGGCGCGACGGTGATGTCCAACGAGATGTTCTCCGCGGCGAGCCGCTCCCGTACGCCCAGTTCAGCGGCGCGGATGATCTGGCGTACATCCTTCTCCTGCTTCTTTAGCTCCAGCGCGCCCGCGTCGATGGTGGCAAGGTCTAGAATATCATTGATAATCGCCAGCAGCGCCTGGCTGGAAGCGCGGATGTCGCTGAGGTATTCCTGCTGACGCCTGTTCAACTGACCGATATAAGGCTGCCCAAGCAGTTCGCTGAAGCCGATGATATTGGTGAGCGGCGTGCGCAGTTCATAAGACACGTGCGAGATAAACGTGTTTTTCAGGCGGTCAGAGGCCTCTAGCGCTTCGTTACGCTCGATCAGCGCGCGCTCCACGCGCTTGCTGTCGGTGATATCGACGTAAGTCATCATCGTGGCGCCATCGGGCAGCGGCACGCCGGCATAAGCAAGCACCTTGCCGTCTTCCAGCGTAATCTGACCGTCGAACGCGCAACGCTGATCCTGAACATCCGTCACCGCCTCGCGGGTGCGGTTCCAGGGCTGCAAGTCGGCGAGTTTGTCCTCACATGCCGAAATCACGTCATCGATGTGCGGCGACGTTTCGAGAAACTTGCCGTCGATGCCCCAGATGTCACTGAACGCCGGATTAAACAGGCGCAACTGTCCATCCGAGCCGAACACCGCAACGCCTTCACGCAGGTGATCGAGGGTTTCGCGCTGAACCCGGATCAACGCATTGTAACGGCTTTCAAGTGCAAACTTCTCGGTCACGTCGTCGTAGAGAAAGGTGACGCCGCCATCCGGTCGCTGATCCGCGGCGACATGAACCGCACGGCCATCGGGCAAATGCCACCAGTCCTCCTGAAGGGCGTCCGCGCCCGCGCTGTCGAATGCGCCCATCTGCCGGGCGCGCCAGTCGCGATAGTCAATCTGCTCTGGCAGGAGCCGCTCTGCACGCAGCCGATCGAGGATTTCCCCGTAGGCCGGGCGCTGATCCAGCCAGCTCGGCTGCAACTGCCACAGCGCCGCGAAAGCCTCGTTGTAAAAGCTCAGCCGGCGATCCGTCCCGAATATCGCAACGCCCGTCGCCACCCGGTTCAGCGTCCGGGCATGCGCTGCCATCTGCCGGTCGAGTTCGCCCTGCGCGGTCTCCAGCGGCGCGACGTCGATCGCCACCCCGCCGCTGCCCTGGCCGACCGGCATTGCCACGGTGTCATAGCTGCGCCTCTCGCCCCCCACGATGGTCTGCAAGCGCTCACGAAAGGTCTTGCCAGCCTGCATAGTCTTGAAAATCTTGTCGCGCTGCCGGGATTCCAGCAGCTCCACCTGCGCATCGATAACATCGCGCGGTGATGCTTCTTCGACTGCTGACACATAAGCCTGGTTGACCCATGCGAGTCGTCCCGCCCCGTCGGACATCCATGCCGGTATCGGCAACGCCTGAACCAGCGAACGGAACGCGGAGAGCTCTGCCTCGGTCTCCTTAAGGCGCTTGGTCAGCTCCGCCCGTTCCTGCCCGTGGTCTCGGAGCGCGCGGAAGCGCAGCACGATAAACGGGCCGGAGGGCCGCCCATCCGCCTCGATCGTAGTGTCCGCATTCGTGTACAGGATTTGGTTGAAGGCTTCGCCGGTCTCGCGCAGTGCCTTCAGGCCGTCTTCTATTGCGAGCGCGCTGTCGGGTTCGAGCCAGGAGGCGAACCGGGTTATCCGGCGCACGTCCATGGGCACTGCGAGGTCCGGCGGCAGGGTATAGGTCATCAATTGCGGTTGCTGAGCCGCATGCGCCCAGATGATCACGGCCTGACTCTCGCCATTGAGCAGCGCATTGGCCGCGTCAAGCTGAGACTTCGCCTGTGCGAGATCAGCCCGTGCGGCGGCATGCGCCCGGCGCGATCGGTGCAGCGCCAGCCCAAGGCCCGCAATGGCCACAGCCAGACCAAGCAGCGCTAACGCAGCGGCTGTGAGCGGCCAGGACCCAGGCCCCAACAAGCCAGCCGTTCCCGCGCCCCCGGCATGTGCCGTTGCCGTCGGGACCGAACCGATGAATGCAACCAGCGCGCAAACGCGCTTGGCTCGACAAACCTGTTTGAAGACTCCCATCGCGCGCCGCCGCCCATAAAGTTGGAACGTGCAGCTGACAGCCAGGCCTTTGCGTCCGTGACCCAACTCGCTGCATCGCCGAATCATGCCGAGTCTACCGCCATCGCACGGCCCTGCCCAACGTATGGTTGTATCATCCACGGCTGCGTTCCGCTTTCAACGCCGGCGCAACATCTTCGCTAAGACAGCTCGCCAATTCCGGTGACAACGCCGCGCACATTGGCTATAGCTGAGCTTGACATGGCCGCCTCAGCCGCGGACCACCAGACACGCTCCAAACACCATCAGATTAGCGTAACCGTCCCGGGGGATAACAAGATGAGCAAGAGTCGCGAAGCCATCATTCAGCAAGATACTGTCATCAAGGGTGAAATCACCAACTGCGACTATATTGAGATCTACGGCTATGTGGAAGGCGACCTCTCGGCGTCACGCGTCCTCGTTCAGGAGGGCGGCAAGATGTTCGGGACTTTGCGCGCGGGCGATGCCGAGGTGCAGGGGCTGCTACAGGGCGATGTGTTTGTTAATAAACTGATCAAGATCGGCAGCACGGGCAATGTCAACGGGGATGTTCAGTATGGCCAAATCGCTGTTGATCTGGGCGGCCTGCTCAGCGCGAAGCTCAGCAACGTGCCCCCGGAGATCACGGGTGATCTCGAACTGAGCGTAAAAAAGGGTAAAGCGGTGCGTATCACCCTGGTCGATCTCAATGCCGTCGACCCGGACGACAACGCTAAGGACCTGCAATTCTCGGTCACCAACGCGCATGGAGGCTTTATCGCGCATTCCAAAGCTCCGACGACGCCGGTGGACACGTTTACGCAGGCTGACCTGGAAGCTGGGTCGATCGCTTTTGTGCATGACGGCGCCGCAATGGACAAGGCGGGCTTCGATGTGCAGGTGCAGGACTCCAAGGGCGCCAAATCCGGCGACCCGAAATCCGTCAACGTGCTGGTTCAGGGTTAACCCGCCTAGGTTTGGTCAAGAGGCGAAACCATGAGATGGATTGCCAGTGCCGCCATCGTGCTGATCGGTCTTACCGTGCCGGTCTTCGCGGGCTCGCTTGCCCCGCGCGAGGGCTGGGCCGTCCATAACACGCAGCAGAGCTATGCCGACCTTCTTGAGAACACGCGTGCCGCGATCAAGGCGGAGGGCATGTTCCTCGTCACCGAGGCCGGCCCGACGCAAGCCGCGGCGAACCGGGGTATCGATATTCCCGGCAACCGCGTGCTCGGCGTGTTTCGCAACGACTTTGCGGTACGCGCGATCCGGCTGTCAGTGCCGGCAATGATTGAGGCGCCGATCCGGCTCTATGTCACGGAAGATGACGACGGTACGGCCACGCTAAGCTACAAGACGCCGACCCACGTGTTTGGGCCTTACATCGCCGAAGGTGGGTCGAAACTGGAAGCGCTTGCCGAGGAGCTGGATCAGGTGTTCGCCGCGATCGCCGATCGGGCCATTGCCGGAGATTAGGCCTGCGTCGCTACGGGAACTCCGTCACACGTGTTTGCGCGCGCGGATATGCCCGGTCAGAAGCTGGCCCTGCTCGGCGAGCATCAGCCGGGTTTTCGCGTTCTTCACTGAGCGCTGGGCGCTCTCCTCGCCGAATTTTTCAACATAGGTCGGCCAGAGCGGCCCGGACAAGCGTTCGACTTCGTCGCGGCAAAACGCGATAAACCAGTCGCCCCTGTCCTCCGTCTCGATGCCGGTAAAGCCCGCCGCGGCGAGTTCCTCCGCCGTGCTGCGCAGCGAGGCCATCTCGTAGATTTCCTCGCCCGTCGTCGCCCATTCACGCATCTCCGGTGTGTAGGGCGCGTCCGCGCGGAACCAGTCGGATAGCAGCAGGTGGCGGCCAGGGCGGATCACGCGATGGAGTTCTGCAAGGACGGGCGCCTTGTCCGGGATGTCGACAATGGAGTCCTTGGAAAAGGCGAAGTCGAAGCTGTCGTCATCAAAGGGCAACGGGCCAGGTTCGACGGTCCGAAAACTCACGCGGTCGGACAACCCCATATCGGACGCGCGGCGCGCGGCAAGCTGAACGGCCGCGGCGTTGATATCGACGCCGACGATTCGTCCTGCGCCGTAATCCGACACCAACAGCGTGTCATAACCACCGATGCCGCAGCCGAGGTCGAGGCCGGTCTTACCGGAGATATCAACCTGCCCGATGAGCCGCGCGAGTTCGTCCGCCCCGCCGGGCGAGAGCATCCCCTCGCCGTAGCGGAGTTGCAGATTGGTCATCAGATCGTCGGAATAATAAAGCGCGTGGTCGGCGTCCGACATGTCCACCCCGCTGCCTGCGTTTGACGTGGCTGGAGAGCGTTGCTCCCCTCCAGACACGCCTAACATGCGGCAGGATGTCGCGTAAACGGCAGCGGAAGCGCGCGCCTCAGTAGCGGTAGGCGTCCGGCTTGTATGGGCCTTCCGGCGTGACGCCGATATAGTCGGCCTGATCCGGTTCAAGCTTGGTCAGTTTCACGCCCATCTTTTCCAGATGCAGCCGGGCGACCTTTTCGTCGAGATGCTTGGGCAGCACATAGACCTTGTTGTCGTACTCGTCGCCCTTGGTCCACAGCTCGATCTGCGCCAGCACCTGGTTGGTGAAGCTCGCCGACATCACAAAGCTTGGATGCCCGGTGG
>CAYXPZ010000049.1:0-18751 GCA_964466965.1 uncultured Hyphomicrobiaceae bacterium
CAATAACCTGGCGGTGCCCGTTTCGCTGACCAGCACCAAGAGCTATTCGCTATTCTCTGGCGTGCAGGATGCGATGACTCAGTGGTGGTATGGTCACAACGCGGTCGGTTTCTTCCTGACGGCCGGCTTCCTCGGGATGATGTATTACTTCATCCCCAAGCGAGCCGAACGGCCGGTCTACTCGTACCGGTTGTCGATCATCCACTTCTGGTCGCTAATCTTCTTGTATATCTGGGCCGGCCCGCATCACCTGCACTACACGGCGCTGCCTGACTGGGCGCAGACGCTGGGCATGACCTTTTCGGTGATGCTGTGGATGCCGTCGTGGGGCGGCATGATCAACGGCCTCATGACCCTTTCCGGCGCATGGGATAAGCTGCGCACCGATCCGGTCATCCGAATGCTGGTGGTTTCGGTGGCGTTCTACGGCATGTCCACCTTCGAAGGGCCGCTGATGAGCGTCAAAGCGGTGAACTCGCTCTCGCACTACACCGATTGGACGATCGGCCACGTGCACTCCGGAGCGCTGGGCTGGGTGGGCACGGTCAGCTTCGGCGCGCTCTACTGCCTGGTGCCGTGGCTATGGAACCGGCAGGGGCTTTATTCGCAGCGTCTGGTGGAGTGGCACTTCTGGCTGTCGACCATTGGCATCCTGCTCTACATCACCTCAATGTGGGTGTCAGGCATCCTGCAGGGCCTGATGTGGCGGGCCTATGATGACCTCGGCTTCCTGCAGTACTCATTCGTGGAAACGGTCGAGGCCATGCATCCGTTCTACATCATCCGCGCGATCGGAGGCACGATCTTCTCGATCGGGGCGCTGCTGATGGCGTACAATTTCTGGCGCACGGCGCGCGGTGATGTGCCCGTGGACGTTGCGGATCAGCCCGGCATCGCTGCCGCGCCCGAACTGCGCGGCCGTGGTCCGGCGGCTGCGCCAGCTGAATAAGGAGACGTTCGATGAAGTGGCATCAACCATTCGAGCGCAGATCTCTTGTTCTGCTGGTTGGCATTCTGGTCGTCGTGTCCATTGGCGGTCTTATCGAGATCGCCCCGCTGTTCTGGCTTGGCTCGACGATCGAAAAGGTCAAGGGTATGCGCCCTTACGCGCCGCTGGAGCTGGCGGGGCGCGACATCTACATCCGCGAGGGCTGTTACGTCTGCCATAGCCAGATGGTCCGGACGCTGCGGGACGAGGTGGAGCGCTACGGCCATTATAGTCTCGCCGCGGAGAGTATGTATGATCATCCGTTTCAATGGGGCTCGAAACGCACCGGCCCCGACCTCGCGCGTGTTGGCGGCAAATATTCCGCCGCCTGGCACGTCGAGCATATGAAAGACCCGCGCGCGCTAGTTCCCGAATCGATCATGCCCGGCTATCCGTTCATGGCCGAGCGCGAACTGGATTACCGAGATATTGACGACCGGCTGAAGGCGCTGCGCGCTGTGGGCGTTCCTTACACAGACGAAATGATCGATAACGCCGCGGAAGACCTCCGCGCACAGGCCGACCCGAACGCCGGTGGGACCGACGCGCTTCAACAGCGGTATCCCAAGGCGCAGGCGCGTGACTTCGACGGCGATCCTGACCGCATTACCGAAATGGATGCCATGGTCGCTTATCTTCAAATGCTCGGCACCCTGGTCGACTTTACCAGTTTCGACGAGACGGGGCCGAACCTGCGCTAAGGCAGCGTGATGGATTACGAATTCGTCGTCATGGTCACTCAGATTGCTGCGCTGCTGCTGTTCGTAGCGTTGTTTGTGGCCGTGTTGATCTACGCGCTCTGGCCGGGCAATAGGAAGCGCTTCGACCACGCGTCCCGCTTGCCGCTTGAGCAGGATGAAACACCGGACGAGGACACGCAGCGAGAGGGTCATGGCCGATAAACCGGAACACGACGAGGTCACGGGGCATCAGACGACTGGGCATGTCTGGGACGACGACCTGCGCGAGTTGAACAAGCCGCTGCCGAAGTGGTGGCTTTACGTTTTCTACGCCACCATCATCTGGTCGGTCGGCTACTGGGTGTTGTATCCCTCCTGGCCGCTGGTCAGCAGCTACACCCAAGGGCTTCTCGGCTACAGCCAGCGCGAGACCGTGCGCAGCGAGATACAGGAGGCCCGCGCTGCGCAAAGCAAGTTCACCGAACAGATCGAGACGGCCGAGCTAGGGGAGATCCGCTCGGATCCCGACCTGCTCCGATTCGCGATGGCGGGCGGCGAAGCCGCGTACGGCGATAATTGCGCGCCGTGTCACGGCCGAGGCGCAGAAGGTGGTGTCGGATATCCAAACCTCAACGACAACGCCTGGATATGGGGCGGCACGCTTGCCGACATTCAGCAGACAATCCAATACGGCATCCGCTCGGATCATCCGCAGACCCGCATCAGCCAGATGCCGCGGTTTGGGCTCGATGGCATTCTGGATGATGAGCAGATCGATGATGCGGCTGAATACGTGCGTTCGCTGGGTGGTCTCGAACATGACGATGACGCGGCGGCGCGAGGCGCGGAGATCTACACGCAGCAATGCGGTTTTTGCCACGGCGAGAATGGCGAGGGCATGCAACAGTTGGGTGCGCCCAATCTGACCGACGCCGTCTGGCTTTACGGCAGCGCCAAGGATGATATCGTAACCAGTATTCGGACTGGCCGGGGCGGCATGATGCCAGCATTTGCCGAACGTCTGGACGACGTGACGATCAAGCAACTGGCGGTATACGTGCACACATCCCTGGGAGGCGGACAGTAGGCCGTGACGCCGATAGTCCGGATGAACGAACGCAGGACACATAGATGGCTGACGATACCGCGATGACGCAGGCCACAGATGCGGCCGCGCCGCGCGAAGCCGCCCCCGGCGTGCAAAAGCTCGACGTTAAGGCGGTAAACACCGCAGAAGATCGACAGCTCTACGCGGCGCGGGAGAAGGTCTATCCCAAGCTTGCCCATGGCAAGTTTCGGACCATTAAATGGGCCGTGATGGCGATCTCGCTTGGGGTGTATTATCTGCTGCCCTGGATGCGCTGGGACCGCGGGCCAAACCTACCGGATCAGGCCTTTTTGATCGATTTCGCCAACCAGCGCATTTACATGTTCTGGCTCGATATCTGGGCGCAGGAGTTGTATTTCATCACTGGCCTGCTGGTGATATCGGCGCTCGGACTTTTTCTCGTAACGGCCTACGCAGGGCGAGTCTGGTGCGGCTATGCCTGCCCGCAGACGGTCTGGACCGATCTGATGATCGCGGTCGAGCGCTTTTGGCAGGGCGACCGCAATGCGCGTATCCGCCTGGATAAGAAGCCGTGGAATATCGAGAAGGTGTGGAAGAAGGTGGCCACGCACGCTAGTTGGCTGCTGATCGCGCTCGCGACCGGCGGGGCCTTCGTCTTCTATTTCCGCGACGCGCCTACGCTCGCACTCGAACTTGTCAGCGGGACGGCGCCGCCGATCGCTTACGTCTTCCTCGGGATTTTCACCGCGACGACCTATTTGCTCGGCGGCCTCGCGCGCGAGCAGGTCTGCATCTACATGTGCCCTTGGCCGCGTATTCAAGGCGCAATGTTCGATAGCGATTCGATGCTCGTCACCTA
This sequence comes from uncultured Hyphomicrobiaceae bacterium, assembly GCA_964466965.1. Lineage (GTDB taxonomy): Bacteria > Pseudomonadota > Alphaproteobacteria > Rhizobiales > Rhodomicrobiaceae > Dichotomicrobium. Next base: position 3,597 of record CAYXPZ010000049.1, read on the forward strand.
TCGCGAGCACCGCGGCGAACCCCGCGGCCCCCACAAGAAGGGTGAAAGCTGGGAGGGGCGCGGCGACTGCATCGACTGTTTCCAGTGCGTGGCCGTCTGCCCGACTGGCATTGATATCCGCAATGGCCCGCAGCTCGAATGCATTCAGTGCGGGCTGTGCATCGATGCCTGCAATGAAGTGATGGACAAGGTGGGCCGCCCGCGCGGTCTGATCGCATATGACACCTTTCGCAATCTGGATGCGCAAAAGCATGGCGAGACCGCGCCGCCGCGGCTGATCCGGCCGCGCACCGTCCTCTATGCGAGTTTGATCGCGGTCGTTCTGGCCATCATGGGTGTCGGCCTGATAAACAAGACCGTGCTGGAGACCAACGTTCTGCGTGACCGGAATCCGCTGTTCATTCAGCTCGCCGATGGCTCTGTACGCAACCGCTATACCGTCAAGATTCTCAATAAGCGCTACGAGGCGCGCACATTCCAGGTCGCGGCGCAGGGCCTGCCGGGCGCGCAGATGGAAATCGTCGGTTTCGAGGGTGCCCAGTCGCCGGAGATTACAGTTCCCGCCAGCGATCTGCGCGAGTTGCGTGTGCATGTCACCGTCCCGGCCGATAAGCTGTCTGCGCTCGAAGCAAGCCCCGCGCCATTCGCGTTCTCGATCAGCGACACGCAGGCCGAGACGCAGAGCAGCGTGAGGACCACCTTCCGGAGGCCGGAATGAGTTCGCACACCGATAGCAGCCGCCAAATCACAGGACGCACGGTCCTGTTTATCCTGTTGGGGTTTTTTGGTGTGATGTTCCTGGCGAACGGTATCTTCACCTATTTTGCCGTCACCACCTTCAACGGCATGGTCACCGAAGGCTCCTATCGCAAGGGACTGCAATATGACGATCGACTGGCCGCGGAGGCCGCGCAGAAACGGTTGGGCTGGGTTGCCAAGCTGGAGCTTGCCGAGCGCGGCGATGAACTGCGCCTGAGATTAGCAGGCGAGGATGGCAGACCCGTCGCCGGCCGCTTGGTCCGGGTCAAGGTTGGGCGTCCCGCGACTGACAAGTTTGACCGGACAATTTTCCTCAGCGAGACTGCGCCAGGCATCTACACGCGCAATCTATCGCTGCCCGGCTCAGGCAACTGGCTGGCTTCGCTGGAGGTTATGGACGGCTATGACGATGCGAAGTCCGTCGTCTACAGGATGAAGAAACGGCTATGGCTGAAGCCGGAGACCTGAGCGCCACCCGGGCGGGAACGCTTGAGACGCCACCCCCGCCCCCGCAAACGCCGCATGGCCCAGACAGCGCACAGCCTTCCAAGCGCAGTGACGAAGCGACCGTCACGCTGATCGTCGAGAACATGCACTGCGGCGGTTGCATGACCAAAATCGAGCGCGTACTGGCCGGAACCCCTGGCGTCCTGGGGGCGCGCGCCAACCTCACCGCCAAGCGCGTCACCGCCACCATTGATAGGACGAAAACCTCGGTTCCCGCGCTCACGAACGCCCTCTCTGGCGCCGGCTTCAACGCCGCTGAACTCGCCGACGACACGCCGCCGAGCGGTGATGATCATCAGCTGTTGCGCGCGATGGCGGTCGCCGGTTTCGCCGCCGCCAACGTCATGCTGCTGTCGGTTTCGGTCTGGGCTGGCATCGCCTCCGACATGACCCCGGTGGTCCAATCGTTCTTCCACTGGCTGTCCGCGCTGATCGCGCTGCCGGCCATCCTTTATGCGGGCCAGCCGTTCTTCACGTCCGCGCGCGACGCGCTCAAGGGCGGGCGGCTCAATATGGATGTGCCGATCTCGCTGGCGATCCTGCTGGCGTCCTCGATGAGCCTGTATCAGACCATCCGCGGCACCGAGCAAGTCTATTTCGATGCTGCCATTACGCTGCTTTTCTTTTTGCTCATCGGCCGCTTTCTTGACCAGCGGATGCGCAGCCGGGCCAAGGGAGCGGCGCAGAACCTGATGGCGCTGCAGGCGGGATACGCCACCGTGATCGGCGGCGGAAAGCCGCGCCAGGTTTCCACGCGCGCTCTGGCTCCGCGCATGAACGTGCTCATCGGCGCGGGCGAGCGCGTGCCCGCGGACGGCGTGGTGCGCAAGGGGACGAGCGAGATCGACGAGAGCCTGATCACCGGCGAGACGTTGCCGCGTACGGCGACGCCCGGCACCGAGATCCACGCCGGCACGCTCAATCTCGGCGCGCCGCTGGAGATGGAAGTGCGCGCTGCCGATGACAGTACCTTGCTCGCCGAAATCCGCCGCCTGATGGAAACCGCCGAACAGGCCAACGGGGCCTATGTCCGCCTCGCCGACCGCGCCGCGCGGATCTATGCGCCGTGGGTGCACATCTTCGGCGCGGCCACATTCACCGGCTGGATGATCGGCGGGGCAGGCTGGGAAACCGCGCTGACCTACGCCATTGCGGTGCTCATCATTACCTGCCCATGCGCGCTGGCGCTGGCCGTGCCCGCCGTGCAGGTGGTGGCGTCGGGCCGGTTCTTCGCCAGTGGCATCGTGCTGAAGGCCGGGGACGGCTTCGAGCGGCTGGCCGAAGTGGACACGGTGATCTTTGACAAGACCGGCACGCTTAGCCTGGGCAAGCCGCAACTCGTCAATGGCGCGGCGATTGACGACACGGCTCTGGTCGACGCGGCTGCGCTCGCGCTCGCAAGCGGACACCCGTACGCCAAGGCGATCGTAGCAGAGGCGACAGAGCGCGAATTGCCGGTCGCGCCGGCGGAAAACGTATGCGAGACGCCCGGGCAAGGTCTGAGCGGCCGTGCGCCCGCGGGCGAGGTGCGGCTTGGCTCGGCGGCATGGTGCGGCGTGGCGGAGGAAGGCGCGGGCGGGACCGGACGGGTCTATCTGGCGCGGCCTGCGCAACAGACGGTGATGTTCGCCTTCGCCGATCAGCTGCGGCCGGATGCGGCGAAGACCGTAGGGCGGCTCAAGCGGGCCGGCTTCGACCTGCGCATTCTCTCTGGCGACCGTGCAGCGGCGGTTGCCGAGGCGGCGCAGGCCGTTGGCATCGCGGACTGGCGCGCGGGCCAGCGTCCGGACGACAAGATCCGGCTGCTGGAAGAGCTCAAGGCGCAGGGGCGCAAGGTGCTGATGGTTGGCGACGGGCTGAACGATGCGCCGGCGCTTGCCGCTGGTCACGCCTCGATGTCGCCGTCAAGTGCCACGCATATCAGCCAAACCGCGGCGGATGCGATCTTTCAGGGGCAGAACCTCGCGCCGGTTGCCGAGGCGCTGGGCTTGGCACGGCGGGCCAAGCGCGCGGCACTGCAGAATTTCGGGCTGGCAGCCGGCTATAACGCGATCTGCATTCCGCTGGCGATGGCCGGCTATGTCACGCCGCTGATCGCCGCGATCGCCATGTCCGTGTCCTCAATCGTCGTGACAAGCAATGCGGTGCGCCTGCGCGGCGCGCGCATCACGCTGGAGCCGGCAAAATGACGGCGCTGGCCTGGCTGATCCCGGCGGCTCTGTTTCTCGGGTTTTTGGGCGTGCTGGCCTTTATGTGGGCGCTGCGCAGCGGACAGTTTGAGGACTTGGACGGGGCGGCCTACCGCATCCTGGAGGATGACGCGCCCGACGAGACGCCGCCCGAAGCGCAAGACAGCGACACACGCCCGCAGTCCGGCGCGCCGCGCGATCAGGCTGACTGAGCCGCCGGGGCGCTGTCTTCTGGCACCAGCTGCCGATAAGCATGCCAGGTCGCGTGGCCGATCAGCGGGAACGCGATCACCAGCCCGGCGAACAACAGCGCGAAGCCCAGCGCCATGATCGCGGCGATCAGCACCGCCCAAAGCACCATTACGCCGACATTAGCGGCTACCGCGCGCCAACTGGTCACGATCGCGGTGACGACATCGACCTGGCGTGTCATCAGCATCGGGATCGAGACGACCGTGCTGGCGAAGATGATCGCCGCAAGCACCGCGCCCAGAAATGTGCCGACAGTGAGCAGCAAGAGTCCGCGCGGCTCCAGCACAAGCGTTTGGATGAACTCTGTCACAGGCGGCATGGCGATCGGCCCGAACACCAGCATGAACAGCAACAGCGCGATCTCCACCCAGGCGAAGAACGCGATCATCAGGATCACGCCCATAAAGGCGAGCTGGCCCGGCGACTGGATGTTGACGATCAGCGTGTCGCGCAGCGTCACCTTCTCGCCGCGCTCGATTAGCGCGCTCATCCGGTACAGCCCGGCGGCGACGATCGGCCCGATCAGCAGAAAACCGCCGGCCATCGGCAGGATCAGCGCCGGCACCTCGGCCATCCACAGGCCGACCAGCAGCACCACGGCGATCAGCGCGAACACCGCGCCATAGAGCAGACTGAGGAGCGGCGCGCGCCACATATCGCGGAAGCCGAGGCCGAGCCAGCGCCATGGCGCTTCCATCGGCACCTTGGCGATGGGGATGAGGCGGACGGGGCCAACACGCTCGGCGGTGGCGGGGGCGCCCGGGGCGGGGCTGGCGGCTTGATCCTGCGACATGCGGCTGGCTCCGATCATCTGCGCTAAGATAACGTTAATAGCCTCGGTCGGCGACCGACTTGATCCATGTCAATTATAGCCGCTTCACTGCGCCGCGAAAGCTTAGATGTGGCGGGTGCGCCGTATCGTAAAGCGGTGTGCCGCTGGGTCTTTGTCGTCCCATGCCCGGCGCGGGGCGAAGTTACGCGGCGCAGACACCGGACCGTGTGGGAGCTTATCGGGACCGATCGCGGATCAGCCGCGCACCACTTGCGTGCTGGGTGGCACCCGGGATGACAAGTGGCGGCAGCGCATGACTTCATTCTGCACGGCGCGCCTTCGCATGTCAGTCAGCCGGGAACACATTGGCGTCGCAAAGCGTTGCAACATCGCGTTATCACGAATCCGTGAGCCGATCGACGCCGCGCCAGCGCTGCGCGGCCGCTAACCAACCAGGACACAGGAGCCAAACACCATGCGGACAACCGCCACCATGTTACTCGCCGGCCTGCTGCTCGCCGCCCCTGCCGCCGCACAGGATACCGGCACAACGGAAGCCGTTCAGTTCATCTCCAAGCAGGAAAAAACCCAGGACCTCGTCAGCCAATTCACCGGCACCCCGGTGGTGAACCCGGCGGGCGAGTCGCTCGGCAAAGTCAACGACATGGCGCTGAATGCCGCCGGGCAGGTCGAAGTGATCATCATCGGCGTCGGCGGCTTCTACGGGGTCGGCGAGAAAAACGTCGGCGTGGCTTACGACGCGCTGGCGCGCCAGGCGGGCGAGGACGGCCAGACCCAGCTGGTGCTCGACGCCACCCAGGGCGACCTGACCGACGCGCCGGAATATCTCACCGCCGATAACGAGTCGCTCAGCATCACCAAGCGGCTGCGCGAGCAGGCCGGCGAGCTGAGCGAAGAGGCTCAGAAGACCTATGAGAAGGCGAAAGAGCGCGTGATGGAAGAAGCCGAGAAAATGAACCAGTAGCGGCGTCGCCGCTATCACGCTCGTGCAGTGACACAGACACGTGATCCACGCTTGCAGCGCTCTCGCATGCGAGTGTCTGTGTCGGAACTGCACTAGACACATTTCTTGCTCGTGCATCTTTGACGCATGCATTCGCGCTCGGACTCGCTGCTCGCTGAAGCGGATGAAGGCGTCGATGCACTAGCCAGGGCGGCGCGCTCCTTCGGGGGCGCGTTTTTTTGTGCAATCCGCGAGCATTTTATCGGTATTGTAATGTAAAAACAGAAAAATATTATGTAAAAATGACTTAAAATAAGATAAAACCGTCGATATCATTTACTATATCGAAATAAATGCGCTTGATTGCGTCGTTAAAAATCTGTATACGTTCATTGTCGCTTAACACTATCGCTCTCGCAGCTCTCAGCGACTCTCAAGCAGGCAGCGAAGGCGGACAGTGTTGGATGAAACGACGCTTGAAGAAGCAGTGACCATCAGCAACACGCGCAAGCCTGCTTCAGCGAAAAAGAGAGATCAGTAAGAGGAGTCCCGAAAATGTCCATTGGCTACTTCCCCAGCTTCGACGACAACGATACCTATAAAGTCGGCCAGACCAATGAGATGGTCGATAACGACCAGAACCTCAATCAGGGTTCGCTGTTCCAGGAAGGCCTGTTCAACGTCACCAAATCCGACCAGGATATCGACAGCGGTGAGAACGAGCAGTCTAACGGCTCGCAGATCTTCGACGGCCCTGCCGGCTACGGCTTTGGTGCTGACGACAATGATTTCTTCAAAGTCGGCCAGAGCAACCTTATGGACGACAGCGATTACAACATTAATGACGGCTCGTTCGTTCAGGCCGGCAAGTTGAACCTAGCGGGCGTCGATCAGGACATCGACAGCGGCGACAACAGCCAGTCGAACCATTCGCTGATCGACGATCACGATGCCGGCGGCTGGGGCGGCTACTTCGGCGGCTTCGGCGCGGACGGCAACGACACTTACAAGGTCGACCAGTCCAACTTCATGCTGGACAACGACGCCAACGTGAATGCCGCCGAAGTCGGTCAGTATGGCTTCGCCAACCTGGCCGGCATCGAGCAGGACATCGACAGCGGCGGCAACGACCAGAGCAACACCTCGCTGATCGGCGATTATGGCGTCCAGGGCTTCGGTTATGACGACAATGACGCATTCCATGTCAGCCAGGCCAGCCTGATGGCCGACAACGACGAGAACGGCAACCTTGTCGAGACCGGCCAGCTCGGCGCGCTCAACCTCGGCGCGTTTGATCAGGACGTCACCAGCGGCGGTAACTCCCAGGACAACTTCTCCGAGATCTGGGACGGCTAAGCCAGCAGGCGGGTTGTGCGCGTCCCCGGACGGGGCGCGCACATTTCTTTCAGGGGTTCAACGCAGGAGCGAGTGATGAGTGCGGATGCTTTGTCAGCCCTGGCGGTCGATGATCTGGGACGCAGCCTCTTAGGCTGGCAGCTCGCCGGCTGGCAGTTCGAGATCCCGCATGAACCGCTAAACGTTAAGTTTCTGGAGCCAGGGGCGTCGCATATCCAGCCGCCGGCGTTTGAGCCGATCCCGAGCCAGACCCCAAGCATCGCGACGGAGGATCCCTCCGGCGAGGACCTGCAGGGGTTGCCATCGCCGTCGATGCCGCGTGAGGCTTTTGCTGCTCCGCCCGCGCAGGATATTGAAACCGAGGCGGCTTCAGCGCAGCCGGTTACATCCGTGCCGCAAAGCCCGGCGGCGCCGCTTTTTTCGGGCGATGCCGGAGATATTGCAGGGCCGGCATCAAGCGGTGGCTTCGGTGCGCTGCCGGATGTCGGCGCGGCCGCGCCAGTCACCCTGACGCTGCAGATGGCGCAGACCGGCGGGCATGTCGGTACTGCGGGCGCGGTCGAGGCACCTGAGCAAATTGCAACCTCCGATGTAACGGACTTTTTCGAGTTCAACGTCATCCTACAGATCAATGTGCTGCTGGACAGCGACGTTGTCGGGCAGTTAGCCGCGGGTTCCGGTGCTCATGCCTGCGGCCTGGGCTTTGGACAGCTGGCGCTGACCGGTGGAAACACGCAGTCGAACCATGCCGTCATCGCGGATGCCGGTGATTACGGCGGCTTCGGATGGCTGGGCGGCAACTACTATGAGAGCAACGCAATCCACAGTGTCAATGCGCTGAACGACGCCGATTTCGGGCTCAATCTGATGGCGGGCGGCGGCTCTGGCATGCAGAGCATTGTCAGCGGCGGCAACGCGCAGACAAACGAGGCGGCGATCATCTCGCTCACCGAGAGTGAAGGCATGGTTCCCGGGCACGCCGAAATCAGCCCAGCCGATCACGTCACCTATAATGTCGTGACGCAGATCAACGTCATGGACGACTCCGACACCGTGGTTCAGCAAGCCGTCGGCGGTGGTTACGGAGCGCAGGCTGCAAGCACTGGCGGAAACACACAAAGCAATTCAGCGCTGATCGTTGATGAGAACAATGCTCCGGAGCAGGATATTCCGGGGAATTACTACGAATACAACATGATTGTTCAGGCCAACCTCATGCTTGACGCCGACCAGGTGGTTCAGACCCTTGCCGCCGACCCGCATGGCCAGGACAGCAACCTGCACATCGACGACGACGCCCTGGCTTATGGCCTGCTTGGCGACGCGATCGCGTAAGCGCGACTGGAAAGGCTAGCCCCATGCTTGGCGTCAAAACCGCCCTCGACCGCACTGGTTCATCGACCGCAGAAAGCGCACCGTTGAAGCTGAACCGAACGGAAGATGCGCGCGCGAAGAGCGGTTCTGGCGGCCGCGATAACCTTAAGGTCCTGGAGAAGGGGCTGGCGATTTGCCGCCGCGGTTTTGTCAGCGTGGGGGTTTTCTCGGTGGTCATCAACCTGCTGATGCTGACCATCCCGATTTATCTGTTCCAGCTCTCCGACCGGGTGCTGACCAGCCGCAATACGGACACGCTCATCATGCTCAGCGTGGTGGCCGTCGGCGCGATCCTGGCGATGGTCGCGCTTGATATGATGCGCCGGCTGATGCTGTCGCGCATCGGCACACGGCTAGAGACGACGCTGGCCGGACCAGCGCTTGCCGGCGCGCTGAACGGACCCGGGGGCGCTACGGCGGCGCAGGCGCTGCGCAGCCTGCAGCAGGTGCGCAATTTCATCATTGGGCCGGTCATGCCGCTCATGTTCGATGCGCCGCTTGCCCCGCTTTATTTCGCTGTGGTGTTCCTGATCCATCCCACGCTCGGCTTCATTGTCGTCGGTGCGGGCCTGTTGCTGTGTGTGGTCGCGCTCATAAACCAGCAAGTGACGGCTTCGCCATTCGCTGAGGCAGGCGGTCATGGCCAGTCGGCGGAGAACCAGGCCGAGGCGCTGTCGCGCAATTCACAAGCGCTGACCGGCATGGGCATGATGAATGAGGGCATCATGCTCTGGGGCCAGTCGAACGCGCAGGCCCTGACATCGCTAATCCGGGCCCAGGATCGCAATGCCTACCTCAGCGGATTTTCCAAGCTGGTGCGGCTGCTGACCCAAATCGCCGTGCTGGGAACGGGCGCATATCTCGCGCTGCAGGCCGAATTGACCGGCGGCATGATGATTGCCGCCTCGATCATCGCGGGGCGGGCGCTCGCCCCAATCGAGGGCGCGATCGAAGGATGGCGCAGTTTTGTCCAGGCCCGCCAATCTTACAAACGGGTGAAATCGCTGATCGACCCGCTCAAGAAGCAGGAAGTCCGGCTTTGGCTGCCTGAGCCGAAGGGCGAGCTGCATGTCGAGAAGCTGCTCTATGTCCCGAAAGGTGGGCGCGACCCGGTGCTCAATGGCGTCAATATGCTGTTGCAGCCCGGCGAGGCGCTGGCCGTGGTGGGGCCGTCGGGGGGCGGTAAGTCGACCCTGGCCCGCATTCTGGTCGGCGGTATCGCGCAGACGGCGGGCAAGGTCCGGCTCGACGGCGCGGAGTTGAAGAACTGGAACCCGCGTCAGCTCGGCGAAACCATCGGGTATCTTCCCCAGGATGTTGAGCTGTTTCCAGGAACCATAAAAGCGAATATTGCGCGGCTGCGCGATGATGCCAGCGATGCCGAAGTGTACCGTGCGGCGCAACTTGCAGGCGTTCATGAGATGATCCTGCGCCTGCCCCATGGCTACGAGACGCTTATTTCCGCTGACGGCAGTCCGCTGTCTGGCGGTCAGCGCCAGCGGATCGGCCTGGCACGCGCCTTCTTCGGAACGCCGAAGCTGCTGGTGCTGGATGAGCCCAACGCCAACCTCGATGTCGAAGGCGAGCAAGCGCTGCGCACGGCGCTGAAACAGGCGAAACAGCAGGGGATTACCGTGGTGCTCATCACCCAGCGCCTCGCGATCCTGGAAGCGTTCGACAAGGTAATGGTGCTGCAGGATGGGCGCGTGGTTGGGTTTGGCCCGGCCAGCGAGATCATTCCGCGCCTTGTGTCGAGCCAGCAGGCCAAGCAGCAGGCCGAAGGCCAAACAGGCCGTCGCGCCATCAAGGGCCGTCATCAGGGCACCCACGCGGCCGTGGGCGGTGTCAGCAGCTTCCAGCCTGTGACGCACGCTGCCAAGGTCAAGTTTCAGCAATCCTAGCGAGGGCCATGATGCTTCAGGAATGTCCAAACCTGCATAGTTGGGGCAAAGGCGTCCCCCGCGGTCTTGGCAAAGCCACGGTCGCCGGATTGCTGATCCTGGTATTCGGCATCGGCGGCTTCGGCGTTTGGGCCGGGACTGCGCCGATCGACGGCGCCGTGGTATCCAGCGGTTCGTTCGTCGCAACCAGTCAGAACAAGGTCATCCAGCATCTCGAAGGCGGCATCATTCAGGCAATCGAGGTGGACGAAGGCGAGCACGTTAGCGCGGGCGAGGTGTTGGCCGTGCTCGACGATACGGCCACGAAAGCGAAGCTGGAGCGGCTGCGTGTGCGGCTCGACCGGCTGAACGCCGTGAGTGTCCGGTTAGAAGCCGAGACGCAGCTGGCCGATGAGCTGACGTTTGGCGATCTGGCCGAGGAGGCCGAGTCGAACGCCACGCTGGCCGCTGTGCTGGAGCGCCAGCGCGCCGAATTCCGATCACGCCTGACCAAGCGGCTCGATCAAGAGCGCGTTCTCGACCTCGAGATCTCCAGCTTGAAAGAGAGCGTGCGTGGTTACGAAACCCAGATCGGCGCGCTTCGCACGCAACTGCGGCTGATCGAAGTGGAGCTCGCTGACAAGCAATCGCTGATGAAGAAAGGCCTGATGCGCAAACCGGAAGCGCTGGCTCTTGAGCGGCAGCAGGCGCGGCTCAATGGGGAGATTGGCACGCTGCAAGCCCGGATCGGAGAGGTCAAGGAACGGATGGCGCGCGCAAGGCAGAAGATCGTGCACCAGCGCAGCGCGGCTATCAGCGCCGCCTATGAGGAGCTGCGCAACGTCGAAACGCAGATCGACGACATTCGCGAGCAAATGCGCGCCGCGCGCGACGTCGTGGAGCGCGCTGATATCGTTGCGCCAGTGGACGGCACCGTGGTCGAGTTAATGTTTCACACCCCAGGCGGCGTTCTGGAACCGGGCGGGACGCTGCTCAAGCTGCTGCCCACCAATGACGACGTGATCATCGAAACCCGGGTGCGTCCGACCGACATCGACAATATCGCCGTTGATCAGGATGCCTATATCCGGCTGACCGCGCTTAATCAACGCACCACGCCGATGATCCCTGGCAAGGTCGCATATGTCTCGGCGGACGCCGTAAGCAACGACGCGCAGCAAGACCGGCAAAAATCCGCGTATGTTGTGCGCGTCAGGCTGGATAAGGCCCGCGCCGCGGACATTCCCGGCTTTGACGCGCGACCCGGTATGCCGGCCGAGGTCTATATCAAGACCGGCGAGCGCACGTTCTTCGATTATCTGATGCGCCCGCTTAAGGACACGCTCACGCGCGCTTTCCGCGAAAGCTGAGCCGCTCATTACGCGCAGCCTCGCTGCGATGGTGGAAGAGGTCTGCGCCACGGCGCACCGGAACTTGTTGCCCGGCACTCGCGTTTGATCCTGGCAAGCATGCCAGCGACCGGCCACAAGGCCGCTCGCCAGCGCGCAACCGTGCATATCGCGAGGAAAGCCGATGAACGTCACCAGTTTCCAACAAATGTATCTCGCCGAGCTTCAAGAGCTTGTGTCTGCTGAGGACCAGCTTGCCAAGGCCTTGCCCGGAATGGCCGAGATTGCGCATAACCCACAGCTTAAGGGCGCGATCGAGGGGCAGGTGGGCGAGACGCAGTCGCATCTGCAGAGCTTGGAGGGCATTCTGGCGCGTCACGACGTCGATCCGCGCGCGCATCGCGATCAGTCGATGAAAAGCATTATCGCAGAGACGGATAAATGGGCGCATATGATTGACGATCCGGCGTTGCGCGACGCTGGATTGATCGCGTCCGCACAGCGCATCGGGCACTACGAGATCGCCGTGTACGGGACGCTGGCGAGCTGGGCGAGGCGGCTTGGGCATGCGGATGACGCCAACACGCTGCATGCGATTCTGGAAGCTGAGAGGCAAGCCGACGAAAAGCTCAGCGAGTTGGCTGAGACGGTGGTCAATCCCCAAGCGGCGTGAGCCGCGGCGCCCTGAATGAGCTATACCTACGAATATCCGCGGATGGCGGTGACAGTCGATATCGTACTCGTCTCGGAACGCGCGGAGGTGGAAGTATTACTGATCCGCCGCGGCAAGCCACCCTTTGAAGGGCGATGGGCGCTGCCCGGCGGTTTTGCTGGGATTGACGAGCGCCTGGCCGACGCAGCGGCGCGCGAACTGGCCGAGGAAACCGGTGTCAGCAACGTGCCCCTGGCGTTCTTCGGCTATTTCGATGCGATTGACCGCGATCCGCGGGGGCGAACATTGTCGCTTGCTTTTTGGGGCCTCGTTGGCACGCAGCGCCTGTGTGTCCAGGCTGCTGACGACGCGGCTGCGGCTGACTGGTTCGCCGTGACCGCATTGCCCTCGCTGGCTTTTGATCACGATCATATTATCCGCCGCGGCCTGCGCGCCGCGGGTGCACGCGGTGTAGACTGACGTGCGCGCCGCACAGCCTGTTGCGAGCGCTGATCTTTCACCACGCGTGGAGCCGTTAGCTGCCCGCGCTCACCCGCGCTACGGCGCGGGATAAATCGGAAATACCGGCATCCTCAGGTTGCGCAACGAGGCGTCTTCCTTTTTCATGAGATAGGTATGAGGGTTTAGCAGGGCTGGGATATGACGAACCCGCTGGTCAACGAGCGCTTCCAGTTTACCGAGACGCATCACACATCACGTGCCAGAACAAAGATACTGATCCGCGACCTGAATTTTTGGTACGGCGTCACGAAAGCCCTCGAAGACATCGACCTCGACATCTTCGAGCATGAGATCATGGCTCTGATCGGGCCGTCGGGGTGTGGAAAGACCACGCTCCTTAGGTGTCTTAACCGGATGAATGACATCATCCCCGACACGCATGTAGAGGGGCTGGTTGCGGTTGACGGTGAGGATATTTACACCTTAGAGACGGATCCGGTGGTGTTGCGCCGGCGCTTTGGCTGGGTGGCGCAGAAACCGAATCCGTTCCCCTGGTCGGTCCATGAAAACGTCGCATACGGCGTGCGCATTCATGGGCTGACGAACAGCAAACAGGAGCTTGATGCCCTCGTTCAAGTCAGTCTTGAGCGTGCAGGGCTGTGGGATGAGGTGAAGGATCGGCTGCGCGAGCCCGGCACCGATCTTTCCGGCGGACAGCAACAACGCCTTTGTCTTGCCCGAGCCATCGCAACGAGCCCAGACGTGATATTGATGGACGAACCAGCCTCTGCGCTCGACCCCCGCGCGACCGCCCTGCTGGAAGAGCTTATCGAGGATTTGCGCAAGGACTATACGGTCGTGATCATCACCCACAACTTGCAGCAGGCCGCGCGTGTGTCCCAGCGCGCCGCATTTTTTCACCTGGGCCGCTTGATAGAGGTAGGTAACACCGAAGAAATGTTCACAGGCCCGAAAAACGAGATGACGCAAGACTACATCACGGGCCGCTTCGGCTAGGGCCGGGTCGCTCTGCGGACGCGCGGAGCTGGCCGGGGTCGCGCATCTCGAACAATCAGCGATAAGGAGGCTGACCGCCGTTGAACAGCGTAAAGCCCGAGAGCTTGGATAGCGTTCCCGCGCTCCAGGCCCTGCTGAAGGACCACGGTTACATTGCCGACAACGCGCTTGCGACGGCGGCTTTTCTGGCGCTGCGGTTGGAACGCCCCTTGCTGCTTGAGGGTGAGGCCGGCGTTGGCAAGACCGAACTGGCCAAAGTGTTGGCTAGGGCGCTCGGGCGTCCGCTGGTGCGCCTGCAATGCTACGAGGGGCTTGACCTCGCCTCGGCGGTCTATGACTGGAACTACTCCCGCCAGCTCCTGCATATCCGCGCGGCGGAGGCGGCTGGAGAAGCTGCCAGCGCCGAGACGGTCGAGCGGGACATCTATGCGCCAGAGTACCTGCTCAAACGCCCGCTGCTTCAGGCGCTGGAGCTGTCGGCGGAGGGTGAAGCGCCGGTGCTGCTGATCGACGAACTGGACCGTGCCGACGAGCCGTTCGAGGCGTTCCTGCTCGAACTCCTTTCGGATTACCAGGTGAGCATCCCGGAACTCGGCACGATCAAGGCGGACAAGCCGCCGCTGACCATCGTTACCTCGAACCGCACGCGCGAGGTTCATGACGCGCTGCGTCGGCGCTGTTTCTATCACTGGGTCGACTATCCCGGCGCCGCGCGCGAGCTTGCAATCCTGCGGCTCAAGGTGCCGGAGGCCGGTGATGAGCTGACTCAGCAGCTGATCGCCTTCATTCATGAAATCCGCCACATGGACCTCTACAAGCATCCGGGAATTGCCGAGACGATCAATTGGGCGCAAGCGCTGGCTGCGCTAAATCACGTCGCGCTCGACCCCAACGCGGTGGACACCACGCTCGGCACCCTGCTGAAATACCAGGATGACATCGCCCGCATAGAGGGCAGCGAGGCCGCGCGTGTTCTGGAGAAAATCAACGCTGACACGCGCAGCGCTGCTGAGGAGCAGGCGACATGAGTGCGCGCAGCGCGGCCGATATTCAGGCCAACATCGTCGCGTCCGACCTCGACGGCGGGCGGTTGGCCGATAACATCGCGATGTTCGCCCGCCTGCTGCGCGCCGCCGGGCTGCCCGCCGGGCCGGACAAGACAGCGCTGGCAACGCAAGCTGTGCTGGCTGTTGGCCTCGACGATCCCAAGCGCTTCTACTGGGCGCTGCATGCTGTCTTCGTTGGCCGCCGCGCCGAACATGATCTCTTCAATCAGGCGTTCGTTATGTTCTGGCGCGATCCCGGTTTTCTCGACCAGCTCATGTCGCTGATGCTGCCGACCGCGCGCTCGGGCCAGGCGCCGGACGACAAGGCGCTCTCGCGCCGCATGGCCGAGGCGCTGTTCGCCAGCCGCGGAAGCGAAGCGCCGCGCGCCGAGCAGCAGATCGAGGTTCACGCGACCGGCTCTTGGAGCGGGCGGGCGCACTTTCAGGAAAAGGACTTCGAGCAGATGAGCGCGGCGGAACTGCGCGAAGCCCGCCGGCAGATCGCGGCGTTGACGCTGCCCTTCGAGCGGTTGCGCAGCCGCCGCTTCGCTAAAGTCTCGACGCGTGGCCGGCTTG
>CAYXPZ010000050.1:0-18148 GCA_964466965.1 uncultured Hyphomicrobiaceae bacterium
CGGCTTTCTCGAAAGCTTGCAGCCGGCGGATGGTGTCGTCCAGGTCGGGCCGCCCCAATCGAGGGGCGACTGCGCCCCCTGACAGGCACAGCGAATATGGGCTAAGATATGGGCTGACTGCTCAGAGAGTGCGGAAGTCGTTGATGAGCAGGGCGTGATGGTGGAGGAGGTTGGATTCGAACCAACGTAGGCATAGCCAGCGGATTTACAGTCCGCCCCCTTTAGCCACTCGGGCACTCCTCCAATGTACCGGGCGCCTTTGGCGCATGTCTGGCAAACCGGTAGAATGCCTCGGATATCTCCGGAAAGTCGTTTTATGGGAGCCTTAGAGACATCTGTCAACCGAAGCAGTCAGTCACTTGCTCATGACCCATCAGCCGAAGCCAGGCGGGCGCGGGCCCAAAGCTGAAAAGAAGCGCGGCCGCCAAGGCCCGGACCGCACCGGCAGCCAGTCCCATCGCGCGACTATGAGAATTTACGGCCTGCACGCCGCGCGGGCTGCGATCGATAATCCGCGACGCAGGGTTCGCACCGTGTTCGCCACCGCTAATGCCGCCGAGCGTCTGCGCGATCTGCTGGCGCGGCGCGGGCTGACCGCGAACATTGTTCGGCCCGACGAACTGGAGGCGCGTCTCGGCGCGGGCGCTGTGCATCAAGGCGTTATGGTGGAGGCGGAGCCGCTGCCTGCGCGCGATATTGCCGACCTTGACGACCTGCGCCTCGTTGTCGTGCTCGATCAGGTCACAGATCCGCAGAATGTCGGGGCGATCCTGCGCAGCGCTGCAGCATTCGGCGCGGACGCATTGATGATGACGACACGGCACGCGCCGCCTTTGGAGGGCGCTCTGGCAAAGGCCGCGTCTGGCGGGCTGGAGCATGTGCCGGTCGTGTTGATCACGAATCTTGCGCGCGGGCTGGCGGAGCTTGGCGAACTCGGCGTGACGCGCATCGGGCTGGATTCTGCGGGCGATTGCACGTTTGAAGACCGACCGTCCCATGACCGGCTTGCCCTTGTGCTCGGCGCGGAGAATAAGGGTTTGCGGCGTTTGACGCGCGAACACTGTGATGTGGTCTGCGCGCTTGCTGCGCCAGGCGCGATCCAGAGCCTGAATGTCTCGAACGCTGCGGCCATCGCCCTGCATCACGCCTGGCTATCCAGTAGAACGCCAACAGGGTGAGGCGCGGCGACGCCCGCGCACTCCCCCGGAAGGCTTTCGTCATGGCCTCACTTGTGATGCCGGCCGTGGCGATAGTGCTTGCACACCGGTTTGCCTTTGATGGTGTAAGCGGCTTTTTGGATGATATTGAACGGCCAGACATGCGTTTCGCATTTTCTGCCCACCAGGTAGTCAGCGACCAGATAAGCGCCGACGCCGATAGCGACCGCGCCGCCGTCAGCCTTGGCCCGATCCACCGGCGCAGCGGCAAGGGCCACGGCCAGTGCGACACCGCCAAATCCTGCGAATAGTTTGTTCATACTCATACCCCTTTTGCAAAAATGCTCACGTCCAAGTTCAACAGACGCACAAAACCGTATCAGAACCGCTAACCAGACCGTTCTAATCGCCTGCAGGGAACAGCATTTTCGAGGATCGACGGTGGCGTCGCAGACACACTGCTCCAATGCAGGCCAGCGAGCCGGCACCCCTCTCCCGTAAATGCGCGGATTAGAAAAACAGACCGAAGCCGATAGCCGGGGTCAAGCCAAGAGCGAAGGCCGATAGCGGTTCGACGGCAAGCGTCCAGGCGTGGTTTGCGCGCCTGCTGCTTTGCGATGTCGGGGTTGCCGGCAACATCGGTTGCCATCCCTGGCTGCCATGCCAAAGTTGCGCTTGATCAAAGCTGCGCCACCAAGCGAAGCCTGCCGCCATCATCTCGCCGCCGCGCAAAAAAGGCCCGGCGCCGCGTGTCGGCAAGCCGCACCCCCATAGTCCCGGATAGGCGTAGACCATTGGCCAAGCCGCGGAAGGCAACAGTCTTTGCATCGGGGACAGAGCCCAACCAAAAGTCGCGTGCATCCAGCGATCATAAGCCAGTGCATGTCGCGCGCGCCCGAAAACGCGGCTCAGCCCGTCCCATGTCCGGCTGAGCGTCGTCGTAACCTGCAACAAGACATCGTGCGAGGCGCCTCTGATAGCGTCAGTCACGATCGCGGGCGTGTGTTGAGGTTCTGTCGAGCGTGAGGGATAGGTTTTCGATGTCCGGCAGTGTCGTTCGCTAGGCGTCCGTGCGCTTCGGGCCGCGGTGGATTCGCTCCCGTGGTTATCAAGCGTCATCCAGGGCCAAAGCCAAAACACGTCCACTCACCGATCATTGTTATGCTAGTGCAAGAATAGCACACCTATGCTGCGCCGCAACAAAAATATGCGCCGCACCATACCTTGCGGTGATCAGGTGAACAGCAAGTTAATGTCCTGGCATCAACAGCCGTCAGGCCAAGCGCCGCGCGGCCGCGGCGGTGCGGCGGCGGTGACACGCTGCCGCTCGTGCACCCAGCGTTCCTTGGGCTTGCGGTAACGCACGACATTTTTATACGGGCGCAGCAGCACCCGCTTTTTCTGCACCACCACCCGGCCGGAGGGTGTGCGCACGCGCACCTTGCGCCAGCCATAGAGGCCGGGCCGGCGCTCGATCACGTAGACGCCGGGGCGCTCGACCACGTGCTGACGGACAACCCTGTGGCGCACATGCGGCTCGTGCGGCTGTGCGCAAGCGCCATCGCGCCGCAACCAGTCGCCAAATGCTAGCGCGGGCGATGTATGACCGAAAACGCTGAGCGCCGCTCCAATCATTCCAACCAGCAAAAGAAAACGCAGGTGTTTCATACGCTCTAACCCTCTTTTACGTATGCGGCGACGTTAAACGAGGATACCGGCTGCTGCAAAGCCGTTCGGCGCGGAACGTAAACAAGTTGTGCGCCTTTTCCCACACGCCTGCGGGCCTTGTTCTCTGCCTAATTATGCGGCACGCTGCCTCATAGCTCCGTTTTGCGCTCAAGCCCTTACCGCGCGCCGCTCATCGCACGCGCTGACAAAAATGAAACGCAGGACATATCATGGTTTCCGCTGTTGCGTCGATGCAGACATCTGGAATTGAAAGCATTCTTTCTGCACTAGAGCTTACTTTACCGTCTTCAGAGCCTTTATATGACTCCGATAACCTGAAGACATTTACACAGTTTCTGTACAGCGACCTTAACGAAAGCGATTTACAGGTCTCTGATCCGCAAGCTCTTGCGGCTCTGGCGCGGGAAAGTTTTTCATTTTTCTTTAGACGGCAAAGCGGTGCGCCCGATGTCCGTATCAGCCGCGCGCCCACCGGGCCGGATGGGGTGTTGCGGACAGTGGTCATCATCGTCAATGACGACATGCCGTTCCTGGTTGACTCCGTGCTCGGCGAGATTATCGACCGCGGCTTAAAGCTTGACTGGATTGCCCACCCGATCCTGCATGTTGGGCGCGACGAGGAGTGCCGGCTGATTCACCTGGATGACCATACCGCTCAGGAACCTCCGGTCGAGCAGTTGCCTGAGGCCGGGCTTGAGAGCGTGATGGTCATTCAGCTTGAAGACATCCCCTCGGAAACTGCGCGCAACGTTCTGCACAAAGCAATCGTCCAGACGCTGGAGGATGTGCGCGCGGTGGTCGGGGACTGGAAACCGATGATGGCGCGCTTCCGGGAAGCCATCGAGCGTTACAGGAACGACCATCCGCCTGTGCCAGACGACGAACGCGAGGAGTCGATCCGATTCCTTGAATGGATATCGGACCGTAATTTCGTGTTTCTGGGCATGCGGAACTACCGCTTCGAGCCAAAGGCCGAGCCGCCCGAGCTCGTCCCCGACCCGGAGTCCGGGCTCGGCATCCTCCGCGACTTAAGCGCCAAACTGCTGCGCCAGCCCGGCGAAGGCACCAGCATGCGCTCCGAAGCCGTTGATGTCTTCCTGCGCCCGGAGCCGCTGATTATCACCAAGGGCAATCTGCGCTCGCGCGTTCACCGCCGCGTCAACATGGATACCATCAGCCTGAAGCTCTACGATCAGGAGGATCATCCCGTCGGCGAAGTGCGGGTTGCGGGGCTGTTCACCGCCTCCGCCTACACGCGCTCCATCGAGGATATCCCGTTTCTGCGGCGCAAGGCTCAACTGGTTCTGGAACGCTCCGGCTTCCCGGCGCAGAGCCATTCGTGGCGCGCCTTGAGGACCGTTCTCGACACCTACCCGCGCGATGAGTTGTTCCAGATCGACGTGGACACGCTGCTGTCGTTCGCCACCGAAATTCTCTCGCTGGAATTGAAGCCGCAGACCCGCGCCTTCGTTCGGTTCGACACCTTCGGCCGTTTCGTGTCGGTGCTGGTCTATGTCGCCCGCGATCGCTTCTCGACGCAAAAGCGCGAGCGGATTTGCGCATATCTTGCCGAGGTGTTCGGCGGCGAGGTAACGAAGGTCACGCCATTCTTCACCAACGCCCCGCTTGTCCGCCTTCATGTCATCGTGTGGCGTAGCAGCAAGGAGCCGATTGCTCGGGCGCCGGACGATCTCGACCAGCAGATCGAAAACATCGTGCGCTCTTGGCGCGAGGAGCTGCGCGATCGGCTGCGCGTCGCTTTCGGCGAGCAGGCGGACGAATTGGTCACGCGTTATGGCGACGCCTTTTCCGCGGGATATGAAGAGTATAATTCGATTACCCGCGCTCTTGGCGATATCCAGAAACTGGAAGAATTGACGCCTGCGGCCCCGATCGCGGTGGAATTCTGCAAAGACGAGAGCTGCGGCCCGACGCAGGTGCGGGTCAGCCTTTATCAGCTTGATGAACCCATTTCGCTGAGCCGGCGCGTCCCGATCTTCGAGAATATGGGCTTCGCAGCCAGCTCGGAGCGGACCTTTACGGTGGAGCCGGAAATCGGCGGCGCGCAGCGCACCGTGTATTTGCACGACATTCTGCTTGAGCCCCGCGCGAACGGCAATCTTGATATCAGTGCGCTTCAGGAGCGCCTGGAGAACGCCTTTCTGCGCACCTGGTACGGCGACGCCGTGAACGACGCCTACAATGGGCTGGTCCTGCGCGCCGGGCTGACCTGGCGCGAAGCCGCGGTATTCCGCGCCTACGGGTCATATCTGCGCCAGATCGGTGCGCCGTTCGGACAGGGCTATCTGGCACAGACCCTGCATCGCCATGCGGTCATCACGCAGGATCTGATCGCGCTGTTTCACAGGCTGTTCGACCCGGACATCAATCCTGCAGAGGCCGAAGAGCCCGATGCGATCGCCGCGCGTATCGACGAACGGCTTGATGACGTTTCCAGCCTTGATGAGGATCGCATACTGCGCCGGTTTCTGAACGTCATGCAGGCGACACTGCGCACCAACTTCTATCGTCACGGTCCGGTGGACGGCGGACCGGCGACGATCGCTTTCAAGCTGGCGAGCAAACAGATCGACGGCCTGCCGCTGCCGCACCCATTTGCCGAGATTTTCGTACACTCGCCGCGCGTGGAGGGCGTGCATCTGCGCAGCGGACCGATCGCGCGCGGCGGTATCCGCTGGTCGGACCGGGCGCAGGACTTCCGCACCGAGGTGCTGGGGCTGGCCAAGGCCCAGCAGGTCAAGAACGCCGTGATCGTGCCGCAGGGCGCGAAAGGCGGATTCTATCCGCGCCGGCTGCCCGCGGATGCCGGGCGCGAGGCCCGTATGGAAGAGGGCGTTGCCTGCTATAAGCAGTTCATCGCAAGCCTGTTGTCGGTCACCGACAATCTGACCGAGGATCTGATCGTTCCGCCCGAACGTGTTGTACGGCGCGACGGTGATGACGCATACCTTGTTGTCGCGGCCGACAAGGGCACCGCGACATTCTCCGACATCGCTAACGCCATCGCGCAGGAGAATGGGTTCTGGCTCGATGACGCCTTCGCCTCCGGCGGATCGGCCGGTTACGACCATAAGGAGATGGGCATTACGGCGCGCGGCGCCTGGGAAGCGGTCAAGCGACACTTCCGCGAATTGAACCATGACATCCAGAGCGAGCCGTTCACCGCCATCGGTGTCGGCGATATGTCCGGCGATGTGTTCGGCAACGGCATGCTGCTGTCCCAGCAGACGCGTCTGCTCGCCGCGTTCGATCACCGCGATATCTTTATCGACCCTGACCCTGACCCGGCCACAAGCTGGGCAGAGCGCAAACGGCTGTTCGACCTGGCGCGGGTGACATGGCAGGACTACGACACGAGCCTGATTTCCAAAGGCGGCGGGGTATTCAGCCGCAGCGCCAAGTCAATCCCGCTGACGGCGGAAATCCGCGCCATGACCGGCTTGGAGGCCAACGAGGTCACACCCAACGAGCTTATCCGCGCCATTTTGTGTGCGCCCGCCGACCTCCTTTGGTTCGGCGGCATCGGAACCTTTATCCGTGCCGACGATGAAACCAACGCAGATGTCAACGACCGCGCCAATGATGCAACCCGTGTGGCTGCCAGCGCTTTGCGCGTGCGTGTCATCGGCGAGGGCGCGAACCTGGGAATCACCCAGCGTGCGCGGATCGCCTTCGCCATGCGCGGCGGATACGTGAATACCGATGCGATTGACAACTCGGCAGGCGTGAACTCTTCGGATTTCGAGGTGAACATAAAGATCGCGCTGGGCAAGGCCGAACGCGGCGGCAAGATCACGCGCGCGGAACGTAATCAAATCCTCGCCAGCATGACCAACGAGGTCGCGCATGACTGCTTGCGCAATAACTACCTGCAGACCCTCGCGATCAGCCTCGGCGCACGCCGCGGGCTCGCCGATTTGGGCTTTCAGGCGCGGCTGATGGAGCATCTTGAACAGACCGGGCTAAACCGTGACGTGGAAGACCTGCCCAGCAACGCGGAAATCCGCGGGCGCGGCCAGCAAAACCAGCCGCTGACCCGGCCCGAACTTGCTGTCCTGCTGGCCTACGCCAAAATCAATCTCTATGAGCTGCTGGTGGAGTCGCCCGTCGCCCGCGATCCGCATCTCAGCTACGCGCTCCAGGACTATTTCCCGCAGACGCTGCGCACCCGGTTTGCCGACGAGATCGAGGCCCACCCGCTGCGCCGCGAAATCATCGCCACCCAGCTCGCCAACGGGATCATCAATCGCGGCGGTTCGACCTTCCTGATCCGGCTCATCCAGGAAACCGGCAACGCGGCAGACGAGATTGCTTACGCTTTCGCTGCGGTTATGCAGAGCTTCGGCTTCCGCAAACTTTATGACGCCATCGACGCGATCGACAACAAGATTGATGGGATGCGCCAGCTCGACCTCTATCTGCGCCTTCAGGATGAACTGCGCCGCCAAACCGCCTGGTTCCTCCGCCACGGGCGCTTCGGTCACGGGCTGGAGCCGGTGATCTCACGCTATGGCGACGGCATCGCCCGCATCTCTGACCATCTGCAGGCCGTGCTGCCGTCGGATCAGGCTCAGCACGTGGAAGTTGCGCAGGCGGAATACACAGCGGGCGGTGTGCCAGAGAGCCTTTCAGGCAAACTCGCCAAACTCGGGCCTCTCGGCGATGCGCCCGACATCATCCTGGCGGCCGGCGATGGGAACCATGACCTGCTTGAGACGGCGCGCGTGTATTATCAGCTGGCAAGCTACTTCCGCATGCATGCGCTGCGCCGGGTCGCGGAGGATCTGGCGCAGACCGATTATTACGACCGGCTGGCCGTCAATACGACGATGGAGCTGGCGGCGGTGGCGCTGCGCGCGCTCACGCTGCGTGTTCTGTCAGAGGCGCACGCACAGCATGCGCCGCCGGACTTCAATGTGTGGCTGGAACAAACGAGTGCGGCGGTGACCCGAACCCGTGACGGCATCCTTGCTCTGATTGAAGGCGGCGAGCCAACGCTGGCCAAGCTCACCGTTGCTGTGGCGCAACTGCGTGATATCGCCGGATGAGCAGCGTCGTCGGGCGCGCGCCCGCACAGACCCACGCCGGGCCGCTCGGAATTGGCGGTTGGGTCCTCTTCGATTGGGCCGCCCAGCCGTTCTACACCCTCATCACGACATTTCTGTTCGCGCCGTATTTCGTCGACGGATTCATGACCGATCCGGTCGCCGGGCAGTCGCTCTGGGGGCTTGTCACAGCGGCGGCGGGTGTGGCGGTGGCGTTGCTCAGCCCTGTGCTCGGGGCAATGGCGGATGCGAGCGGTCGGCGCAAACCCTGGATTCTTGGCTGGTCGGTGGTGTTCGTCGTGGCACAGGCGGCGCTCTGGTTCGCGGTTCCGGGCGAGACGGGCTGGCTGCCGCTCATCATCGCGGCCATCGTCGCGGCAGTCCTGGCGGCTGAATTCAGTACAGTCCTGACCAATGCGATGATGCCTTCGCTCGTTGGTCCGCGCGCGCAGGGGCGGTTGTCAGGGTTTGGCTGGGCGGCGGGCTATGCGGGCGGGTTGCTGGCGTTGGTCATCTTTGCGGCGTTTCTACTGGTCCAAGATGGTGCGGACGAGACGCTTCTCGGCTTCGCACCGCTTTTGCCGCTTGACCCGGAGGCAGGCGAGGGCGCGCGGTTCACTGGCCCGTTCGCGGCGGTGTGGTATTTGGTGTTTGTGCTCCCGCTGTTCCTGTTCACGCCTGACGCGCGCGGGCCGCGGCGGCCGCTGGGAGAGGCGGCGCGTAGTGGCTGGCGGGAATTCGCGCGGACGCTCGGTCATGTGTGGCAGCACAAGAATGTTGTTCGGTTTCTGTTTGCGCGGCTGCTCTACACCGACGGTCTGTCGGCGATTTTCGCCTTCGGCGGCATCTACGCGGTCTCGGTGTTCGGCTGGGGCTCGGCCACGCTTGGGCTGTTCGGCATCGTCCTTGCAGCGGCCGCCGGTTTCGGCGCAGCGCTTGGTGGCGTACTTGATGACCGGATTGGAGCGAAGCCGGTAATCCTCGCTGCGCTTCTGCTTCTTATCACGGGATCGGTCGGCGCACTGTCCATCGACCAGGCTCACGTTCTATTCGTGGTGCCGATCACAGGCGGAGACGCGCCGGGCGGACTGGCCAGTTTCGCAGAGCAGGCCTATCTGGGTTTTGCCATCCTGATCGGGCTGGCGGCCGGGCCCCTGCAGTCCGCCAGCCGCAGCTTTATGGCGCGGACCACGCCGCCGGACAAGGCGGGCGAATTCTTCGGTCTTTACGCGTTTTCCGGCAAGATCACGGCGTTCGCCGCGCCGCTGCTGGTGGCGGGCATTACGGCGCTCAGCGACAGCCAGCGCCTCGGGATTGCCAGCATCGGCGTGTTTCTGATCGCCGGGTTTATTGCTATGCTGCGGGTGAAGCCCGCGCCGCTTAATGGCGGAAGTGACGCATCCCGGTAAACACCATCCCCAAGTCGTGGGCATCAGCGGCGGCAATGACCTCATCGTCGCGCTGTGCACCACCCGGCTGAATCACAGCCGTCACGCCAGCCTTCGCGGTCTCAAGCAGGCCATCGGGGAACGGGAAGAAAGCATCTGAGGCGGCGACCATGCCGCGCGGCATGTCGGCAGCCCCCGGGCGTTCGTCCATCCCGGCCTCCCGGCGCGCGCGCGCGGCTTCTTCGGCCTTATGCGCGGCGATGCGGGCGGAGTCCACACGGCTCATCTGGCCGGCGCCGATGCCGAACGTGGCGCCGTCGCGAGCATAGACTATGGCGTTCGACTTGACATGCTTGCAGACGCGGAAGGCGAAGATCAGGTCGTCCAATTCCTGCGTGGTCGGCGCGCGTTTTGTAACCACCCGCACGTCGCCGGAGCCAACCCGTCCGGTGTCCCGCGATTGGACCAGCAGCCCGCCGGCGACGCTGCGCAGATGCACCCCTTCCGCGGCCGGGTCGGGCAGGCCTCCGGCAAGGAGCAGGCGAACGTTCTTTTTCTGGGCGATGATGTCCCGGGCCGCCTCGTCCGCGTCCGGCGCGATGATGACCTCGGTGAAGATCTCCATCATCTTCGCGGCCGCTTCCGCGTCGAGCGTGCGGTTCGCCGCGATGATCCCGCCGAAGGCACTGATCCGGTCGCTCATAAGCGCCTTATCATAGGCTTCAGCAAGCGTCTGCCCCAGCGCGACGCCGCATGGATTGGCGTGTTTGATGATGGCGACGGCCGCGCTGTCCGCGGCGTCGAATTCCGCGACAAGCTCGTACGCCGCATCGGTGTCGTTTATGTTGTTGTAGCTCAGCGCCTTACCCTGCAATTGCCGGGCGGTGGCGACTCCGGGCCGCGCAAGGGAGGTGCCGCCAACATAGAAACCGGCCTTCTGATGCGGGTTCTCGCCATAGCGCAGGCTCTGTTTCAGTGTGCCGGTGAAGCTGCGCCACGGCGGCATGGTCTCGCCAGTTTGCGCGGCGAACCACGCGCTAATTGCGGCGTCGTAAATGGCGGTGCGGGTAAAGGCTTTCGCAGCGAGGGCACGGCGTGTGTCCGCGCCAACCTGCCCGCGGTTGCGCAACTGATCGAGCACAAGCGGGTAGTCAGCCGGGTCAATCACAACGCAGACATGGGCATGGTTCTTCGCCGCCGCGCGGATCAATGCCGGGCCGCCGATATCGATATTCTCGATGCAGGTGGTAAAGTCAGCACCCTGCTGAACAGTCTCCTCAAACGGGTAGAGATTGACCACCAGCAGGTCGATCGGCGCAATGCCATGTGCCTCCATGGCGTCGGTATGCTGCGGCTTGTCCCGATCGGCGAGCAGGCCGCCATGCACCAGCGGGTGCAGCGTCTTTACACGGCCATCCATGATTTCGGGGAAGCCCGTAATCTCAGCAATATCGTGGACCGTGACGCCGCTCTCCCCCAGCAAGGAGGCGGTGCCGCCCGTCGAGACAAGTTCGAAGCCGAGTCCTGAGAGTTCGCGCGCCAAGTCGGCCACGCCTGTCTTGTCAGCGACCGAGAACAGTGCGCGGCGGAGATGTGGTGGGTCGATGTCGGCCATTATCCGGCTCCGGATCTTTGTGCGCGCGCCGGGAAACGTGTCTTAATCAAATGACCGGTATTTTGCCGGCGCGGATGCGGTCTTTTGCAAGCTCCATTCCACGTGAGGCAGCGGAAAGCAAGGGCCTGTCAAAACGATCTGCAGACAACGGCGGCGAAAGATTGGATCGGCCAGAAAGATGCTTTCCTCGATCTCCAGCGCCGCGCCGCCCGCCGTGAAATGCCAACGTTCGCCGCTGGGCGTCATCAATGCCACGCCACGGCCATCCTGCATCATGCTGGCCTTCACACGCGGATGCAGATGAAAGCGGATCGCATACGTCGCATCCGCCGCCGCGCTAGTTGCCGCATTGCGCGGATCAAGCAGCTGATCGACGCCCTCTAGCCGATCACCATCATGTGCCAGCTTCAAGAAGCGCTGATGCAGGAGCCCGAACCGATCGCGATACCCATCATGTACACAGCGCAACGAGACCTGCTCATCTCCAATGCTAATCTCGCTGCGGACGGTTTTGGGGTTGGACAGCAGGTAAATCTCGCGGGGCGGCTGCAGAAGCTGCCGTTTGATAAGGCGCGATGACGACGCGTCGTTGATCGTCAGGGTAGAATGCGCCGCCGTGGCCCGGGAGACGATATGCCATTCACTCTGCTCATCGCCCGGTGCGCCGCAATTGACGATGATTTCGTCTTGGCCTGAACTGAATTCAAAGGCCAGGCAACCTGCACAGGCGCCTTCGCTCGCGGTAAGCGGCGGCGGTTCGCTCACATCCGTAATGACGACGGACCCGCCCTTGGCCAACCGGGCATATCCGGCTTTCGTCGTCAGGTTTTCCGCATCGGCCAGCGAGTCGTCATAGGCGAGAATGTTTGCCACCTCGTCGACACGCGTGGCCGACATGCCGTTAAAGCGCGCGAGCGCGCCGTTGCCGAGCCGCAGGAAACGCACCATCGGCATCATGCGTGCGAGCGCTTCATTCAGGCCGTCGGGAACGTCGAACCCGCGGCTCAGGAAGCACTGGCGCAATGGCATCAGGTCCAGCAGCAGATCGACGATGGCGCCGGTGTTGCGTGAGATGTGTCCGCCGTCGGGCAGAATCTGACGGTCGAGTTCCGCGGTCAGCGAAAGCGTATAAGAGGGCAGATGACTTTCAAAGTCGGCCACGCACAGACTGGCGAGCGTGGATGCAATTACCGCACGCAGACGCGCGGCATTCTGCCCCTCGTCCCGACCACTCAGCGAGAGAAGGTGAAGCTGCTTTGTGAGGCCGGACATGTAAGCGTCGTAAAATTCGGCATCGGCACGCTCCAGCACGAAACCGGCATGCGACAGCCATGCGATCAAGCGGCGCGCGGCGATATCGGTTTCCCAGGCAATGTCGGGAGCGCGGGCGCCAAGCGCGAGCCAATCGCTCATGAGCGCGCGGGCGCGTTCGCGGGCGACGTCATCATGCGCGGCATGAAGGTCACGGAGCCAGCTAAACGCATGCAGCTCCCGCAGCCAAGGCTGCGACGGCGGCCGCACCTCGAAAGGCGATTGCGACCCGATGGCCGCCACCGCACCGGCCAATCCGAAATAGCCGTCATACATCTCCGAGGAAAGCGACGGATCGGCGGTGCGCAGGTCCTGCGGAATGAGCAGAAACTGATATGCGGCCGGAGGGCCCGCGATCCAGCGCAGCGGCGCCGAGCCAATAACGGTCTTCATCGCGGCGCGCCCGGCGTGGGAGGCCGCCATTGCGGCCAGACGCATCCGCTCGGTCATCTCGTTCGTGGCCATGTTCTTTGCGTTTTCAAAGACTGCGGCGTGTCACGCATTTGTGAGGGTTCTACTCATTCACGGCGCAATCACGACACACAAGCATTTTTTAAGGTCTATCATTCTTTGCGCTTACGCAACGTCGCGATGAAGAAGCCGTCGATACCGCTTAGCGTCGGGTCTTCCGACGGAAGCTGATGCGGCAGCGTGCGTATGACGCCGGGCGGGCGCAGCCAATCCGCGCGCATGCCAAGCTGCTCAGCGGCGATCGGTTCAAGGGTGAGGTCGCTGCGGTCCGCCAGCATGTGCTCGACCTGCGCGATGCCTTCTTCTGGCTCCAGCGAACAGGTGCAGTACACCAGTCGGCCGCCGGGGCGGAGAATAGCGGCCGCATTAGCAAGCAGCCGCGCTTGTAGGTTCGTTAGCTTTTCCAGATCGGCCGGTCTCTTCAGATGCGGAATGTCCGGATGCCGCCGGATGGTGCCGGTCGCAGTGCACGGCGCATCGAGGAGCACGGCGTCAAACAGCGCGTTGGGCCGCCAGCTTGTGGCGTCGGCTGTCACAGTCTCGGCATCGAGACCAAGGCGGTTCAGGTTTGCACGCAATCGGTTCAGGCGTTTGGGAGACTGATCGACCGCGGTCACATGCGCGCCGGCCAGCGCAAGCTGGGCAGTCTTTCCACCGGGCGCGGCGCAGAGATCAGCAACCCGCTGCCCGGTGAGCGCACCGAGCACGCGCGCCGGCAGCGCAGCAGCGGCATCTTGGACCCACCAGGCTCCCTCGGCATAACCCTCAAGCGCCTCAATCCGCCCGCCAGAGGCCAGCCGCACCGTACCGGTCGGCAGCGCGTTGCCGCCAAGCCGCGCGGCCCAGACTTCGGGTTCCGCTTTCACGGTGAGATCGAGTGGCGGTTCGATAAGATGCTGCGCGGCGATCGCGCGAGCAGCCTCCTCTCCGTAATGTGCAGTCCAGCGGTCCCAGAGCCAGTCTGGCGTATTCAACTGCGCAGCGTCCTGGCCTGCGATGATGTCGGCGCGGTTGTCGGAAAGACGGCGCAGCACCGCATTGACCAGCGACGCGAAGCGTCGTCCGGCGCGATCCCGGCGCACTTGTTCGACTGCGATATTAATGACGGCGTGCGCGGGCGTGTCCATGAATAGAAGCTGTGCGCCGGCCGTCACCAAGACGGCGTCAAGCATGCCCCGGTTTTCCGGCAGCGGACTCGTAATAAATCGGCGCAGCGCATCATCAATCTGGCCTTTACGACGCAGCGCCATGCTAAGCATCGCCCGGACGAAGGCGCGATCGTTGGGCGCAAGCGGCGGGGCGGCGCGATCCAGCAGCGATATCGCTTCATCCAGCGGCTGTTGCTTGACGAGGATTTGGCGAAGGATGCTGGCGCAGAGATCGCGGGTCACCAACCCGCGCGGCACCGCGTCGTCTGATAATTGCGGGCCGGCTATTCTGCGGCGTTTCGGGCGTCTGCTCACACCTGGTGCGCTCTGGCGCGCGTCATTCACCTGTTAGCCCCAGGGGCCTTCGCTGCGGGTTTCCCGGGGGCTGCCCTCCGCCGCGCCGACCGAACCGCCTGTGCCCATGCTCTGCGCCATTGCTTGCAAGCGGGCAATTCGCTCCTCGGTGGGCGGATGGGTCGAGAAAAGATTATCGAAGCGCAATCCAGCCAGCGGATTGATGATGAACATATGGGCAGTCGCCGGGTTGCGTTCCGCAGCCGGGTTTTGGATTTGCTTGGCCGCCTGGCTGATCTTCTGCAGCGCGGAGGCCAGCCACAGCGGACGCTGGCAAATCTCGGCGCCAAGCTGGTCGGCCTTGTACTCGCGGGACCTGCTGATAGCCATCTGGATAAGGCCTGCCGCCATTGGCGCCAGGATCACCATCAACAGGATACCGATGAACCCGAAGGGGTTATTGTTGTCCCGCGACCCGCCGAAAAACAGGCCGAATTGCGCGAGCATCGAGATGGCCCCGCCGATAGTCGCGGCGATTGTCATGATAAGCGTGTCGCGATTGTGAACATGCGCCAGTTCGTGCGCCATCACGCCGGCCACCTCTTCACGGCTCAGGCGCTGCAACAGCCCCGTGGTCGCGGCCACAGCCGCATTCTGCGGGTTTCGCCCGGTCGCAAAGGCGTTGGGTTGATCCTCGTGGATCAGATACACCTTGGGCATCGGCATATTCGCGTTGCGGACCAGTTGCCGGACAATGTCGTAGAGTTCGGGCGCGGTGCGCTCGTCGATCTGCTGCGCGTTATGCATGCGCAGTACGATCTTGTCGGCATTCCAATAGCTGATGAAGTTCATGCCGGCGGCGATCACGAAAGCGATCACCATGCCCGTCTGCCCTCCGATAGCGAAGCCGACAAGCACGAATAGCGCTGTCAGCAATGCCAGCAGCATCGCTGTACGAACGTAATTCATCTAGTGCACTCCATCGAGGGTCGCCGCCGCGCCCCGTTCCTAAATGAATTCAACCTTGAGGATCTCGTAATCCTTGCCGCCCTTTGGCGTGACGACCTCGACGCTATCGCCGACCGATTTGCCGATAAGCGCGCGCGCGATCGGTGAACTGATCGCGATACGGCCCGCTTTCACATCCGCCTCGTCATCGCCAACGATCTTATATGTCAATTCCTCTTCCGTGTCTTCATCCACGATCGTAACCGTCGCACCGAACTTCACGCTGTCGCCGGAGAGTTTTGAAACGTCAATGACCTGCGCGCGCGAGAGCTTGTCTTCCAGATCGGCAACACGCGCCTCGTTAAGGCTCTGCTGTTCCTTCGCAGCATGGTATTCGGCATTTTCCGATAGGTCGCCGTGCGCGCGGGCCTCAGCAATGGCCTGGATAATACGCGGTCGCTCTTCCGATTTGAGGCGTTTCACTTCGCGCTCTAGTGACGCGTACCCTTCTGCGGTCATCGGAACTTTTTCTTGCGACATTTCCAGCCGTCTCCTCGCTCCGGTTCTTTACCGGATTTCACTCTGTGCATTTATGATTGAAGCAGCGTTTGGGGTGTAATTGCAATGCCCGCCGCTCAACATTGCCCGGCGATGTATTCCTGCAGGGGGGCGACTTCAAGGATACCTGCGCGCATTGCCTTAATCGCCAGAGTGACGGCGAGGGCGCCCGTGACGGTCGTATAGTAGGGGATGTGATAGAGCAGCGAGGTTCGCCGGATCGAGGCGCTGTCCGCGAGCGCACGCACACCTTCTGTGGTGTTGAACACCAAGTGCACTTCGCCGTTTTTCATTGCATCAACGATGTGTGGGCGGCCTTCGAGCACCTTGTTGATCTTCTCGCAGGGGATGTCGTGCGCCTCCAGATGGCGCTTGGTGCCGCGGGTGGCCACGATGCGGAATCCCAACGCCACGAGGTCGCGCGCCGGCCCAAGGATACGGTCTTTGTCGGCGTCCTTGACAGAGATGAAGACGGTGCCTGACGCCGGAAGCATATTGCCCGCCGCGATCTGGCTCTTCGCGAAGGCCACCGCGTAATCCGCGTCTATGCCCATCACCTCGCCTGTTGAACGCATCTCCGGGCCGAGCGCGGGGTCCACGCCTGGAAAACGCGAGAACGGGAACACAGCCTCCTTCACGCCGATATGACGGAATTCGGGCGTCTCGATCCGCAGGTCCGCCAGTTTCTGGCCCGCCATCACGCTCGCGGCCAAGCCCGCCACCGGCAGGCCGATCATCTTGGCCACGAAGGGAATGGTTCGGCTGGCCCGCGGATTGACTTCCAGCAAATACACCTCGCCATCCTTGATAGCGAACTGCACGTTCATCAGCCCAACAACATCAAGCGCTTGCGCCAGCTTGCGGGTCTGCTCCTTGAGTTTTGCGAGCATATCGTCGCTGAGCGAATGCGGCGGCAGCGAGCAAGCCGAGTCGCCGGAATGCACCCCGGCCTCCTCGATATGCTCCATAATCCCGCAGATGAAGACGTCTTCCCCATCTGCGATCGCGTCGACATCCACCTCGATCGCGTCACGCAAGTATGTATCGAACAACAGCGCATTCGTGGCCAGAAGCGCGTTCACGCGTGCTGTGCTCTCCTGAAATTTCTGGCGCAGGTGGGGCGGGACGAAGCCGGCTAGCGTGTGCTCGACATAGTCCTTTAGGTCAGTTTCGTCATAAATAATCGCCATAGCACGGCCGCCCAATACGTATGAGGGGCGGATCACGAGGGGATAGCCGATATCTTCGGCGACGATCTGCGCCTGCTCTATGCTCGACGCGATGCCGTTTTTCGGCTGGCGCAAGTCGAGCCGGTCCACCAGCATCTTGAAGTGATCGCGGTCCTCGGCAAGGTCGATCGACTCCGGCGGGGTGCCAAGGATCGGTGCGCCGGCCTCTTTGATAGCTTGGGCGAGCTTGAGCGGCGTCTGCCCGCCGAACTGAACGATGACGCCCTTGAGCGTGCCGGCCTGCTGCTCGACGCGAATGATCTCCAGCACGTCCTCATCTGTAAGCGGCTCGAAATAAAGCCGGTCGGACGTGTCATAGTCGGTTGAGACCGTTTCCGGGTTGCAGTTGACCATGATTGTCTCGTAGCCGTCGCGTGAAAGCGCGTAGGCGGCGTGACAACAGCAATAGTCGAACTCGATCCCCTGCCCGATCCGGTTTGGTCCACCGCCGAGGATAACGACCTTTTGGCGCTGCGATGGTTGCGCCTCGCAGACCGGCTGTTCGAACAGTCCGCTCTCATAAGTCGAGTACATGTAGGCGGTTGGTGAGGCGAACTCCGCCGCGCAGGTGTCGATGCGCTTGAATACAGGGTTGACGCCCAGCGTGCGCCGCAGCGCCGTAACCTGGATAGGCATGGTTTGGGCGAGCGTGGCGAGACGCGCGTCGGAAAAGCCCATGCCTTTGAGCGCCCGGAAATGGGCCGCATCGTCTGGAAGGCCGTTCTCCCGGACCCAGTTTTCGCAATCCACGACGACTTGAAGCTGCTCAATAAACCAGGGGTCGATCTTGCAGGAGGCGTGAACCTGCTCCTGACCAACGCCGAGGCGCAGCGCCTGCGCCACCTTCAGAATACGGTCTGGCGACGGCGTACCAAGCGCGGCGCGGATCACGTTCTTGTCGTCGCCGCGGCCCAGCCCTTCCAGAGTGATATCGTCGAGCCCAGTCAGGCCGATTTCCATAGAGCGCAACGCTTTTTGCAAGCTTTCCGGAAAGTTGCGCCCCAGGCCGAGCACTTCGCCGACCGCCTTCATTGAAGTGGTCAGCGTCTCCTCGCTGCCCGGGAATTTTTCGAAGGCAAAGCGCGGGATTTTCGTGACAATGTAGTCGATCGTAGGCTCGAAGCTGGCCGGGGTGGCACCTTGCGTGATGTCATTGTCCAGCTCGTCCAGCGTGTAGCCGACCGCCAGCCGCGCGGCGACCTTGGCGATCGGGAAGCCGGTGGCCTTCGACGCCAGCGCGGATGAGCGCGACACGCGCGGGTTCATCTCGATCA
>CAYXPZ010000051.1:0-17896 GCA_964466965.1 uncultured Hyphomicrobiaceae bacterium
CCTCGAAGGCGCGCATCTGGAAGCTGGCGCGCACCAGGATCGCCATGTCGTTGAGATCATGGCCGTCTCGCTGAAGCTGCTCGATGTCCTCACCGATAAGGCGCGCTTCTTCCTCGTCGTCCCACACGCCCAT
Organism: uncultured Hyphomicrobiaceae bacterium; assembly: GCA_964466965.1. Classification (GTDB taxonomy): domain Bacteria; phylum Pseudomonadota; class Alphaproteobacteria; order Rhizobiales; family Rhodomicrobiaceae; genus Dichotomicrobium. The sequence continues at coordinate 134 of CAYXPZ010000051.1, forward strand.
GACCGAGATCTGCTCGCCGTCGCTGTCTTCGGTGTGCAGCGTCTTGCCGAGCCGCCCCTGGTTATGCGCGATCAGGCCGGACGCTGCGCCGAGGATGTGCCCGGTCGAACGATAGTTGCGCTCCAGACGGATGACCTGCGCGCCGGGGAAGTCGTTCTCGAAACGCAGGATGTTATCCACCTCCGCGCCGCGCCAGCCGTAGATCGACTGGTCATCATCGCCGACGCAGCAGACATTATGGTTGCCCTGCGCGAGCAGCCGCAGCCAGAGATACTGCGCGACGTTGGTGTCCTGATACTCGTCGACGAGCAAGTATTTGAACTTGCGGTGATACTTCTCCAGAACCTCCGGGTTGTCGCGGAACAGGCGCAGCCCCTGCAACAGCAGGTCGCCGAAATCGACAGCGTTCAGGTCCACGAGCCGCTGCTGATAGGCCGCATAAAGCTCGCCCGCCCGGCCATCGGCGAACACGTCATGCTCTTCCTCGGGCAACTTGTCGGCGGAGACGCCGCGGTTTTTCCAGCCATCGATCAGGCTCGCCAGCACGCGCGGCGGCCAGCGCTTTTCGTCAAGCCCCGCGGCCTGGATGACCTGCTTGATGAGCCGGAGTTGATCGTCGGTGTCGAGGATCGTGAATGATGGCTGCAAATCAACCAGTTCGGCATGACTGCGCAGGATGCGCGCGCCGATCGAGTGGAACGTGCCCAGCCACGGCATGCCTTCCGCGATGCCGCCAGCAATCTCGCCGACGCGCTGCTTCATCTCACGCGCGGCCTTGTTGGTGAAGGTGACGGCCAGCACCTCGTAGGGCTTCGCGCGGCTCGTGGCGAGGATATGCGCGATGCGCGTGGTCAGCACCCTGGTCTTGCCCGTGCCCGCACCGGCCAGCACCAGCACCGGTCCGTCAAGCGCCTCCACCGCCTCTCGCTGCTGCGGATTGAGCGCCTCCAGATAGGGCGGGCGCGCCCGTGCGCGCTGCGACAACGGCGCTTTCTTCGCGGCCGGCGGCGCGGTAGCGGCCGATACAGCGTTTGCGTGATTCCCTGACATGGCTCTGAACTATACCACACCGAGCGCGTCAGCCACGCGCTACCTGTGCTCTTCCACATGTGCGGCGACCAGCGCCTTGTTGTAAGCGTCGATGGCGTCGAAATGGCGGATCCAGCCAATAAGCTCGTCCGTTTGCGCGTCCACGACCGGCAGCCATTCCCGCCCAGTCTCGTCAAACATGCGCAGCGCATGGCGCAGCGTGTGGGTCGGCTGGAGGTTCGACCCGTCCGCGGGCTTGGCGGTATCGGCATTCTCATCTTCGCTGAGTGGCGTCATCATGTCGCGCACCCGCACGGTGTGCACAATATGCTGATGCGGCCCCTCATGGAGAAATAGGCCACGATTGTTCAAAAGCCAGTGGAAATAGCTCACGCCGTGCACCGCCTGTGTCAGCCCGTTCGAAATCGAAACGGTGAGCAGCAGCGCGATCGTCATCTGATAGCCGCCGGTCAGCTCGAAGACGATCAGCGTCGTCGAAATCGGCGCGCCGAGCACCGCGGCGGCGACCGCGCCCATGCCGAGGATGGCGTAAAGCCCCTCGCCGGAGGCCAGCTCGGGAAAGACGCTCTGCGCCACGAGGCCGAACGCGCCGCCGGTCATGGCGCCCAGATAAAGCGAGGGCGAGAACACCCCTCCGCCCATGCGAAAGCCGAGCGTTATGGCTGTCGCTGCCGTTTTCGCGAACAGGAGCGCCAACATTAGCCAGAGCCCAAGTTGACTGTTGAGCGCGGAGTCTGTGGTGTCGTATCCGACGCCCAACACCTGAGGGAAGCTCAGCGCGATCGCCCCGACGCACAGGCCGCCGATTGCCGGCTTCAGCCAGATCGGGATCGGCGCGGCGGTCGCGGCGCGGTCCGCTCCGATCACGGCGAACTGAAAGGTGATCGCCACCGCTGCGGAGGTCAGCCCCAGCAATGCGAAAGCCGGAAACTCCCACAGCGAGACGATCTGATACTCGGTCACGATGAAGGCTGGGAAATTGCCGAGATGAACCCGCGCGATCAGTGTCGCAACAACGCTTGAGATCGTGATCGGCACGAAGGCGCGCAGCGCGTAATGCCGCAAGATCACCTCATGGGCGAACAAAACCCCGGCGATCGGCGCATTGAACGAGGCCGCGACAGCCGCGCTCACGCCACAGCCCAGCAGCGTGCGTTGCGCGCCCGCGGATAACGCGAACCGCTGTTCGAGTTGCGAGGCGATGGTCGCGCCGAGATGCACCACAGGGCCTTCGCGTCCTGCGCTCCCGCCGGTGCCAAGCGTGATCGCCGAGATCAACGCGCTGAGGAAACCATCACGCGCGGAGATGCGGCATTTGCCGATCGCCACTGCCTCAATGACGTCGGCGACGTTGTGCGGCCGCCGACCGCGCTGAAACTTCAACAGAATGAACCCGACGACCAGCCCGCCGGTCGCCGGGGCCAGCAGGATCACCCACCAGGGCAGCGCCATTGCTGCCGTCGTGGTCGCCTTATCCATGGTCCCCAGCCACGGCAGTTGGAACGTGCGGATCGCCAGGCGAAACAGAATCGCGGCGTAGGCGGCGGCAACCCCGACCAAAAGCGCCATAAGCCACACCAGCGGCTGGCGCTCGGCCAGGAATTCGCTGACATTGGCGGTGAAGCGGGTTGAGAAGAGCGCGAGCAGTTTGCTTTTCGCTGCACCGACCGCTGCGGCTACCGTATGCGGCTGTTGCCCGGTGGCGTCAGGGCGGGCGTTCGCCGCTGCGTCGGGGGTGCCCGACTGCTCATCGCTGGTCGTCATGTCGCGCTATTTTTCAATTTCGCGCAGGTTTGCCGCCGCGCCTTTTTCTCACTACGCTATCATTGTAGCGTGCGTGTTCGCCAGAGCTTAAGCGGCAAGACCGCCAACCGGCGACACCGTGCCGAAAATGGCGCGCGCCGCCGCGAGCGCTCGGAATCACAGACGCCGGAACCAACGCCGGAGCCAAGTTTGAACACCCTGCTTGCTGTCCTGACATCGCTGCTGATCGTTATTCTCGCGGCGGCTTTCGCCGCGCCCTATGTGGTGGATTGGAACACGTACCGCTCGGTGTTTGAAGCGCAGGCGAGCAAGCTCGCCGGGCGTCCGGTGCGCGTCGCGGGTGATGTTGATCTGACGATCTTGCCTGTTCCGGAGGTGCGTTTCGATCAGGTGAGCATCGCCGACCGCTCGGGCAGCTTCGATGCGCCGTCTGCAAGCGCGGAAGCATTTCGCATGGCGCTGTCGATCCCGCCGCTTTTGCGCGGCAAGATTGAAGCGCGCAAGATCGAGCTGGACCAGCTATCCCTTCGCCTCGGCCTGACCGCGGACGGACAAGTCGACTGGCCGCGCCTGGGCGAGACCACGGCGGCCTTGCCGTTTCTGCCGGCGGATGTCTCGCTCAAGTCGGTGACGCTCAACGAGGCATCTCTCGCCGTCGGCCTGGCCGGCGGCCCTGTGCGCTGGCGCATAGAAGGCCTCACCGGCGAGTTGACAGCGGAAACATTGCGTGGACCGTTCAAATTTGCCGGTCGCGCCCTGATCGGCGAGGGGCATCGCGATTTACAAGTGTCAGTCGGCCGAATGTCATCGCAGGAGCAGCGGCCCGTCAAGGCGGTCTCGCGCGGCGAGGGAGCAGTCTACCGGGTTGACGGCAATCTGCGCGCGTTGACAGAAGGGCCCGTGTTTGTCGGCGAAGTTCAGGCCACAGCGCCAACAGCCCCGGGCGCCTCGCCTCAGTCGCCGCACAGATGGCAAGCCACGGCAACCGGCCGAGCAACACTCGACGGCGCATCCTTCGACGAAGTGAAGGTTACCATCACGCGGAACCAGCGGCCGCAGACGCTCGCCGGTACGGCACAGCTTACCTGGGACGAGATCCCGCGGCTTGATGCCCAACTGCAATCTCAATGGATCGATCTGGACCTGCTGGTCGGATCGGATATCTCGGACCGCGCCCCCGCCGAGGTTCTGTTGGCGATCCCGTCGCTTTTGGCGGATGTTCCGATTCCCGCCAGCCGCGCACGCATCGAAATGGAAGTTACCCAGATCAGCCTGGGCGACGATCTTATCCGGGATTTGCGCGCCGTCGCGCGGCGTGGCGAAGGCGGCTGGGGCGTTGAAGAATTGCGCGCCGGATTGCCGGGCAGCAGCAGTTTGCGTTTCGACGGGCAACTGGCGCGTGAAGGGGGCGCGCCGACGCTGGCCGGCGCGGTAAGCGTCGGCGGCACGAACCTGGGACGCCTCCTCCGATGGGCCGCGCCGAATGTCGTAAAAGCCAGCGATGTCGCGGCCGAGTCGTTCTCTCTGAGCGGTGATGTGACCTCGGCCCCGGAGGCGTTCGACCTGAAAAATATCTCTGCACGTTTGGGAGATTCGCGCGTGCGGGGCGCGGTGACGTTGGCCTTCGCGGAAAATCGTTCGGGGACTGTGGAGCTAAATGCGCGGACGCTCGACTTGCGGCCCTACATCGAAGAAAGCAGCGCTGCTTTATTCCGCGAGCTTTTCGCAACCTTGGACGACCGTGTCAGCCCCAGCGAGCAAAACTGGACATGGCGTCTTGCGCTGCGCGCGGATCGGCTCGCGCTGCCCGAGATTGCCGCCACGGATGTCGAGACGCGTCTGCGCGTCGATGGCCAGGCGGTTGAGATCGAGACGCTTGAGCTGCGCGGCGACGCCGGCCTTCGCATCGCCGGCAGCGGCGTGTATCCGCGAGACGACGCCGAAGCCGCCCCGGCGCTGCGACTCGGGCTTTCCGCGGACCGCCCTGAGCCGCTTGCCGATCTCATTAGCGTGATACCAGGCGGGGGAGCGTGGCTGGCGCCGCATCGCGACCGGTTGACCGCAATGATGCCCCTTCATCTGTCCGCAACCATGCGTCCAAGCCGCGTGGAAGATAGTTTCTGGCTGCGCGTTGACGGCACCGCCGGAGAAACAGAGTTGCTGGTCAACGCCCGCCTTTATGGCGCGGATGTGGATCGCTATCATCTCGCCGTCGAGGCGAACAATCCGAGCTTGACGGCTTTGGCGCGGCTCACTGCGCCCGATCTGGCGGAGTGGATTAAGCTTGAAAGCGCCAATCGCCCAGCCCGGCTTCGAGCCGACTTTGCCAAGGCCGGCGGCAGCCCCTGGCGCGGCACAGCAGACGTAACGACCGACGACCTTCGTCTGGCCTACGATGGTACGGTGTCACCCGACGCCGCTTCCATCCGCTTTGATGGTGAGGCCGCCATAGACGCTCCCGACGCGGATGCCCTGCTGGCGTTAGCCGGGTTACCAGACCCAGACGCAAGCGGCGCTGTGGCGCTTCGCGCAACGGTGTCGGGAGATGGCGAGGTCTACCAAACGGGCGACCTGAAGGTCGATCTCGACGGTCAGATTGCAAGAGGACATGCGCGGCTCGACGTGTCCGGGGCTATACCAACAGCGGAGATCAATCTTAATGCTGGCCGCTTCCACCTGGCGCGCGCGGCCGCGCTGCTGCTGGAGCCTCGCGATGAGACGCAGGACGCCGCATGGCCTGACACGCCGTTCGCGACCGAGGCGCTTAAACGCGTTTCGGGCACCTTGTCGCTCGGCGCTGACGAGCTGGTCGTGTCGGAACGCTTGACGGTGCAGGACGCCACCATGACAGCGCGGCTGGAGGGCGGAGCCCTGCGCATCCCGCTGCTTTCTGGCAAGGTTTATGACGGCGAAGCCGTCGCGTCCGCGGCGTTGCGCCCAGCGACGGGACGGACGGTTTTCGAGGGCGAGGTTTCGATCAAGGGGCTAGACCTGGCGAAGATGCCACATGGCGAGGGCGCACCGCTCGCGACTGGCACGGCCGATCTAAGCCTGCGCGCGGCGAGCGAGGGACTGTCACCGCGGGGCCTGACCACCGTTATGTCCGGACAGGGGCAGATCGACCTGAAGCCTGGCGAAATCCACGGCCTTGATCCGCGCGTTGTGGCGCGCGTCGCGCGCGACTATCTCGCCGCGGAGGCGCAGCCGGAGGAAACCATTGCAGGGCAACTGACCGGGCCGATACGGAATAGCCGTTTTGCCCATGACGGGGCGCAGGCGGCGCTGCGTTTAAAGGACGGAGCGCTGCGCCTGAACGACATGGTTCTCGACGCGCCTGGCGACGGACAGATGGTGGAGGCAAACGCGCGTCTTGATATTGTCGAGATGACGCTGAACAGCCAGTGGGATATCACGGCGGCGCTGGACGGGGAGCCCATGCCGCGCGTCCGCGTGACCTTATCCGGGCCGGCGTCCAAATTCGGCCGGTTCGCGCCGCGTATCGATGCCGATGATCTGGAGCAGTTCCTGACTGTGGCCCTTATGGAGCGCAATGTCGAACGTCTGGAACAGCTTCGCGGCCAAGGCCAAGCCAGCGGCTTGCAAGGCGCGCAGCCCGACCCGGCGCAAGAGTCGCGCCCGCAGAGGCCGCCGGAGGCCGGGACGCCTTCACAACCGCCGCTTGCCCCCGACGATTTGCCGCTTGAAAGCTCCGACCCGCTGCCGGGCTTCAGCACCGAGATCGAGTCCGCGCCGGGCGCATCGCGCGGGCCCGAAGCTGCCACCGGCCGCTCAGCCGGCCAGTCCAACGCCGGCACACCCACGCCTGGCACCCAGCTTGATGACCCCGATGTCGTTGAAGATGCGCGCCGTGAGATCATGCGAGAAGCCCCGGCGCAACCGGAACCAACCTACGATCCGTTCTCCGAACTGTTCCGCAATTGAGGGCGAGGCGCGTCGTTCTAAAGACGGTGGTTGCAGCGCCGTTATTAATCTGTACCCTGAAAACAACGCCTTTTCGTAAACAGAACACAAAATGGCGGCGTTTGAGGAAACGCAGGAGCAACCGCCCAGGATGCTGCATCAGAGTTGTACCGTGCCGGCCAATTCTGCATGCGCGTCATGAGCGGCTGGGAGCGCCCAAGGGACATGACGTATGGCGACTTTAGAGGGTAAAACCCTCTTCATATCCGGGGGCAGCAGGGGAATTGGCCTCGCCATCGGCCTGCGTGCCGCGCGCGATGCCGCCAACGTTGCGATCGCCGCCAAGACGGCCGAGCCGCACCCGAAGCTACCCGGCACCGTGTATACCGCCGCGCTTGAGGTGGAAAAAGCTGGCGGCCACGCGCTGCCGATCATCTGCGATATCCGCGACGACACACAGGTTCGCGCCGCGATCGACCAGACGGTACAGGCGTTTGGCGGCATCGATATCTGCGTGAATAACGCCAGCGCCATCAGCTTGACCGACACCGCCAGCACCGAGATGAAACGTTTCGACCTGATGCATCAGGTGAACACGCGCGGCACCTTTCTGGTGTCGAAACTGTGCCTTGAGCATCTTCGCCGCGCCGACAACCCGCACATTCTGATGCTCTCACCGCCGCTTGATTTCTCGCCGCGCTGGTTTTCAGGGCATCTCGCCTATTCGCTGGCGAAATACGGGATGAGCCTGTGCGTGCTGGGGCTGGCAGATGAACTCGCGCCATCGGGTATTGCAGTGAACGCATTGTGGCCGCGCACGACCATCGCCACGGCGGCGATTGCCAACATCTTGGGCGGTGAAGAGATCATGCGGGCAAGCCGCCGCCCGGAGATCGTCGCCGACGCCGCGCATGTCATCCTGTCGAAACCTGCAGGCGACTTCACCGGGAACTTCTGCATCGATGACACGTTGCTTGCCGAGCACGGCGTGCGCGATTTCGATCGCTATCGCATTGACCCAACGGTCGACCTCACGCCCGACATCTTTGTGCCCGCCGACAGCGTGCCGCCGGCACCGCTGACTGCTCCGGGCCGCTGACAGCATCACCAAAGAACAGGTCGCTGGATCGAAACCTTATGCCGACACTCCTGATCTCGCACTCCGTCTTCCTTCAACACGATACCGGCTATGGCCATCCGGAATGCCCCGACCGGCTGCGCGCAATCGAGCAAGCCCTTGAAGATGAGAGCTTTCAGTTCGTGCATCGCGAGGAAGCGCCGATTGCCGAGGAAGACGTCATAGCACTGATGCATGGCCCCGAGTATATCAGGGCGCTGAAGAAGGCCGCGCCGGAGAGCGAACATGTCTATGTCGACGGTGGTGACACTGTGATGTCGCCACACACCTGGGAAGCGGCGCTGCGGGCGGCAGGCGGGGCGATCATGGCCGTCGATCAGGTTGTGACCGGGGCCGCGCGCAACGCTTTCTGCGCCGCGCGACCGCCGGGGCATCACGCTGAGACGCGGCAGGCGATGGGCTTTTGCCTGTTCAACAACGCCGCGATTGCGGCAGCGCATGCGCGCGCGGCCCATGGTCTGGACCGGGTCGCGGTCATTGACTTCGACGTCCATCATGGAAATGGCACGCAGCACATGTTCTGGTCAGAACCGAACCTGATGTATGCGTCAACGCATCAGATGCCGCTGTTTCCGGGCACCGGCGCCTGGAGCGAGCAGGGCATCGCCGGCAACATCGTTAACGCGCCATTGCGACGGGGTGACGACTCGTATCATTTTCAAGAAGCGTTCGAGACCCGCATTCTGCCTGCGTTACACGATTTTGCGCCCGATCTTGTCATCATTTCCGCAGGCTTTGATGCGCATCGCCACGATCCGATTGGCGGTTTGGCGCTGATCGAAGAGGATTTCGCCTGGGTTACGCGCAAACTGATCGAGGTTGCGAACCGGCATGCCGGCGGCCGGGTCGTCTCTGTTCTAGAGGGCGGGTACGATCTGGGTGCGCTCGCACGATCTGTCGCCGCACACCTGCGCGTAATGATAGAATATCGTTGACCAGGCTGATAATCTTTCGGCTGACGAGGTTGATTTATGGCAAAACAACAAGCAGCGGCGAATTCCGACGTCAAGACCATGGCGTTCGAGCAGGCGCTCAAGGAACTTGAACAGATCGTCGGGCGGCTGGAGCGCGGAGACGTGGAACTTGAGCAGTCGATCGCCATTTACGAACGCGGTGAGGCGTTGCGCGATCACTGCGACCGTCTTCTGCAAAAGGCGGAAGCCAAGGTGGAAAAAATCAATCTCAACGAGAATGGCCAGCCCGCCGGTACCCAGCAGCTAGACGTTGAATAGGCTGCGCGCGGCGGCATTCAGGTTTTGCCGCATCGCCGTGACACGTGTAAACTTATTGTGACAAAACGGCGCAACCAATGTGGGTGACCCGGTAAATCGCGTGAGGGACGCAAGCATCGTGAGTTCAGACAGCAAGACGCCTCTTCTCGACCAGATCACGACTCCGGATGATCTGCGCGGACTTGATGAAAAGCAGTTGCAGCAGGTGGCCGAAGAGCTGCGCACGGAAACCATCGATGCCGTCTCTGTCACTGGCGGGCATCTTGGCGCGGGGCTCGGCGTCGTCGAGTTGACCGTGGCGCTGCACTATCTCTTCGATACGCCGAACGACCGGCTGATCTGGGATGTCGGGCATCAGGCGTACCCTCACAAGATTCTAACGGGCAGGCGCGACCGGATTCGCACGCTACGCCAGCCCGGCGGGCTTTCGGGCTTCACCTAGCGCGCGGAAAGCGAATACGACCCGTTCGGCGCGGCGCATTCTTCGACCTCGATCTCATCGGGCCTTGGCATGGCTGTAGCCCGCGACCTTAGCGAAGGCGACAACAACGTTATCGCGGTCATCGGTGATGGCGCGCTTAGCGCGGGCATGGCCTATGAGGCGATGAACAACGCCGGCGCGATGGATAAGCGTCTCATCGTGATCCTCAACGATAATGACATGTCGATCGCCCCGCCGGTGGGCGCCATCAGCCACTACCTGGCGCGGCTGACCTCGTCGGGCACCTATCTTTATCTGCGCGACATCGTCAAACAACTCGCTAAGCGCCTGCCCAAAGGCTGGGAGCGCCGCGCCGCCCGCGCAGAGGAATACACCCGCAACTTCTGGACCGGCGGCACGCTGTTCGAGGAGTTGGGCTTCTACTACGTCGGACCGATCGACGGGCACAACCTGGAGCATCTGGTGCCAGTGCTGCGCAATGTCCGCGACGCTGAGCAGGGGCCGATCCTGGTGCACTGCGTGACGCAGAAAGGCAAGGGGTATGAGCCGGCAGAGAATTCGGCCGACAAGTATCATGGCGTTTCGAAGTTCGATGTCGTCACCGGCGCTATGTCAAAGCCCAAACCCAACGCGCCGAGCTACACCAAGGTGTTCGCACAGAGTCTGATGGACGAGGCGCGGCGTGACGACAAGATCGTCGCGATCACGGCGGCGATGCCTTCGGGCACCGGCCTGGACCTGTTTGGCGAGGAATTCCCCGATCGCACGTTCGACGTCGGCATAGCCGAGCAGCACGGGGTGACCTTCGCAGCCGGGCTGGCGACGGAGGGCTACCGGCCGTTTGCCACGATCTACTCGACGTTCCTGCAGCGCGCTTACGATCAGGTCGTGCATGACGTCGCGATCCAGCAGCTTCCGGTGCGCTTCGCCATAGACCGCGCGGGCTTCGTCGGTGCGGACGGGCCGACCCATGCCGGCTCGTTCGACGTGACCTATCTGTCGTGCCTGCCCGGCTTTGTGGTGATGGCGGCGGCGGATGAGGCTGAGCTGCGCCACATGGTCGCCACTGCGGTCCAGATCGACGACCGGCCAAGCGCGCTGCGCTACCCGCGCGGCGAAGGCGTCGGCGTGGAAATGCCCGAACACGGCGTGCCGCTGGAGATCGGGCGCGGACGCATTATGCGCGAAGGGACGAGTGTTGCGCTGCTGTCCTTCGGCGCGCGGCTGCAGGAGTGCCTGTCGGCGGCGGACCAGCTTTCGCGCCACGGGCTGTCCACCACGGTAGCGGACGCGCGCTTTGCAAAACCGCTGGACGAAGACCTGATCCGCCGGCTGGCGCGCGAGCATGAAGTTGTCGTGACCATTGAAGAGGCCTCGATCGGTGGTTTCGGCAGCCATGTGCTACACTTCCTGGCGCAGGACGGGCGTCTGGATCAGGGCCTGAAAATCCGCAACCTTGTGCTGCCAGACGAGTTCGTTGACCAGGGTAAGCCGGAACAGATGTACGCCGATTATGGTCTCGACGCGCAAGGTATCGTGCGCACGGTGTTTGGCGCGCTGGGTCGGGAAATGACCGCTGACGACGGCCGCGGCGCGGCGGGTCAGGGCGACGCTGGATAAGGTGGCCAAAGCCTCTCGGCTCGACGTTGCGCTCACGGCGCAGGGGTTGGTTGCGACGCGGGCCCGCGCCCGGGATCTCATCAAGCGCGGGCTTGTACGCGTTGACGGCGCAGCGGTGACGAAAGCCGGTGCGCTGGTGCGCGACGATGCCAACATCGTTATCCAAGGCAATCAGGCTGCCTTCGTGTCACGGGGCGCGGTCAAACTGGTCGCCGCGCTGGACGCGTTCGGGCTCGATCCGGCTGGGCGCGTCGCATTGGACATCGGCACGTCGACGGGCGGCTTCACCCAAGTGCTGCTCGCGCGCGGCGCGTCGCAAGTCTACGCGGTCGATGTTGGGCGTAGCCAGCTTCACGAGAGCCTTGCCAGCGATCCGCGCGTCATCAACTTGGAGCAGCGCGACGCGCGCGACCTCACGCCGGCCGACCTGCCCGAGTCGGTTGGCGCGATCACGGTTGATGTCAGCTTCATCTCGCTGCGCCTGGTGCTTCCAACCGTGCTCGCCTTCGCTGCGCTGGATGCCTGGCTGGTCGCGCTGATCAAGCCGCAATTCGAGGTGGGCCGCGCAGCCGTCGGCAAGGGCGGCATCGTCACAGATGCAGCCGCGCGCGCGCAGGCCGTAGATGCCATCCGAAAGCTGGTCGAGGACCACGGCTGGCGAACGGCCCCGCCGATCTCATCTCCCCTGCGCGGCCAAAGCGGAAACCGGGAGTATCTGCTCGGCGCTTGGCACTGCTAGGGTGAATTTGCCACACTGTTGCCATCTTGTTGCAACATCTCCTCCAGGGTCAGCGGGCGCGAGCGCCGTCCGCCGCATATTCAACCCCGACAGGACACTCATAATGGTCAAGCGCGCAGCTTCCATGCGCGGCTGAACCTTTCGGCTCCACTGGGGTCGTCTCGCTCAGCCGTGTGATTATGTTTCAAGTCAAGAACACACACGCGAGCGAGAGTTATGTTACGTTGGATCGAGCAACGCATTTCCCCTTTTCGACGGGCGTCGATAGACCAACCGCCTGAAAACCTTGTCGGATTCTTCTGGCATTACTGCCGCCAAATCTGGGGCACCCTCGTGGTCGTGGTGCTGGTCGGGTCGCTCGCCGCGCTGATCGAGGTGACTTTGTTCACCTTCCTTGGCCAGATCGTCGACATGGCGCGCGCAGCCGAGAGCCCTGGGGCGTTTTTTTCGGAGCACGGCACCACGCTGCTGATCATGGCGGCGTTCGCGATCCTTTTGCGCCCGTTCATGTTCTTCGCGCACATGACGCTGATCAACCAGTCGCTGATCCCGTCCTTCACGAACCTGATCCGCTGGCAGGCGCACCGCTATCTGCTGCGCCAAAGCCCGTCGTTCTTTCAGGACGATTTCGCCGGCCGCATCGCCAACCGCGTGATGAACACCGGCGGCGCGCTGCGCCAGACGATGGTCGATCTGACCGACTCGCTGTGGTTTGTCACGATCTATGCGGTATCCACGTTGGTCGTGCTGTTCTCCGCCGATCCGCGGCTGATGGCGCCTCTGTTGGTGTGGTTCTTCGGCTACGGCGCGCTGCTGGTATATTTCGTGCCAAAGGTGAAGCACCGCTCCATGCTCAATTCGGATGCGCGCTCGCTGCTGGCCGGGCGGATTGTCGACAGCTACGTCAACATCCAGACGGTCAAGCTGTTCGCGCGAACCGAGCGCGAGGATGAGTATGCGGCGGAAGCGCTGGGCGATCAGACCGAAAAATTCCGACGGCAGATGCGCCTGCTCACGATCATGGAGGGCATCCTCTGGACCATGAACGGCGTGATGATCGCCGCGACGGTCGGACTGGCGCTGTGGCTGTGGAGCCATCAGATCATCACACTCGGCGCGATCGCCGTGGCCGCCGGGCTGGTCATCCAGATCAACAACATGTCCGGGTGGATCATGTCGGTGGTCACCAACGTGTTCGAGAACATCGGGCAGGTGCAGGAGGGGATCAAATCCATCTCGAACCCGCTGCGGCTCACCGATGCGCCGGGCGCGCGTCCGCTCAAGGTCACGCGTGGCGAAATCCGCTATGAGTACGTCACCTTCCACTATGGCCAGGAAGGCGGGCTGCTTCAGGACCTGAACCTGACCATCAAGCCGGGCGAGAAGGTCGGGCTGGTCGGGCGGTCCGGCGCGGGCAAGTCCACACTGGTGAACCTGCTGCTGCGTTTTCATGACCTGGAAGGCGGGCGCATACTCGTGGATGGCCAGGACATCGCGGATGTGACGCAGGAGAGCCTGCGCGCGCAAATCGGCATGGTCACACAGGACACCTCGCTGCTGCACCGCTCGGTGATGGAGAACATCCGCTATGGCAAGCCGGAGGCGAGCGACGAGGAAGTTTTTGAGGCCGCGCGCAAGGCGCACGCGCACCATTTCATCCCGGATTTGCGCGACTGGAAGGGCCGCGCGGGCTATGACGCGCATGTCGGCGAGCGCGGCGTGAAGCTGTCGGGCGGGCAGCGCCAGCGCATTGCGATTGCGCGCGTGCTGCTTAAGGATGCGCCGATCCTCGTGCTGGACGAAGCGACCTCGGCGCTCGACAGCGAGGCCGAAGCCGCCATTCAGGAGCAGCTCTATAACCTGATGCAGGGCAAGACGGTCATCGCCATCGCGCACCGGCTTTCGACCATCGCCATGCTCGACAGGCTGGTGGTGATGGATCAAGGCCGCATCGTCGAGCAGGGCACGCATGATGAACTGGTGCGCGCGGGCGGCATTTATGCGTCGCTATGGTCGCGCCAGTCCGGCGGCTTCCTGTTCGAGGGCAAGGTGGCCTAATGTTGCGGTGTTGGCTCAGAGCGTCTTGGCCATTGTCATCCCGGATGGGCTGCAGCGCGCAGCGGTGCTGCGCTGCTCTGGGATCTGGATGTGGCTGGGAAGCCGATCCCGTGTTTGCGAAGCGGCGCGATGCGCAGCATCGCACACGGGATGACAACGAGCCTGACAATGAGGTGTTGCGTTTCTTATGCTTCGGAAGAAGCTAGCTGCCGGGCGCCTGATCCACCTGCTGCGCTTCGCGCGGGCGCATCCACCATATGATCGCCGCGCAAACCGCGAACCATAGCGCCGCAACGACGAAGTAAAAAGCCAACTGCAGCCCGAGCGCCGTGCCCGGCAAACGCGTGATCGCGACCGTGATTGCAAACCACAGATAGAACACGGTGAACACGACCATTGCCATGACACCGAGGAATTTACGGGTGCGCGTCGTCATGGCGCGAACCATACTCAAAGCGCTGAGCCTACGCCAACCAAAAACCGCTCGCCCCGCGACACTGCGCGCGCTTGCCGCCGGTACGGTCGCGCCATATGTCGCCGCTTATTAGCGAGAGGAAAGAGCATGACCGAAGCCGTTGCGCTTGACCGCCGGGCGAGCCGCGCCGCGAACGCCGATACCGCCGTGCGGGTATGGCTCGGCTCTGTCGTTACGCTGATCTTTGCCATGGTCGTCGTTGGCGGCGCGACGCGGCTGACCGGTTCGGGCCTCTCGATCACCGAGTGGAAACCCATCCTTGGGGCGATCCCACCGCTGTCCGCCGCGGACTGGCAGGACGCCTTCGATAAATACCGCCAAATTCCGCAGTACCAACTCGTCAACAAAGGCATGAGCCTCGCCGAGTTCCAGTTCATCTACTGGTGGGAATGGGGGCACCGCTTCCTCGGGCGCTTCATCGGCGTCGCCTTCGCCATTCCCTTCATCGCCTTCGCCGCGGCGGGCTACATCCGCCGCGATCTCGCGCCGAGCCTGATCGCGCTGTTCGCGTTGGGCGCGCTGCAGGGCTTCATGGGCTGGTACATGGTGCAAAGCGGTCTGGTCGACCGGGTGTCGGTGAGCCAATACCGGCTCGCGGCGCATCTCGGGCTGGCGGCGGTCATCTATGCGGCGATGATCTGGGTGCTGCTCGGCGTCGGGCAGCCGGCGCGCGCGGTCAAGCAAAGCTGGGCATGGCTGTCAGCCGCTGGGCTGCTGGTGTTTTCGTTCGTGCAAATCGTGCTCGGCGCGTTCGTGGCGGGCATGAAGGCCGGGTTCGCCTACAACACCTGGCCGCTGATGGACGGCGCCTGGATCCCGGACGGGCTGTTCGTCATGCAGCCGTGGCACATCAACCTGTTCGAGAACGCGCTGACCGTACAGTTCAACCACCGCATCGCGGCCTACCTTCTGCTCGCCTCGGCGATCGTTCACGCCGCCGCGATGGTGCGGGCCAAGCGCGCCGGGCAGGGGTCGGCGCTGGCGCTGGCGGGCGCGGTGACGCTGCAAGCGGTTCTGGGCATCTGGACCCTCATCGCGCAGGTGCCGCTGAGCCTCGGCCTGGTGCATCAGGCCGGCGCTTTCGTGGTCCTCGCGATTGCGGTTTATCATCTGCATCGGCTCTCGCGCGCAGGCGAACGCCTCAACGCGTCGCTGACCCGCAGCTAACCCGCTCGCCCGCTGTCGGACATTCCTGAATAATATTGATTTCTGGATGAAACGCGTGGGCGACAAAGGCGAATGTGACTTCGTAAGGCACATCGTCCTGGCCACGCCGGACCGAGACAGTGCCCACATCACGCCCGCCCGCGACTTGATCGGCATCGAGCGCCGACGCCTGACCGGGCTGCCAGCTTATCGAGACGTCCCCCGCTTCGATCTGTTTTTGCTCGCGCAGCAGGTCGAGGGAAACGATCGTCGGCTGCTCATGCCGGACCATGACAACGCGCACCATCGGATTGATGTCCTCCGGCAGGTCTCCGCGGAACAGGAACGGGCGCGCACTGGAATCGTAACCTGCATAAGGGTTGCGGCCATAGCTGCGGAAATCGGGATCATTCGGCACGAGGATTTGCCCGGCGGGGTGGCGCTCGCGGAACTGCGCCAGTGACTCCAGCCGTGCCGGCAGGATGTCGAGCTGTGTGCCGGTCATCTCGCCGACGATGGCCTTGCCGGTGAACTGCTGCCACCAGCTTTCGGTCAGCCGGTCATACATGACCAGGTCGGAGTTGCGCAGCTTGCCGGTTGTGCCGAAGGTCGTTGTCTCGCCCTTCACCTCACGCTTGAACACAACGGCGGAATTGCACAGCGGGCAGTAGGTGACGGCCACCGGCTCGCCGCCCACAGTATCGTTCACGATCTCGTGCCAGATCAGGATACGCAGTGGATAGGCACGCGCGTCGCCGCCTATCTCCAGGCCGATGACCGGCTCGTTCGGCTTCACGTCGGTCTCATCGGCGACCGGCTGGAATTGCGGATCATCGATCGAGGGGATGCCGTCCTTGGGCGGTCCGCCTGAGAGGATCTCGTTCCATTCCATTGAACGCTTGGAGAAGTCGGTGTCGGCCCAGCCTTGCCGCTCCCAAACGCTGGGGTTGGCGGCGGCGATTGTGGCGGTGACGACAGCGAAGAGAAAAGCGGCGATAGCGCGCATTGGCGGCTCCCTAGCTTGACGGTTGTGCGAGGTAATAATCGAGCAGCGCGCGGGCCTGTTCGGAGCGCCAGTCCACCGCGCCCTGGATGTAGCCCATCACCGCGCCGGACTTGCCGATGACGTAGGTGGTCGGCATGCCGAACAGCGCGAAGGGAGCATCCGACCCTTCCGGCGGGTTGAACGCGCCGACGCGGTGCTGCGGGTCGGTGTAAATTTCAAGGGTCTCCAGGCCGAGGCGCTGATAAAACGGGATGACCTTGTTGCGCCCGGCCCGATCCAGCGAGATTGCCACCACCTCAAACGGCTGGTCCGCCCGGTCGCGCGCGAGTTCGTCGAGCCACGGCATCTCGACGACGCAGGGCGCGCACCATGTCGCCCAGAAGTTCAGCAGCACGACCTTGCCGCGGAAGTCCGAGAGCGTGACCGCCTCGCCCATGCCGTTCTCGAAAGGCACCGGCGCGGGAACTTCGGCCGGCTGCATGACTGTGAACTGGCCGCTATGACCGACAAGCGGCGGCGGGTCGTTCTCGGCCGCGGCGAGCGAGGTCGCGGCGAGCAGCGATGCGCTCAGCAGGGCGGCGGCAAGCCAGACGGCGCGGCGATGCGGTGTGGGCATTCGTGTCTCCCAAATCATGTCGGGAGAATTTTCCGCGCTCTGCGTGCTCCGGGCAAATCAGCTTGTGGTGATATTCGCGTGAACAGGCGTCAGAAAATGCCGGCTTCCAGACCGGCGGCCATCGCCTGGCCCAGCTCCTCGCACTGGTCGAGGAAGGCGTCGTCCCACGGCCCGCGGCAGATCAGCGGCTCCTGCACCGCGCGCCAGCGCAGGCCGCCTGCGATGCTCTCCACCGCGCGGCGCGTGCCGGTGCCGTCCTGCCCGGCGCGGATGTAGAGCGCGTAGGCGAGCCCCTGGGTCTCTTCCAGGCACGGGTAATAGCAGCGGTCGAAGAAGTCCTTCAGCGCGCCGCTCATATAGCCGAGATTTTCCGTCGTGCCGAGGATCAGCGCGCCGGCGGATTTCACGTCGTCCGGGCCGGCGTCGAACGGGCTGAGGGCGAGCGCGTCCACGCCCTCAATGTCCTCAGCCGTCGCGCCGCGCATGACGGCGTCGAGCATCCGCTTGGTGTTCGGCGAGGGGGCATGCGCGACGATCAGAAGCCGTTTCATGCGCT
>CAYXPZ010000052.1:0-17192 GCA_964466965.1 uncultured Hyphomicrobiaceae bacterium
CTCGGGCTTCCCGAGACGGAGCTTGTCCAGTCGCACCTGAAGAAGCGGCAGTCGCGCGACCCGATTGATGGTTTTGCCAACCCTGACGACGTTCGCTCCGGCTTACGCGCTCTCGGCTTGGACTCGTTCCTGCAGCCTGAATACGCCGGATCCTAATCCCACCATACTCGCACTGCAGCGCTTTGAACAAAAGTTGAGCCAGTTTTGCATCCGAAGCCGCAGGCCGGCGCGAAGCGACGAAAGTGCGACCAGACAATAAATCAGAGCCTGTTCAGCGGTTCGGATTGTATTGAACAGTCCTTACGCCTGTGTCGCCAGTTGATATCGCCCTGCTCCGGCCGCTTCCAGCGCCTCCCCCGCCGCCGCCCAGATTTTCCGGTCATCATCCTGCATGCGCATGTCCATCATCCACCTTGACATCAGCGCGCCCAGCGCAAAAAGCAGCACCGCGCCTATCGTTGTCATCATGATCAGAACATCTTGCTCCAGGAATAGCTCGGTCTCCGGCGCCAGCTGCCAGGCAAGCGCGGCGAACAGGGCCGGCAGCGTGGACAACAGACCGAAGCCGATCGCGGTTTTCAAGCCCGGCTCGCCGCGCAGGCGCGGCAAGTTGTGGGACAGGCGCGCGACCGCGCCGGTCGTCTGGTTCACGACGGCGATACAGTGGGTATTTCCTTGTGGCTTGTCTTCAGGCGCCGCCCAGACAACCGCGATCTTATGCCCGTTCTCGATCGCAATCCCGGCGTTATTCAGATTGACCTCAATGTCCGGCCCGTCTGGCTGCTGCAGCAGAAACGCGAGATGGTCCACGACACGCTCGGCGACAACGACCCGTCCTTTGGGCGAGACCGGTTTATCGGAGGAGCTCGCGAACGCCTCCAGCCATGAGTTGAGTTGAGTCACGGTTCCTATCGCCGCCCAGGCGTGAAATTCAGCCATGCCGTCCTTTTCCGAACCATGCCTTCCGGCTGCAACGGCGGTAGCTGCACCCGGTCAAGGCGTGTCGGTCAGTTCCCGTCCGCGCGTGTCGCGCAGGAACAGTCCGCCGATTACGATACTCATTACGGCGATGATGATTGGATACCAAAGACCGTTGTAGATGTTGCCAGTGGCCGCGACCGCGGCCGTCCCGATCAGCGGCAGCATCCCGCCGAACCAGCCGTTGCCAATGTGGTAGGGGACCGACACCGAGGTGTAGCGGATCGAGGTTGGAAACATTTCCACCAGCAACGCTGCGATTGGCGCATAAACCATCGCCACATAGCCGATCATCACAACGATGATGAAAACTGCTAGCGGGAGGTTGATATCGCCGGGATCGGCGCTCTCGGGGAAGCCGGCTTCCCTGAGTGCCGAGAGCACCGCCTCGCCGCTTTTATCGCGCTGCCAGTTTTGGATCGGAATCGGGGCCGACCCGCCTACGGTGATCGTCTGCGCCGCGCCAGGCGGAACGTCGATAATGTTAAATGAGACCCCGCGATCGGTAAGAAAATCGCGCGCTTTATCGCAATCGGTGAAGTTTGACCACGGCCCAACGAAGATGTGCAGCTGGCAATTCGCCGGATTGGCGCGCAGCGTGACTTCCGTGCGCTCCTGAAACGCGACGAGATCAGGGTTCACTGCTTTCGCAAGCATTTGGAACAGCGGGAAATACGTCATCGCAGCCAGCAGACAGCCCGCCAAAATCACCTGCTTGCGCCCGATCCGGTCCGATAGCCAGCCGAAGAACAGAAACAGCGGTACGCTGATGAGTAGTGCAGAAATCATGATGCCGTAAGCAATGAGATAGTCGACCTTCATGTTGATCTGCAGGAAGAACAGCGCATAGAACTGACCGGTGTACCAGATGACGCCCTGGCCGGCCGCGGCTCCGAGGAGGGCCAGCAGCGCGTTTTTGTTGTGTGGATAGCGCAGGAAAGCATCGAATAGCGGGCGCTTGGTGGCCTGGCCGCGCGACTTAATATACTGAAACAGCGGCGACTCACTGAGCCGCAGCCGAATATAGATCGACAGGATCAGCAGCACGAGCGACAGCAGGAACGGGATGCGCCAGCCCCACTGCGCAAAATCATCTTCATTGATTGCCAGCCGGCAAAGCAGGATGACGAGCAGGGAGAGCAGGAAGCCGCCGCTCGCGGTGGTCTGGATCAAACTCGTAACGTAGCCGCGGTGTTCGCTGACGGTATGCTCCGCCACATAAGTTGCCGCGCCGCCATATTCGCCGCCGAGCGCAAGGCCCTGTGTAATACGCAGCGTGACGAGCAGCAGCGGAGCGAGCCAGCCGACTTGCGCGAAGGTTGGCAGCAACCCGACGGCGAAGGTGGCGCCGCCCATCAGCAGGATCGTGACAAGAAAAACGTATTTGCGGCCGATAGTGTCGCCATATCGTCCGAAGAATAACGCGCCGAATGGCCGGACGATGAAGCCCGCCGCATATGTT
The DNA here is from genome assembly GCA_964466965.1 of uncultured Hyphomicrobiaceae bacterium. Lineage (GTDB taxonomy): Bacteria > Pseudomonadota > Alphaproteobacteria > Rhizobiales > Rhodomicrobiaceae > Dichotomicrobium. The sequence goes on from CAYXPZ010000052.1 coordinate 2,441, forward strand.
GCGAAAGCGGCCAACAGGGCCGCGGTTTCATTGCCGGGCGGAAAAAACAGGGCGGCGAAGAACGGCGCCAGTGTCGCGTACAGGAAGAAGTCGTACCATTCAAAAACCGTTCCGACCGATGACGCAAAGGTCACCCGCCGCAGTTCTTTAGGCCGGATATGGATGATGTCCGGGACACCTTGGTGTCGCGTACGGATAACTTGAACCACGGACGCCCCTCCCAGAAACTTATTGTTGTTCCGATATGGATTTTTACGGCGGCCGGGATGCCGTTTTTCTTTGCATGCCAGCGAAACTGTATCGATGGCTTCTATAAAAATAAATCAAAAATAAGGCTTTCGTCGTGGCGGTGCACATTTTGGTTGCAGGAGCGCCGAAAACTGCGGCGCGCCCGCGCCGGGGTTATTTTCAAGATGTGCCAAGACTTTCTGCTATTGCTGATCTGACCGCGGCGATCACGGTGTCAACTTCGTCATGCGTGATGCAGAGCGGCGGCGCAAAACCGAGGATATCGCCCTGCGGCATGGCTCGCGCAATGACGCCGTGCCTGAGCAAGGCCGAATTGACCGATGCGCCGACCTTACGCGCCGGATCGAAGAATGTCAGCGACGGCTTGTCCTGGACGAACTCGACGGCCGCCAGCATCCCTTCCCCGCGTACTTCGCCCACATTCGGGTGATCAGCCAGCGCCTCTTTTAGCTGCGCATTGAAATAGGCGCCGACCTCGCGCGCATTCGCCACGAGCGCCATCCGGTCGATCAGCTCCAGATTAGCGACGCCCGCCGCCGCGCAGACCGGATGCGCCGAATAGGTCCAGCCGTGGCCAAACGGGCCGAATTCATCGGTGCCGCGCTCCAGCACCTCCCAGACCTTCTGCGAGACGATCGAGCCGGACAGTGGTGCGTATGCCGAGGTCAGGCCCTTGGCGATGGTGATGATGTCCGGCTCTAGCCCGTAAAATTCGGAGCCGAACATGGTGCCTAGTCGGCCGAACGCCGTGACAACCTCGTCAGCGATAAAGAGAACATCGTACTTCTTGAGGATCGGCTGAATCGCCTCCCAGTAGCCGGCGGGCGGCGGCACGATCCCGCCCGTACCCAACATCGGCTCGCCAATGAACGCGGCAACGGTCTCCGGCCCTTCGGCCACGATCAGCTCTTCAAGCTTCTGCGCGCAGTATTGCGAGAAGTCTTCCTCGCTCATCTGGGTGTCGGGCCGGCGCAGATAGTACGGCGCTTCAGTATGGATGACGTGCGCGAGCGGCAGGTCGAACGTCTTGTGAAACATGGCAAGCCCGGTCAGCGAGCCGGTCATCAGTCCCGAGCCATGGTAGCCCCGCCAGCGCGAGATGATTTTCTTCTTTTCGGGGCGGCCGAGAATGTTGTTGTAGTACCAGACCAGCTTGATGTTGGTTTCGTTCGCGTCCGAACCGCTCAGGCCGAAATACACCTTCGACATGTTTGCCGGCGCGCGCTCAAGGATCATCTTCGCCAGCGTGATCGATACTTCGGTGCCGTGGCCAACATAGGCATGATAATAAGCGAGTTCGCGCGCCTGCTGCGCCATCGCTTCGGCGATGTCCTGCCGGCCATAGCCGACATTGACACAGTAAAGCCCAGCGAAGGCGTCGAGCAGCCGGTTGCCGTCGCGATCTTCGACATAAACGCCGGAGCCGCCGGCCATGATGCGGTTCGCGCTTTCCCCGCGTGCGTGCTCCGCGAGTTGCGTGGAGGGATGGAAGAAATAGTCCCGATCCCATTGATCAAGCTGGTCATTTTTCAGCATCTGGCGTTCCTTCTTCCCCGGGGGCGCCCGTTTTGATAAAGCGGCTTGTAGCCCGCTCCACAGGCGGTCTGCAACCAGCCGTTTCACCAGCCTCGCATTTCACCCGCGCCGGCGTACAGCGGCAAGGCGAACCCGATGGTCATGACCGAACCGATGCTCCCTTTCTCGCGCGCAGAATATGCCGCCCGTGTCGCGAAGACCCGTGCGGCCATGGAGACGCGGGGCATCGAGGTGCTCGTCGTTACCGACCCATCCAACATGGCCTGGCTTACCGGTTACGATGGCTGGTCGTTCTACGTCCATCAATGCGTCATGCTTGGCATGGAGGGAGACCCAGTCTGGTGGGGTCGTAACATGGACTTGCCGGGCGCCAAACGGACGGTGACGATGAGTCACGATAATATCGTCGGCTATGATGACACCTATGTCCAGAATCCCGACAAGCACGCGATGGAAGCGCTGGCCGCGCTGATCGGTGATCTGGGCTGGGCGACCGCGGTGATCGGTCTGGAGTTGGAGAATTATTACTTCTCGGCTTCCGCTTATCTTACGCTCTCCAACTGCTTGCCTGAGGCGACGTTTCGCGACGCCACGGCGCTGGTCAACTGGCAGCGCGCGGTAAAGAGCGCGGTGGAGATCGAATACATGCGCAGGGCCGCGCGCATCGTCGAGCGGACGCATGAAGTTGTTTTCGAGCGCGCCGAGCCGGGTCTGCCGAAGAACGAACTGGTGGCGGACATCTATCATGCGGCGATCAGCGGCGCTGATGGCTACTGGGGCGATTATCCGGCTATCGTGCCGATCGTGCCGTCCGGGCTGGACGCTACGGCTGCACATCTGACCTGGGACGACACGCCCATGCGCGAGGGCGAGACCACCTTTTTTGAGATCGCCGGGGTCCACCGGCGCTACCATTGCCCGCAGTCTCGGACTCTGTTCCTTGGCGAATTGCCGCAGAAGTATCGCGACGCGGAAATCGCGGTGCTCTCTGGCATCGACGCCGCGCTGGACGTCGCGAAACCGGGGAACCGTTGTGAGGATGTGGCTATTGCGTTCAACGAAACACTGAACCGTTTCGGCTTCGTCAAGGAGAGCCGCTGCGGCTACCCGATCGGGCTGTCCTATCCGCCGGATTGGGGCGAGCGCACGATGTCGTTCCGCCGCGGCGACGAGACCGTATTGGAGCCGGGCATGACGTTCCACCTGATGCCGGCGCTGTGGCTGGATGACGGCGGGCTTGAGATCACCGAGCCGATCCTGATCACCGAAAACGGTGTTGAGTGTCTCACAGAGACGGCACGCCGCATTTTTGTGAAGGGATGACGATGTCACGCGGCAACCCGATCACGCCAACAATCCCGCTCGATGAGGACGGCGCGCATCACGGCTTCTTGCGCCTGCCCTACAGCCGGGACGACTCAGCATGGGGATCGGTGATGATCCCGATCAGCGTGATTCGGCACGGCGACGGGCCCACAGTATTATTCGCTGGCGGCAACCACGGCGACGAGTATGAGGGACCGGTCGCATTGCAGCACCTTGCGGCGACGCTTGATCCAGCATCCATTACCGGCCGTGTCATCATACTGCCGGCGTTCAACTATCCAGCGTTCCGCGCCGCGACCCGCACCTCCCCAATCGACGGCGGCAATCTGAACCGCTGCTGCCCCGGCCGGCCCGATGGCACTGTCACCGAGAAGATCGCGCATTACGTTTGCGGGGACCTTGTTCCGATGGCCGATCTCGTCCTCGACTTTCACTCCGGGGGCAAGACGCTCGACTTCATCCCCTTCGCGGCGGCGCATATCCTGGCGGACAAGGAGCAAGAGGCCGCCTGCATGGCCGCGATGCGCGCCTTCAACGCGCCTTACAGCATGCAGATGTTGGAGATCGACAGCGCAGGCATGTTCGATGCCGAAGTCGAGGCGCAGGGCAAGGTATTCGTGACCACCGAGCTTGGCGGCGGTGGCACTGCCACGGCGCGCTCAATCACCATCGCCAAGAAAGGCGCGCGCAACCTGCTGATCCATGTCGGCATTTTGGCCGGCCCGCCCGAAATCGCGCCGAGCATAGAGCTGGACATGCCGGACAGCGATTGCTTCATGTTCGCCCAGCATGACGGGCTGATCGAGCCAATGGCCGATCTGGGTGATCGTGTGCGCGAGGGTATGGAGCTGGCGAAGATTTGGCCAACGGATCGGACGGGTCTGCCGCCGGTCAGCTACGCGGCTAAGCGTGACGGCATCCTTGCGGCGCGGCATTTTCCCGGCCTCGTCAAGGCCGGCGACTGCATGGCCGTTGTCGCTGAAATGCTTGATTGAATTCCGCGTCATTGCCGCCTGTCAATGACGGGGGCGCGGGCTTCATGTAAAGACCGGGTTAACATTGATTTCCGTATAGCGTGCCGCACCGATGATGGCGTCCGAAGCCGAAACGCCCAAGGTCGTTTTTTCTGTCGATGACGTGACCAAAGTTTACGGCAGCGGCGCTGGCGCAGTCCATGCGCTGCGCGGCGTCTCGATGGAGCTGTTCGCGGGGCAGATCACCGTGTTGCTGGGCCCTTCGGGCTCAGGCAAATCAACCTTCCTAAACATTATCGGCGGTCTCGACGTGCCGACCACTGGTTATGTGGATTTCGAGGGCCAGCGGCTCAATGATCTGGACGAGGCTGGCTTGACCGCCTATCGGCGCGAAAATGTCGGCTTCGTTTTCCAGTTTTACAATCTGATCCCGAGCCTGACGGCCCTTGAAAACGTCGCGCTTGTCACGGAGATCGCCGAAGACCCGATGACCCCGGAAGAGGCGCTTGAGATCGTCCATCTGGAGAAGCGGATGGACCATTTTCCGGCGGAGCTGTCTGGCGGCGAGCAGCAGCGCGTTGCTATAGCTCGCGCTATCGCCAAGCGCCCGCGCGTCTTGCTATGCGACGAGCCGACCGGCGCGCTGGATTCAAAAACCGGCATTGTCGTAATCGAGGCGCTGGTGGACGTGAACGAAAAGCTTGGCACAACAACGGCGCTGATCACTCACAACGTCGCAATCGGTAAGGTCGCCGACCGTGTCATCCATTTCCGCGACGGGCAGGTGCGAGGGATCGAGCAGGTTACCGACAAGATCCAGCCCTCCGAACTGAGGTGGTAAGCCGATGCGTGGTACATTCCTCTCGCTGGCCCCGCTGAACCGCAAGCTGCTGCGCGATTTGTGGCATTCATGGGGTCAGGTGCTCGCCATCGCGTTGGTGATCGCCTCGGGCGTGGCGACGCTGATCCTCGCCCTCGGCGCCTATGGTTCGCTGGAAGAAACCCGGCGCGCCTATTACGAGCGTTACCGCTTCGCCGACATCTTCGCGACGGCCAAGCGTGTCCCGAACTATGTGGAAGACGAGATCGCCAAGATTTCCAGCGTGTCGAGTGTCGAGACACGTGCGGTTTCGGCTGTGTTGCTCGACATCGCTGGAATGCCTGAACCGGCCACGGGAAAGCTCATTTCGCTCCCCGAAACGGGGCAGCCGACGCTCAATCGTCTTCACATGCGCGCGGGCCGCTTGCCCGAGCCGCTATCGACGCAGGAGATAGTCGTCAGCGAAGCGTTCGCCAATGCGCACAGCTTTCGCCCCGGTGACCGGATCAGCGCCATCATCGACGGACGCAAGCGCGACCTGGTTATTGTTGGGATCGCGCTTTCCCCGGAGTTCATTTACACGCTCGGCCCCGGCGACGTCGTGCCAGATGACCGGCGCACCGGGGTACTTTGGATGCGCTATGCCGCAGCGGCCGCCGCGCTCGACCTGGAAGGTGCGTTCAACGATGTCAGCATCAAGCTGATGAGCGGGGCGAAGCCGCAAGCAGTCATGGATCGGCTTGACCGCCTGCTGGAGCCATATGGCGGGCAAGACGCGTTCGCCCGCGAAGACCAGCAATCCCATGCGTTCATCGACGCTGAACTTCAGCAGCTTGGCGCGATGGCCTACATCATACCGCCGATCTTCCTGGCCGTCTCCGCCTTCCTGCTGAACATGACGCTGGCGCGGCTTATCACGCTGGAGCGCGAACAGATCGGACTGCTGAAAGCGTTGGGCTATCGCTCTCGGGCGGTCGGCCTTTACTATTTGAAGTTTGTCAGTCTGATCACGGTTCTCGGCGTCGCGATCGGTTTCGTCGCGGGCACCTGGCTTGGCCATGGGCTGACGGCGCTTTATACCGAGTTCTTCCACTTCCCGTTTCTGGTGTTTCTGCTGCCGACCGATTACTACCTCATTGCCGGCGCAGTCAGCTTCGCGGCAGCGCTTCTAGGCTCGTTGCAGGTGGTTCGCAGTGTGGTGCGCCTGCCCCCGGCCGTGGCAATGCAACCGCCGCCGCCGACCCGCTATGTCAAGACCTGGCTCAGCCGCAGCGGGCTGACGCGCCACCTGCGCCAGTCCACGCTGATGATCGGCCGGCACATCATCCGCTTTCCGATGCGCAGCATCCTGACCACGAGCGGCATCGCCGCGTCGGTGGCCTTGCTGATCGTTTCTTTCTTCGGGACGGACTCGGTCGACTATGTCATTGACGTGACCTTCTCGCAGACAAGTCGTCAGGATGTTTCGTTGAATTTTAACGATATCAAGAGCGCCCGGGCCGCCCACGACGTTGCCAACCTGCCGGGTGTTATGCGCGCTGAGACATATCGGAGCGTGCCGGTCACTCTAAGGCATGGCGCAAAAAGCGAGCGCGCAAGCGTGACCGGCATTCCGCCGGGCACGGCGCTGACCCAACTGCTTGATCCAAGCTTTCGGCGCATGGAAGTGCCCGATATCGGCATCGTGCTGTCGGAAATGCTGGCGGATATCCTCGAAGTCCGGCGCGGCGAGATGGTGCGCGTTGCGTTCAAGACGGGACGGCGGCGCGAGGTGATGCTGCCGGTAACGGGCATCAGCCAGGCGTTTCTGGGGCTGAGCGCGCACATAGATCTGGCGCTGCTGAACGACCTGATGAGGGACGCGCAGGTGGTCTCCGGCGCACATCTCAAGGTGGATGAGACCGAGCTGCCCGCCCTTTACGAAGCGGTGAAGCAGACCCCTGCGGTCTCTTCCATCGCGCTTCTAAACAAATCGCGACAATCCTTCCGCGACACGCTGGCCGAGAACATCAACACGATGACCGCCGTGTTTATCGCGTTATCAGCGACCATTGCGTTCGGCGTCGTCTACAACAGCGTGCGCATTCAACTCTCCGAGCGGGGACGCGAGCTGGCCAGCCTGCGCATCCTCGGATTCACGCAGGGCGAGGTGATGCTGATCCTGTTCGGCGAGATCATCGTGCTGCTGCTGATTGCGATACCCATTGGCTGGATGGCGGGGTACATTCTCGCTGGCATGGTCGCCGCCGGCATGGAGACGGAACTCTATCGCGTCCCGCTGATCGTCGACCGGGACACGTACGCCAAAGCGGCGCTCGTCGCGATCGTCTCGACACTGGCCTCGGCAGTGATCATGCGCTGGCGGATCGCCCGGATGGACTTGATCGCGGTGCTGAAGACGAGGGCATGAGATGGGGAAAGCCTGGCGCAAACGCTTCGCTTGGGCGGTGCTCGCGGCCAGCGCGGCTGCGCTGATTGCCTATGGGTTCTGGCCGAATGCCTTGCCCGTCGATACCGCCACTCTGGGACGCGGTGATGTCGTCGTGACCGTCGAGGACGAAGGAGTATCGCAGGTTCGCGAGGTCTACAGCGTGTCTTCGCCGATCGCTGGAACGGTGCAACGTTCGCCTGTGGAAGTCGGCGATCCGGTGCAGAAGCGCGAAACGGTCGTTGCATCAATCCTGCCATCAGTCGCCGGCTTCCTGGACGATCGAACGGTGCAGATGCGCCGCGCGGCGGTGAAGGCGGCGGAAGCTTCGCTTGAACTCGCCAAGGCCAAACTGGAGCGCGCCGAGAGTATGGCCGACTACTGGACGAAGCAGTTGGAGCGGCTGGAAAGGCTGGAGGTGGGCAAGACCGTCACCGAACGGACGCTTGATGAAACCCGCATGGAGGCGCGCGCGCATCTGGCGGCCGTGCGTAGCGCACAGGCCGAAGTGAGCTTGCGCGAAAAAGAGCTGGAGCAGGCCAAGGCGGCGCTGCTTGATCCGCCCGCCGTCTATTCTGGCGGCGAGTCGCGCTGCTGCCTGAAGGTCCCCGCGCCGGAGAGCGGCGTTGTGCTGGACATCCATAACGAGAGCGAGACCGTGGTGCAGCCGGGCGCGCCGCTGCTCGACATCGGCGATCCGCGGGATCTGGAAATCGTTGCCGAACTGCTGTCGCGCGATGCGGTAAAGGTCCGGGTCGGCGCGCGCGCGATTATTAATGCCTGGGGCGGCCCGCCGCTGCGGGCGCGCGTGCGGCGCATCGACCGCTCGGGCTTCGAGGAAGTGTCCGCGCTGGGCATCGAGGAACAGCGTGTGAAGGTCTGGCTCGACATCACCTCGGCACCGGAAGAGTGGGAACAGCTCGGTCACGACTACCGCGTGATTGTGCGGATCGTGGTCAATGAGCAGACTGACGTGCTGCGCGTCCCGGTCAGCGCGCTGTTCCGGCGCGGGGAGGACTGGGCGGTGTTCGTGCGCGAGGAGGGTCGCGCGCAGCTGCGCACGATCGCGCTGGGCGCGCGCAATTTCGAGTGGGCGCAGGTAACGGACGGGCTTGCCGAGGGCACAGAGGTTATTCTGTACCCCAGCGACCGGATCAGCAACGGCGTCCGCGTTGTCCAGCGCGAAGCCGAATAACCCCTAGCAACAGTTGGTTGTGGCAGACCTCGCGTGCGATAGATGTTAATCTGCATCTGTGCATCTTTGAAGCAGTATGATCGGGAGCCTTTATGAGTTGGAATCCCGCCCTTGAACCTGTCTGCCCCTCAGCCGACGATCTCGACCGCATCGAAACCATCATCGTACCACGCGCCCGCGACATCGGCGGCTTCGAGGTGCGCCGCGCACTGCCCTCACCGAAGCGGCAGATGGTCGGACCATTCATCTTCTTCGACCAGATGGGGCCGGCCGATTTCCTGACCGGCAATGGCATCGACGTGCGCCCGCATCCGCATATCGGGCTGGCGACGGTGACCTATCTCTATCGTGGTGAGTTTCAACATCGTGACTCGCTCGGCACCGACCAGATGATCTATCCCGGCGAGGTCAACTGGATGATCGCCGGGCATGGCGTCACCCATTCCGAGCGCACCAGCGCTGAAACGCGGGCGCAGCCGCACAAGCTGTTCGGCATCCAGACCTGGGTGGCGTTGCCGGAGGCGCACGAGGAAACCGGCGCCGGCTTTGAACACTATGACAAGCAGGCGCTTCCCTATTTCGACGTCGAAGGCAAGCAGATCCGTCTCATTATTGGTGAGGCCTACGGCGAGCGCGCGCCCGTCAAGACCTTTTCAGACATGTTCTATGCCGATGCAGACCTGAAGCCGGGCGCAATGCTGCCGCTGCCCGACAATCACGAGGACCGCGGTGTCTACGTCGTTGAAGGGGCGATCGAGGTGGGCGGCGATACGTTCGAGAGCGGGCGCATGATGGTGTTCCGCCCCGGCGATCGCATCAGCGTGAAGGCTGGCCCGGCGGGCGCGCGGCTGATCTTGCTGGGCGGCGAGACGCTCAGCGGCCCGCGCTATATCTGGTGGAATTTCGTGGCCTCGTCGCGCGAGAAGATCGAGCATGCCAAGCACGCTTGGGCCGCGGGCGACTGGGCGCATGGCCGTTTTCAGCTGCCGCCGGGGGACACCGACGAATTCATCCCGCTACCCGAATGAGGACCGCATGACGATCATTCAGCCCAACGCGATGGTGCAGCGCGCGCGCGAGCACTGGCGCTACGACGGCGGCGCGCGCCCGCCCTTTGCCGAAGTGCCGGGGCCGGGGCAGGAGTCCGTCTGGGATTTCCCGCGCCCGCCGCGCATAGAGCCGACAGACAAGCCTCTGCGTGTTCTGCTCGGTGAAACGGAACTGGCGAACACGACGCGCGGAATACGGGTGCTGGAGACGGCCGGCGCGCCGACCTTTTACGTCCCGCCCGATGACGTGAACACGGAGCTGTTGCGCCGCACAGGCAACCGCTACCACTGTGAGTGGAAGGGCATCTCCGAGGAACTCGCCGCCGATGGCGTGGAGCCGGCCGGCTGGGTGTTGACACAGGCTTATCCCGAGTTTCGCGAGCTGCTCGGCTGGTACGCCTTTTACCCTCAGGCGCTCGCCTGCTATGTCGGCGATGAACGCGTCGAAAGCCAGCCAGGCGGCTATTACGGCGGCTGGGTGACGGCAGATATCGTCGGGCCGATCAAGGGGACGGTGGGCAGCGAAAACTGGTGAGCCTATTCGCGCCGTCACACAACATACACGCCTGCCGGGCATAGTCGCGCATATCCGCAGCCGGGGGAGTAAGGCGAGTGACCGGAATCTGGGAGGCCGTGCTTGCCTTCGTGCGCGATCATGAGGCGTATCTGCTGCCGATCGCCTTCGTGATCTGCATGGCCGAGTCGGTGATCGTCGTCTCACTGTTCGTGCCCAGCACCATCATCCTGCTCGCCTCTTCCACCCTGCTGGGCGCAAGCGGCGTCGGCATCGCTGCGCTCTGGATCGCTTCTGGGTTGGGCGCGGCGGTCGGCGACTGGGTGTCCTATGGGCTCGGCCGGTTCACCTATCGTGAATTCAAGGACGGTTGGCCGTTTTATCAGCATCGGCGCACGGTCGCGCGCGGCAGGCTGTTTTTCGCACAGTGGGGGTGGGCCAGCATGTTCATCGCGCGGTTCATGGGGCCGCTGCGCTCGTTCACGCCGCTGGTGGCGGGAATTTGCCGAATGCCACTGTTGCCATTCGGGCTGGCGAGCCTGGCTTCCGCCTTTGTTTGGGCGGCGGCGGTGCTGGCGCCGACGGGTATCGGCGCGGGCTTTCTGCTCGGCCGTTAGTTGCGTCTCATGTGCGTTATTGCTCCGAGATCCGCACAATCAGGAATGGCTTTTCTGCGCCAGCTTCCCCGCCGTTAAAGGGCGCTGCACGGTTCAGCTGATTGATCGTTGCAACCACACTGCCGTCCGGGGCGACGTATAGGCCATCCGGCCAGACAAGACGCGGATCCTGAACCCATATGCGCGTTCCCTCCGCATCGGCGATGCTAATAGCGTTCTTCGCGACATTGGTGATGTAAACGCGTCCATTGTTGCCCACGGCGATTCCGTCGCTTGCGGGCTTGTCAGCATAAAGCTCGATCGTCTCGATGATCTCGGTCTCCGGCTTGGCGAAATCACCGAGGATCGTCGTCCTGACGCGATATATCGGGCCTGGATTGAGCGTGGAGAAATACACCCATTCGTCGCGCGGATCGACGGCGATCGGGTTGAGACCGAGTTCAACGGGATGGCTCTCGCCGTCGTCGTCCGTAAAAGTCAGCGGAGCACCCTCGGCTTTCATCACCGAGCCCGGCTTGGGCTGAAGATATGCGTGCCCTTGCAACAGCCGCCGCGTCTGCCCGGTTTTCAGATCGACGACGACAATTGCGGGTTTGCTCTCCCCGACTATACCCGCGCGGGACATGTCGGCAATGAAGGCGACATCGCGCTTTTCGTCGATGGCGAAATCCTGATGAAACGAATTCTCAACGCTTGCCTCTTTGGGCAGGTAATGAACCGCGGCCAACCGATCGGCTTCGGTGTCCCAGCCGAGAAGCTTGGGCGAGGTCTCGGCGCTGCCCATATCGAGGATCCAAACCGTCCCGTCCGCATCCACCTGAACCCCGATTACGGCCGCGAAGGCGCGCGACACCGCCACATTCGGAAACGGCACAGCCTGTCCGTTCACGAGCCGCATCACCTTGAACTCCGGCGCGTCGAACGGATGATTGCTGAAATAGATGGTTCCGTCCGGTCCCACCGCCGGGTTGCCGGGCCGGGTATCAAATTCGCCCAACACCACGATCTGCGGTTCAGCCTGGGCCGTTGGTGCCAGCAAAAGCAGTCCAAAAATCAGGCTCACAAACGTGTGCTTCATCATTTGATCCTGTTTGGCGTTGAGCAGGAGGCGGTGAGTGCTTCTTGAACCGGATTTGTTTCGGAGGAATCGGGCGGGGTTCAGGCCACCCCGCCCAAACAGCCTCATTCGATGATCCCAACATCCACGATTTTGCCGTCCTGGATCTCCCAGTGGCCGATCGTGCCAGGCACGTCACCACTGTCGTCAAAATCCACTGAGCCGGCCGCGCCTTCATAGTTGATGTTCTGGCCCTCCGCGAGCAGCTTCACCGCTTTCTCCCATTCGCCCGGCAGGATCACCTCACCCGGCGGATTGGCGACGTCGCGCAGGTTGTCGCGGATCGCTTCTGGATCGGTCGAGCCTGCCTTCTGAGCCGCTAGCGCGATGACCATCGCCGCGTCATAGGCTGTGTCATAGTAAGGCTTGCCCGGCAGGTCGCCATACTCGGCAATGTAGGCCTCGCGGAACACGCGCAGGCCTTCGGTGTCCCGCGACTGCGGCACCGTACCGAACGCGCCGTTCAAAAATTGCGCGCCAACACGGTCGATAATTTCCGGGGCTTTCATGCCATCGGTGAAGATGAACTTGCTGAGATATCCGCCTTCAAGCGACTGGCGCAGAATCACGCTGCCGCTTTCCGGATAGCCGATCAGCACCAGCGCTTCGGCGTTATTCCGGGCGGCCCGCTGCAGTTCGCCGCGATAGGACGCTTGTCCCTGCTCGAAAGCGATAGCGGCTGATACTTCGCCACTGAACGCCTCGGTGAAGGCATCCGCCAGCCCTTGGCCGTAATCATTGTTCACGTACAAAATACTGACGTTGGAGAAGCCTTCTCGGGTCACAAGATCGGCCAGCGCCACGCCCTGATACGCGTCGGACGGCACAGAGCGGAACAGCAAATCATCGTCTTCCAGAGTAGTGATGGTCGGCGATGTCGAGGCGTTGGAGATCTGCGGGACGCTCTCGCGGCTGGTCACCGTCTTGGCAACCGGGATCGTCACGCCCGACGACAGCGCACCGACGATCGCATGCACCCCGTCGACATTGATGAGTTTCTGCGCTGCATCGACGCCAGCCTGCGGCTTGGTCTGCGTGTCAGCAATGACGACTTCCACCGGTTCGCCATTGACGCCGCCGGCTGCGTTGATCTGCTTGACGGCGAACTGGACGCCGGTCAGGTCCGCCTCGCCGTAAGCTTGGAGATCACCGGTCATCGGCATCAGCGCGCCGATCTTGAGCGGCTCGGCCTGCGCGTGCGCGGCCACTGCGACACCGACCGCCGCAGCGGCCAGCACCTGTAGGAAACGCATCCTCATGCTTACACCTCCCTTTTTCTCTCCCCACTGGGGGCGGAACAGCGCGCGGACGTTATCATGACGCGCCGGATTGAGCTACAAAGAGCGCCGTCAGACGAACCGCGTTTCCTCCGATTTGGGCGGATAAGGGAATGCCGCAGACAGCGGCCTCGCGGTGCAAATCCGCGGCGCTTGGTTTCATGGACCTGAGCAGCCTGTCTCGGGCATGGACATGCAGCGCATTTTCATATTGAACCGTCCCGGGGCGCGGGCGCGCATGCTAAGCAGGGACAGTTTAGGTGATTGTTGTCGAGAACATCTCGAAGTCGTTCGGCGGACTTAAGGCGGTGCGCGAGTGTTCGCTCGAAATGGCGAACGGCACGATCACAGGGTTGATCGGGCCGAACGGGGCGGGCAAGTCGACGCTTTTCGGCATCATCGCCGGGTTCATCCGCCCGGATTCAGGCCGCATCCTTCTGGACGGGCGGGATATCAGTGGCGTCAAGCCGCACCACCTGTTTCACCTCGGGCTGATCCGCACCTTCCAGATCCCGCACGAATTCAGCCGGATGACCGTGCGCGAAAACCTTATGCTCGTGCCCGCCGCGCAGCAGGGCGAAAGCCTGCTGATCTCCTGGCTACGCTGGAGCGCGGTACGCCAACAGGAGATCGAGATCGCCGACAAGGCGGATGAGGTGCTCGAATTCCTACAGCTCTCGCATGTTGCCGGCGAGTTGGCGGGGCGGCTGTCCGGCGGGCAGAAGAAGTTGCTCGACATTGGCCGCGCGATGATGACCGACGCCAAGGTCGTGCTGCTCGACGAGCCGGGCGCGGGCGTGAACCGTACGCTGCTGGCGCAGATCACCGATACGATCCGGCGGCTCAATGAAGAGCGCGGCTATACCTTCTGCCTCATCGAGCACGACATGGATATGATCGCCGAGCTTTGCGATCCGGTTATCGTGATGGCGCAGGGCGCCGTCCTCGCGCGTGGCACGATGAAGGAAATCCGCGCGAACGAGGCGGTGCGCGAGGCCTATCTCGGCCACACCGAGCCGGCATGAGGCATCAAACGGGGGGCGGCGTGAGCCTGCTGGCGGCGAGCAACATCTATGGCGGCTATGGCGGCGTCGACATCTTGAACGGCGTCAGCGTGCGCGTGGAGCCGGGCGAGATCGTCACCATCGTTGGGCCGAACGGCGCGGGCAAGTCCACCTTCATCAAGGCGCTGGCGGGGCTGGTGACGATCCGCTCCGGCGATGTGCGCTTCGGCGGAAAGGACATCACTGGTATCGCTCCCGAGCAGGCCGCGCGCATCGGCATCTCCTACGTGCCGCAGGAGCGCAACGTCTTCACCTCCATGACCGTCATGGAGAACCTGGAGATGGGCGCGTTCCTGCGCAGCGACGACTACAGCGGCCAGTTTGAGAAGATCTTCGCGCTGTTCCCGCGCCTGCGAGAGCGGCGCGCGCAGCCGGTCTGGCAGATGTCGGGCGGCGAGCGACAGATGGTGGCGATGGGCCGCGCTTTGATGGTGGAGCCGAAGCTCTTGATCCTTGATGAGCCGACGGCGGGTTTGTCGCCGCTGTTCATGGATCAGGTGTTTGCGCAGGTGAAGGAGATCAACGGGCTCGGCATCGGCATCCTGATGGTCGAGCAGAACGCGAAGCAGGCGCTGGCGGTCTCGGA
>CAYXPZ010000053.1:0-16743 GCA_964466965.1 uncultured Hyphomicrobiaceae bacterium
TCCACCAAACCTGAATTCCCCTTAGAAATCTCCTGTAACACCTTGATTGGCAAGGGGGTTTCGGCGGTTCGACAACCGCGATTCCGGCAATAGGGAACCTTGCCACCAAACAGGAGCCAGGGCACCAGTCTGCGGCCCTCCAGCGCCTCGGTATTCCCTAACCCAGCCCCGCGAGTAGCCAGCCGCCGAACTGCGCGAAACCCACCCTCGCCGCAACCGCCTCCAGCGGATCGCCGTGCTCGCTCAGCTGTTCCAGATGCTCCGAAAGTCTGGAAAGCCCTCCTGCTGCATAATCCCCCTCCCATGCCGCGCATCGAAGCGAATCGTAAAGCCGCCAACAGCGCCAGGTTTTTGCCGGCGTCCAGCCGTTTCGCAGGCACACAAACCCAACTTTCCCAGTTCGTTTGAGCACGATTTCATAAAAGTTTTGCAGGCGTGTGCTCATTTGAGCATGAGCGAAGGAGGTCGTTGTGGCTGTCGAAGCGCGTCGATCGCAGATACTGAGCGCCGCAAGGCGAGATGGCCGGGTAACGGTCGATGCGCTTGCCACCGAACTCAGCGTGTCGGCTCATACGATCCGGCGCGACATCAATAAGCTGTGCGAGGCGTCCAAGCTGCGGCGCTTGCACGGCGGTGCCGAGTACATGGACCCCATGCAGAACCTGCCCTATCGCACCCGCGCCGTCATGAACGCGCGCGCCAAGCAGGCAATCGGCCGGTGCGTGGCCCGGATCGTCCCAAATGGCGTTGTGCTCTTCATCTCGATCGGTACGACGCCCGCCATCGTCGCGGGCGCTTTAGCCGAAAAACAACGGCTGACAGTTGTCACAAACAACCTCAATGCCGCAAACGCGCTGGCCGCCGCGGATGGCAACCGGATCATCCTGCCGGGTGGCGAATTGCGGCTGCCGGACCGCGATCTTCTGGGCGCCGCGGCGGTCGAGATCTTCGACTCGTACACCGCAGACTTCGGGATCTACGGCGTTGGCGGTATTGAGCAAGACGGGACACTTCTCGATTTTCACGAGGACGAAGTGCGTGCGCGCGAGCGCATTCGTAGCAACAGCCGCCGATCCATACTAGTAGCGGATCAAACCAAGTTCGGCCGTCGCGCGCCGGTCCGAGGCGGGCACCTTGAGGACGCTGATTTTTTGGTCCTCGACAGCGCGCCCGAACAACCGTTCCGAAATCTTCTTAACGCGCTGCAAGGCCAGGTTGTTGTTGCCGACACGTCTGCTCCTGCGCAAGGGGAACGGGTCAATGCATGAGCCGTTTGTCGAGTTTGAAGCCGTAACGCGGCAGTGGCAGGGCGAAGGCGGAGTTATTGACGTCTCGGTCGGAATTGATCGGGGCGCGTTCGTGTCCATCCTTGGCCCGTCGGGCTGCGGCAAATCGACAATGCTGCGGCTACTTGCGGGGCTTGAGACACCGCAGACCGGCAAGATCCGGATTGCCGGCCGCGATGTGACCTATTCATCGGCCTCCGAACGTGGACTGTCGATGGTTTTTCAGTCCTATGCGCTGTTTCCGCATCTGAGCGTGCGCGAAAACGTCCTGTTTGGCATGCGGGTCCGGCGCGCGCCGCGAGCAGCGCGCGAGCGGAAATTTGCCGAAGCGGTGGAGATGCTGGGCCTTGAGGGGCTGGAGCGGCGAAAGCCGGCCGAATTATCCGGCGGCCAGCGCCAACGTGTGGCGCTCGCGCGAGCAGTGGTGTCCGGCCATTCGCTCTGCCTGATGGACGAGCCGCTGTCGAATCTCGACGCGAAGCTACGCCATGCCGTCCGTCGGGATATCAAGGCCTTGCAGCGTCAACTTGAGCTCACCGTCGTCTATGTCACGCATGACCAGACCGAAGCCATGTCGCTGTCCGAAAAGGTTGTCTTGATGCGCGAGGGACGGGTCGAGCAGGTCGCCGTTCCGGAAATGCTCTATGCGCATCCGGTCAGCACGTTCGCGGCTGAATTCGTTGGCGATCCACCCATGGCGCTGGTGGACGGCGCCGCACTCGGCATGAGCGGCGCGATCGTCGGCATCCGTCCAGAGCATATCGAGATAATCGATCCAGCGGCCGCAGACTTGGTCGGGACGGTCGAGGCCATCGAGTTTCTCGGCGCTGAGAGCCGCTGCATCGTCGGTCACGAGGCGGCGCGGGGGCTTGTCGTTGCCGCGCCCGGGCGTATTCAGCGCCAGCCGGGCGACCGCATCGGACTCAGGCTATCAAAAGAACACCGGGTCCTTTTTGACGCCCAGACGGGCAGAAACAAAAAGGACCCGCAGCAGGATTGCGGGGAACTCCGTCGCCAAACAGGGCCCCGCGATAGCCGCAAGGCACTTCCACTCCAGGAACCAACCCAGTGAAGAGGACGACCAATGCGACTCTTTTTACCTGCCGCATTCATGCTCGCTACAGTCACGGCGCTTGTCAATCCGGCCGCGGCGAAGACCGAGCTCACCATGTACTATCCAATCGCCGTGGGCGGCCCGCTCACGAAAGTCGTCGACAGTATTGTCGCCGATTTCGAGGCCGAGAACCCCGACATCGATGTCAACGCCATCTATGCCGGCAACTATGACGACACGCGCATCAAGGCGCTCTCCGCCCTGAAATCCGGCGAGCCGGCGCAGCTTTCAGTGATGTTCTCGATCGACGCCTATGACCTGATCGAGCAGGACCTGATCGTACCGTTCGAGGACGTGATCGAAACCGAGGAAGAGAAAGCCTGGCTCGACAGCTTCTATCCCGCGCTCATGGCCAATGGCAAGATCGAGGGCAAGACCTGGGGCGTGCCGTTCCAGCGTTCGACCATCGTGGCCTACTACAACAAGGACATGTTCCGCGAGGCGGGCCTTGACCCGGAAAAGGCGCCAAAGACCTGGGATGAACTCGTCGAGATGGGCAAGGCGCTCACCACCGACGAGCATCACGGCCTCATGATCCCGTCCACTGGCTATCCGTATTGGATGTTCCAGGCGCTTGCCATCCAGAACGGCAAGGAGCTGATGTCGAAGGATGGGCTGAGCACCAATTTCGACGATTCCAAGGTCGTGGAGACGCTGGAGTTCTGGAAGTCACTCTCCACCGAGCATGGCATTATGCCCGAGGGCACAGTTGAATGGGGCACGCTGCGTCAGGCCTTCCTGGAAGGCGAAACCGCAATGATGTGGCACTCCACGGGCAACCTGACCGCTGTGAAGAACAACGCCGAGTTCGACTTCGGCGTGGCCATGCTGCCGAAGAAAGAGCGGCTCGGCTCGCCGACCGGCGGCGGCAATTTCTACATCTTCAAGGACGCCTCGGAAGACGAGCGGCAAGCCGCGCTCGAACTCATCAAGTTCATGACCTCGCCGGAGCAGGCCGCGAAGTGGTCGATCGAGACCGGCTACATGGGGATCTCCCCGGCCGCGTATGAGACCGATGCGCTGCAGGCCTATACTCAGGAGTTTCCTCCGGCGTTGGTTGCCCGCGACCAGCTCAAGCATGCCGTCGCCGAATTCTCGACCTTCCAGACCGCACGCGTGCGCGAGGGCCTCAACAACGCTATCCAGGCCGCGCTGACCGGCTCGAAGACGCCGGAAGAGGCGTTGGGCGAAGCTCAAGCCGCCGCAGAGCGTCTGCTGTCAGCCTATCGCTAAACACATGAAAGACACGGGCACCGGGTTCTCCTGGTGTCCGTGCCCGAGAGACGCGAAGATGGCCGACGCATTCGTGCTCACGCGGCGACGCCGGGCAATTAACGGCTGGCTCCTCCTGTCGCCCGCGCTCGTCATGCTGACCGTCTTTGCGTTCTACCCCTCCGTCGCCACACTGTGGACCAGCCTGTTTTCGCGCGGCACCCGGTTCAGACCCACTGAATTCGTTGGCGTGGAAAATTATGAGCGGTTGTTCAGCGACCCGACTTTCTGGGTCGTCGCCAAGAACAACCTGCTTTATGCAGGCGTGACGATCCCGATCTCTATCGCGCTTGCGCTGATGATGGCGCTGTGGGCAAATTCAAAGATCCCCGCGCGCAGCTTTGTGCGCACCGCGTATTTCACGCCCACCGTGCTGCCGATGATCGCCGCGGCGAACCTGTGGCTGTTCTTTTACACGCCAGGTTTCGGCGTCCTGGACCAGATCGGCGCGCTTTTCGGCGCTGACTCGGTCAACTGGCTCGGCCAGCCGGAGACCGCGCTGTGGGCGATCTGCGCGGTGACGATCTGGAAGGAGGCCGGCTTCTTCATGATTTTCTATCTCGCGGCGCTGCAGACTATTCCGCCAGACCTTGAGGAGGCCGCGGAAATCGAGGGCGCAAGCCGTTGGACATACACCCGCCGGGTGGTGCTGCCGCTTCTGATGCCGACAACACTGTTCATTCTCGTTAATGCAATGATCAACTCGGTGAAGCTGATCGATCACCTGTTTATTCTGACCAAGGGTGGCCCGTCGGACGCGTCCAAGCTCATTCTCTACTATATCTGGGAAAGCGCCTTTGCCTTCTTTGACGCGCCCGCTGCCGCGGCAATGACGGTTCTCGTGCTCGCGGTGCTCGGCGGGCTTGCCGCCTTCCAATTCTTCGTCATCGACCGCAGGACGCATTACCGATGAAGATGTTCCGCCATGCGGAGGCAGCCTTGGGGGTGCTCGTCGCGATCGTGTGGGTATCGCCGCTGGTTTTCGCTCTCTGGGCGGCGTTTCACACGCCGACAGATGCGGTCAACTTCAATATGACAGCTCCGTGGACACTGGCAAACTTTCGAGAGGCGTGGGCCGGCGCGCCGTGGCTGCAGTATTTCCTGAACAGCTTTCTATTGGTGACCGCGGTGCTCGCGGGCCAGTTCGTCCTCTGCACGCTTGCCGGGTTCGCCTTCGCGCAGGTGGAGTTTCGCGGCAAGGACACGATCTTCGTGCTTGTCCTGCTGCAATTGTTCATCCTGCCCGAGGTGCTGATCGTCGAGAACTTCCGCGTCGCCACCGAACTGGGGCTCGTCGATTCCATCCTCGGCATCGGCGCGCCCTACATGGCGTCGGCGTTCGGCATCTTTCTCATGCGCCAGGCCTTCAAGTCAGTGCCGCGCGAACTGGACGAGGCCGCCCGGGTTGAGGGATGTTCCCTTCTAGGTGTGCTCTGGCGCGTCTACGTGCCGGCCGCGCGGCCGACCTATCTGGCTTATGCGCTGGTTTCCATCTCGACGCATTGGAACAATTTTCTGTGGCCGCTGATCGTGACGAACTCGGAAACGACGCGGCCGCTGACCGTAGGCCTTTCGATCTTCGCTGCGCCTGAAAACGGCGTCAATATCTCGGTGATCTCCGCGGCCACGGTCATGGTGATCGCGCCGCTCGTGGTGCTGTTCCTGATCTTCCAGCGTCAGTTCGTGCAGGCCTTTCTCCGCGCTGGCATCAAGTGAGTGTCTTGATTGAAGCGCTTGCCGGAGCGGCGGGCTCGGCCGCGATCCGGGATCTGCGCGACCACCAGACCCGCAGGGCGCGGGCACGTTCCTGCGAGAAATTGTCGAGTGACATAATCGAGAGGTTGGCCTTAACCAGTGTTAAGACATTCAGTACGCGGCGTGTAGATGGCTGCCAAGACTCTCCACGCCCCTGAAAGCACTTTCCCAATAGCACGTCTGCACTTACGCGGATAGGCAGCCGCTTCATCGTGCCGGGACGATCGCGGCTGGTCCGCCAACGCCATCCCTCGGCCTGGCGAGCGCTACTTCTGCCACACGGCACAAGCGGACTTGTCGCCACAAGGCAGCATTTTGGTATGCGATCCTCTCGATATCTGGGTCTGCACAAAGGCGTCTGAACTCAACTCCAGTCCATCTTGCCTATCTCCTGCGCGCCTGAACCTGCGCCGCCATCGTCCTCGGCGGGTGATACGCTCGGATCCGCCTCATCGGAGAGCACCCGGCTCTTGTCTTCAGGCTTGGGCCGCCCGGCATTGTCGATTTGCGAGGTCCAGTCGCCGCTGCGCGGATCGAAGCTATAGGCATGTCCCGCGCCTACACCAGTCTCGACCGCGTCGATCCAGCCGCCGCGCGCGCCGTCAAACGCGCTTTCGTCTTCGCCGCTGTCGAACATCAGGAACTCGGCGGCCTCGCCGCGGCCTGCGCCGTCGACGGCAACGCCGGGGAGGTCGTCTGGGCCGCCCACGCGCGCTACGCCACGAACGATGTCCCCGCCATCAAATGCCTCGCGTGGCTCGTCCGGCTGCCGGAACCCTTCGATGTCTTCCGCTTCGAGAGCGGCACGTAGACCGTCCTTGCCGAGCACGCCCTCCAGCGTGACGGAGTGCGTTGCCTCGCCGTCCTCGTAGCGCGCGAAGCTCAGCGTCAAGTCATCGGAGCCCGGCGCGGCGAACGCTTCGCTCTCCCCGCTGTCATCGGTCTGCATGGCGCGCACGAGACCGACGAAATCCTCCACGGAAGAATATTTGCCGTCGAAATCCGTGCCATTCACACGCAAGGTATCGAAGCTGTTTTCGTCCTGGTTCCCGGCCTCGCCCTTGTCCTGGGCGTTCGTGTCAAAGTCCGTGATCGTGTCGTTGCCGCCGGTGAACACAACGGCGTCAGAGCCACCGCCGCTCACGATCGTGTCGTCGCCATCGCCGCCCTTGAGCATGTCGTCGCCATCGCCGCCGATGAGTGAGTCGTTACCCGACCCGCCGAAGAGTTCATCACCGAAGGCTGAGCCGGTCAGCGTGTCATCGCCGCCGCGACCGCTGAGTCTTGTGGCCTGCGATAGCCCGGAGGCGTCGAGGTTATCATCACCCTTGGAGCCGATCGCCTGCTCGATCGAGCTTTCGCCCATGTCGAGCGAAAAGCCTTGATCGGACTTTTTGGAGTCGACCACGTCATGGCCCGCGCCGCCATAAATCGTGTCGGCGTCGGTCACGTCGAGGAAGCTGTCGTCGCCAGCGCCGCCGAGCATCTTGTCGGCTCCGGCACCGCCATCAAGCCTGTCATTGCCGGCATTGCCCATAATCTGGTCGTCGCCATTGCCGCCGTAAAGTTCATCGTCGAAGGCCGAACCAATCAGCGTGTCATCGCCGCCGCGGCCGCTGATTCTTGCGGCCTCCGGCAGACCGGACGCATAAAGCTCATCGTCGCCCTTGGAGCCGATCGCCTGCTCGATCGAGCTTTCGCCCATGTCCAGCGAGAAGCCCTCGTCGGACCCTTTGGAGTTGACCGTGTCATAGCCGGCGCCGCCCTGGACCGTGTCGGCGTCGGTCACGTTGACGAAGCTGTCGTCGGCCGCCGTACCCTCTAGCACTCGGCCCTCTGGCTTCTCTGGCGCAAGGTTTTCATCCCCACCCGAGTCCTCGGACGTGGCTGGGGCGAGCGCGAAGGTCTGACTGGCGCTCAGACCGCCTTCGTCGGTTGCGGTGACGGTGACGGTTTCGCTTTCACCGATTGTTTCTGGCGCAATTGCCGTGACTTTCGCGGTCATGTTGACGTCGCCGAAATCCTTGTCGCCGCCGCCGCGCAGGTCTTCCCAGTTTAGGTTGCCCTCGATCTCGTTGTCGGTCAGGTGATCGAAGCCGTCGGAATTGAGCGCGGCATCGGAAAACCAGGTCTGGGCGGTTTGGCCATCATCGTTGATGACCGCTTCCCAGCCCCCGCCCTTCTCGGCGAACGTCACTTTGACGCCGTCCGAAAGCGCTTCGGCGCGGTCCGCGCCGTCGGGAATGAGGAAAAGACCGAGGCTTTTCGCCCCCGGCTCCGCGCTCAGGTCAATCTCGGTGCTCTTGGCGTCGAAGTCCTTGACGTTGATATAGACGATCTCGCCAGAGAGCGGATTGCCTTCGCCGTCGGCCAGATAGTAGCCGATCGAATTGTTGAAGCCCGCGAAGGAGGAGAGCATCTCGGTGTCGAGCACGACCTTGCCGCCGGAGGGAAGGTCATAAAGACCTCCCTGCATCTCCAGCGTCTGCTCGGCTGGCTGCGGCGCGCCGCTGATCTGCCCGGTCTCCGGGTCGATCGAGAGCCACTCCGGCCCTTCCATGCTGTAGGTCAGCTTGTCGCCCGCGTCTTCGTCCGAGAAATAGCCGGAGACATTCAGATCGAGCGGCTGGTCCGGCCCGGCCTTTTGGTCAGGGATACTCTCGCCCTGCGGCGCTTCGTTCACATCCTTTATGGCCGCGGTGATGGTCTCGACATGGCTGTTGCCGGCGGAGTCCGTGACCTTGACGGGAATGTCGTATTCCGCGCCCTGCTCATAGTCGATCTGCGCGCCGTCCTTAAGGAAGAGCTGGTTGCCGCGCACCTCGATGCCGTCGGCATAATCGCCCTGAACCTCATAGCCGTGGGTGTCGCCCGTGTCGGGATCGACCGCATCGAGCGTAGCGAGCAATGTGCCGCCCGGCGCGTTTTCAACGACCGTGAAGCCGCCCGGCTCGATTCCGGTGGGCGCTTCGTTGACATCCCACACATTGACGGTGAAGTCCTGCGACGCGCTCGCGCCGTGGCTGTCGGTGGCGGTCACTGACAGGTTGACGAACGGCTCGGCCTCGTAGTCGAGGCTTTGCCCGTCCTTCAATTTAAGCACGCCGTCTTTCACCTCGAAGCGCTCATCCGAGACGCTGAAGTCAAGCGTGTCACCCTTATCCGGGTCGCTCGCGGAGATCATGCCGGCAAGCGCGCCTTCGGCGTTTTCCGGGATCACGATGCCGAGCGCTGGTGTCGTCGGCGCGTCGTTCACTGGCGCGACCTGGACCGGCACCTCGATCGCGGTGCTGGCCGTGTCGCCATTCGCGGCTTCGGTGGCGGTGGCAGTGACCTGAAGCGTGAAGTTGCCGTTGTAGTCCTGCGGCGGGGTGAGGGTGAGGCCGTCGAGATCGCCCGGCTCCAGCGTCCATGTGCCGTCGCCGTTATCCTCCCCGGCGGAGAGTTCCGCGCCCTCGGGCAGGCCTGCGACCGTCACGCTGAGGCTTTCCGAGCCGTCGGTGTCAGTGAGCGCCGCGCTCAAATCCAGCGCAATGGCGGTGTCTTCATCGCCCGCGATGCCAGCGTTCGGGCCGGGGTTATCGGACGTGTCGAAGGTGAGCTTTCCGGCCCACTTCATGGCCTCCTGCGCGTCGCGATGCCCGTAATCGACGCCCTCGCCCTCGGCTTCATAGGCCTTGCCGTTTACCTCGATGCGGTCGACGTAGAGGTTGCGGTCGGTGTCGGGCGTGCCGCCATATGCATCATTCGTGAAGCCGACCTTGACCTCTTGCGGGCCGTTCTCGCTGAAATCGCCGCTCACGCGAATGGTCTCCCATTCGCCCGCGCCGTGATCGGCGCTGACCTTCCAGTTGCCGATGGTCTCGCCGTCTACCTCCAGGCGCAGGTTGGGATCGCCCTTCCAGCTATCGGCGGCCACGCGCAGCACGATCTCGCTCGTATCGCCACCCGCCAGCGCCAGCTTCGGCGCATCGGCCACCGGGTCGAGCGATACCGGCAGTTTGGCGGTGGTCAAGGCGGTCTCGCCGCCCTCGCCGGTCATGGTCGCGGTGACGTTCAGCGTGAAGTCTTCATCGCTGTTCTGCGGCGGGCTCAGGGTGAGGCCTTCGAGATCGGACGGTGCAAGGCTCCAGGTCCCGTCGCCATTGTCCTGCCCGGCGGAAAGCACCGCGCCCTCGGGCACGCCGGCGATCTGCACGCTCAATTCGCCCGCCTGGCCGCCGGTGGCGATATCGATCAGCGGCGACAGATCAAGCGGCTTGTCCTCTGTGCCTGAGGCCAGCGCGCCGGTGACCTCGGGGGCTTCCAGCACGTCCTGAACGTCGATGTTGAACGTCTTGGTCGTGCTCAGTCCGCCTTCGTCGGTGGCCTTGATGCTGACCTTGTGGGCCTGCTGGTCCTCGTAGTTCGGCTCCGCGCCCGCGCGCAGCACCAGCTTGCCGTCCGCGATGGTGAACGGGCTGTCGCCCACGACCTCATAGCTGGCGCTGTCGTCGAAGTCCGGGTCGAGCGCGGACAGCGTGCCGACGACAGTACCTCCGGCGGCGTTCTCAGCCACGCTCTGGCCGTCAAGCCCGATACCGGTGGGCGCTTCGTTGACATCGCCGATCGTCACTGGGACCACCTGCTGATAGGTGTTGCCCGCGCTGTCGGTCGCCTCGACCGTCACTTGGTAGGCCTGCTGGCCCTCGAAATCCAGCTCCGCACCCTCGCGCACGCGGAGTTCGTTGCCGATGACCTCGAACGGGCTGTCGCCGAGCACGCGCAGCGAATGCGTGTCGCCCTGGTTGGGGTCGATAACTTCCAGCGTTGCCGCCACAGTCCCCGCCTCGGCGTTCTCGTCGACGCGCGCGCCGTCATCCAGAATTTTTATCGGGGCCGGATTGGTCTGACCGTCATTTTCGCCCCCATCGCCCCGGCCTTGCGGCGGACCATTAAGCGGGACGCCCGGGGGCGTGCCATTGCCCGAGACGCCTGGCGGCGTACTATTGCCCGGCACATCCGGCGATGGACCGGGATTGTCGGACGGACCACCACGCCCATCAGCGCCGAGACCCGGAAAGCCGCTCCGCACGCCTTGACCAGACGATCCGCCGCCAAACGCATTTGTCGACGGGTCGAGCGAACTACTGGGGGTCCCAGCGGAATCAAGGCCACCTTCAACCTGCTCGGTCCCGCCACCGGCGGCGGCGGCCTGCGCGCTGTCAAATGCGCCACGTGGCGGTACATCCGTGCTCGCGAACTGTGCGCCTTGCGGCCGCGCGTCTGAGGGGCTCAATTCGTCAGCCTGCTCGCCCGCCGGATGCACCATGTCATAGCGCGAGCGCGGATCACGGCCGTGATCGACATTTGCTGAATCGGCATTGCGCGCGGCGGCGGCTTTGGCTTTGGCGGCATTCCCGGTGGGCTCAGACATGTGATTCTCCTTGAGGTGGCGCAGCCGTTGTTGCTGCCGCCCGGGTGCAGCGCGTGTCCCGGACGAGGAAGCCAACGGGCAAATTCACTGTTGGAAGTAAAATATGATCACACCAACGTTTCCGCAAACATAACACTTATCATTTTTTGCAAGCAATTAATGAAAGACTACATTGATAGCGCAATTTTTATAAATATGTACAATAAGTACATGTTTTTCATATGCACTTTATTATCGAATTTGCGATAGCGTCCTGGCAATTATCTAAGTGTATAGGGTCGCATCCCTTCGGGGTGAACCGGAATCAGAACAGATGCGGCGCGAGAAGGCGCTCTGACACAGGATTGAAGCACGATGGCAGTTGCCACGCCGGGTACGCACCGAAATCCAGGGTCAAGCTCCACTGAACAACCGTGTCCGCAGTCCCACACACTGGCCCGGCTGCTGTTCGACGCCGTGCGCCTGCCGCCGTCGATCATTCTGTCGTCGCTTGCGATCAACCTGCTCGGTCTCGCGTTGCCGTTGGTCATCTTGCAAGTGTTCGACCGGGTCCTGCGCAACCAGTCGCTGAACACGCTCACGCTGCTTGTGGCGGGGCTTCTCGGCGTCATCCTCGCGGAGATGGTCTTGCGTCTGGCGCGCAATTCACTGCTGGAAAAGGTCGCGCTGCGCGAGGGTTTTCGCCTGCACATGGGCGCGCTGCAGCGTTTTCTGAACGCGCCGCGCACCGCCACGGCTCAGCAGCCACCCGAAAAGATCTTCGACAGCTTATCCGCCATTGACGATGTCAACGGCTTCTTCAGCGGCAACGGCCGCCTCGCGCTGCTCGACTTCCCGTTCATCGGGCTGTTTCTCGGAGTCATCTGGCTGATCGGCGGTTGGCTGGCAGCGATCCCGGCCGCGCTGATCGTCATGTTTGTCGTATGGGCGATTTGGTCTAACCGCGGCTTCAAGCGCGCGCTCGAAGCACACATGCAGCGCGAACAAGAACGCTTCCGCCTTTATGCCGAGTGCCTGTCCGGCATCGCCACCATCAAGTCGCTGGCCGTTGAGCCGCAGATGGAGCGCCGTGTCGAGCGGCTCCTGCGCTCCGGTGCGCCAGCGAATTACGGCCTTGTGCTGCAAACCAACCGGATGATTGCGGCGGGCCAGCTTTTTGCCAGCGCGGTGATGATCTCGATCGTTACGGTTGGCGGTTATCTCGCCATTCAAGAGCAGCTCACTCTTGGCGCAGTGGCCGCCTGCACGCTGATCGCTAACCGCGTCACTCAGCCGGTGCTGCGCATCATCGGTATCTGGGGACAGATGGAAGCGGCCCGGCTGGGACGAGACCGGGCGTATACCATCTCCAGCCTGCCGCGCCTGCCAGAGATGGAAGCCGCCAGCGCCCCCGCCCGGCTTGAGTTGCGCGAAGTCGCCATGACGGAGCCGGACTCGCCGGTATCGCCCACCGGCATCAACCTCGTGCTTCGTGCGGGCAGCGTAACCGGCGTGGCCTGCCGC
Organism: uncultured Hyphomicrobiaceae bacterium; assembly: GCA_964466965.1. Taxonomy (GTDB): domain Bacteria; phylum Pseudomonadota; class Alphaproteobacteria; order Rhizobiales; family Rhodomicrobiaceae; genus Dichotomicrobium. Next base: position 12,347 of record CAYXPZ010000053.1, read on the forward strand.
CAGTTTGCCGAGCGGGCGCAGCTCCAGGATATCCTGCGCGGAGAATACGCGCCGGATCAGGGCGTCGTGCTGATCGACGATGTGGACATGGCCAGCGATGAAGGGGCTGCTCTGGCAGAGCAAAGCTATTTCCTTGGCGGCGAACCAGCCATTGTGCGCGGCACCATTCTGGAAAACATCGCCATGTTCCGCAGCGGCGTGGGGCAGATCAAGGCGGTGTCGACGGCGCGACAACTCGGCGTTGATCCCATCATCCAGTCGTTGCCCGATGGCTACGAAACCTATCTTGGCGACCAGAATGCCGCCGGCCTGCCACGCGAGTTGCTCCGTGGTATCGACGTGGTCCGCGCCGTGGCCGTGCGCCCGCGTCTGCTGATCGTGCGCGCCCTGCGCGGCCTGGACAACGACATTGGCGTGATTGCCACGCGGCGCGGGATTGAGGCTCTGCGCGGCAGCTCCACAATCGTGATGCTTGCCGACCATCCGGAGGAGTTGCCGCAGGCAGACCGTCTCTACGCGCTGCACAACTGGCGCGTGCGCGAACTCAGCGCGCCCGGCACGTTCGGCAACAAGCATCCCGACCAACTTGTGACGCGCGAGGGCTGAGCATGCTCAACACTGCAACCTACGACCCCAAGGATGGCGCAAGCGCGCATGAGCACGCCCCGGCTGATGCCTGCTTGCGGCCGATCCTCGGCGCGCTCGACTGGACCGGCGAGTTGCGCCACCTGCAGGAGGCGCTTCCCGACGGGCACCATATTGCGGACTTCGAGGCCCTTTACGAAGTTCTTGAGCGGTTGAAATATGAAGCCGTCAGACTCGACCTGCCGGCCAGGGCGTTGGACGAAGCCACGCTGCCCGGCCTATTGAAACGCTCCGATGGCGATATCTGGGTGCTGATGCGCAAGCTGTCCCCGGACACGTTCGAAATCTTCGCGGGCCGCGCCGGGCAGGTTGAAACCGTAAGCGTTGGAGATGTACGCGGCGAGTACTATCACATTCGGCCCGCCAAGACCGAAACAGCCGCGCGCGGCCAAGGACGCTTCGGCTGGATCAGCGATCTGCTGGCGCGTGAGCGCGGCACCGTGCGGCTGCTGTTCGGCCTGTCATTCATCATCAACTGTTTCGCGCTCACCCTTCCTTTATATCTGATGCTCGTGTTCGACATGGCCATCGGGGCAAGCTCCCTCCCGACGCTCATGACTTTGGCCGGTGTGGTGCTGATAATCGTCGCCGCCGAGGTCGCACTGCGCGAGCTGCGTGCGCGTGCAATCGGACGGTTCGCCGTGCGTACGCAGATCGACGTCATGCGCACCGTGATGGAGCGCCTGCTACGGATGCCGGTGGACTATGTCGAGAGCGCGCCGGTGGCCGGACAGCTGAACCGGCTGCGCAGCTTTGAGTCCGTACGCGATATCTTCAGCGGCCTACTCGCCACAACAATCCTGGACCTGCCCTTTATCCTCGTGTTCGTGCTGGCGGTATTCGCCATTGGCGGCGCACTCGGCTGGATTGTCATGGGCTTTATTGCGGCGATCGCCGCGCTGGTCGCGGTTTCGGTTCCTCGCGCGCGGGCACGCAGCCATCAAGCCGGCATGGCGCGCGCGCAAACGCGCCTGTTCCGAATCGACATGTCGCGCCACGGCGAAGTGGTGCGAGACACCGGAGCGCAGGACATCTGGCTCTCGCGCTACCGCGACCTGATCAGCGAGCAACTGCGCGCCGGCGCAGCCGCGCAGCGCATCAACGTCACCGAGCAGACCGTCGCGCAGGCCCTGTCAATGGTGGCGGGCAGCCTCGTAGTGGCGCTTGGCGCGCTGAAGGTCATGGCCGGCACGCTGTCGGTAGGCGCGCTCGTGGCGCTGATGGCGATTGTATGGCGCATCCTTTCGCCGATCCAGACCGCGTTCTTGAACCTCAACCGGCTGTTCCAGGCGCTCGACACGACCGCGCAAGTCAACCAGCTGATGCAATTGCCGCAGGAGAGCAAGAGCGGCGAGGTGCGCAAATTCTATCGCCACGTGCGCGGCGACATCGCCGTCGAGAATGTCGGCTTCCGGTACTCGCCGCAAGGCATGCCGGTGCTGCGCGGTGTCGATCTGTTTGTCTCGGCAGGCGAATGCGTTGCGCTCACCGGCGAGCCAGGGAGTGGACGCGGTACGCTGTTGAAGCTGATCGGCGCGCAATATCCGCCAAGCCTCGGGCGCATCCGCATCGACGGCTCGGATATGCGCCAGTTCGACATCCGCGAGCTGCGCCGTGCGATCGCGCTGGTGAACGAGGAGCAGGTCATATTCAGCGGAACGCTGGCCGACAACCTGCTTCTAGCCAACCCGCTGGCGAGCGAGGACGGCCTGGAGAGCGCCATTGCATCGGCTGATCTGGAGGATTTTGTCCACGATCTGCCAGACGGTCTTGAGACAGACCTGACCAACTTGCTCAGCGATGGTCTTGGCGCTGTCATCCGCCAGAAAATTCGCCTGGCGCGGGCCTATGTCCAGTCGCCCTCCATATATCTCCTGAACCAGCCCGCGGCCGACCTTGACCCGTCCGGACAAGAGGCACTGCTCGCCAAGCTCCAAAGACTGAAAGGCCATGCGACGATTTTGATCAGCTCGTCACACGAGCGCATTCTGGCGCTGGCAGATCGCACGGTGAATATCAGCGGGGGCAGAGCTGCAAACCCGGCACTCCCATCAAGCAGCAGCGCGAGGTTGCCCCCGCCTGGTGGGCGCAAAGTGCCGAAATCGCTTCAAGATTTCTCAGAGTAAACCGCCGCTTTATCGGCATCGAGGCCAGAAAACTCATGATCCACGTCAACTCTCCCAAAGACCGCGAAGCCATCAGCATGCCGGCAGAGTTACGCGACCAGTCCCAATCCCGGCTGGCCCGCCGTGCCGTTTATTTCATCATCGCGCTTCTGGCGGCGGTGATCCTATGGGCCTCTTTCGCGCCAATCGAGGAAGCTGCAGTGGCCCAGGGGCAGCTTGTTCCCGCGGACTCCCTTAGCGAAGTCAATCACCTGGAAGGCGGCATCGTGAAAGAAGTGCTGGTGAGCGAAGGCGACAAGGTTGAGCAAGGGCAGATGCTACTTGCGCTACGCCCGCAAATAGCTGGCAGCGACCTGTCACAACTGCGTGCGCGCGCAGCCGGTCTGAAACTCAAACAAGAGCGGCTGACCGCGCTCATCGAGGACCGCGCGCCGGAGTTCGGGACGCTTGGCACGAAATATCCCGACATCGCGCAGCAGCAACGCGCAGCCTATAAAGAGTCCATCGCCGAGGCACGCGAGGAACGTGAACGCGTGAGACTCACCGTTGAGCGGCTCAGCGAGCAGATGGAAAACGCCAAGAAGGAAGCCGAAAGCCTGCGCGATCAGATGGCGATCCAGTCCGACCAGACCGAAATCCGCAAAAAAAGTTTCAAACGGGGCTACACCTCGCGCCACATGCTGCTGCAGTCGCAGGCAGCGCGCGAGGAAACGCACCAACGGCTTCTCGCGGTTGAAGGGCGGATCGCCGAGGCGGCCAATCAGCGTGAGGAAGCGAGGGTCAAGCTGCGGGTATTGCAAGCGCAGCAGCGCAGCAAATGGGCCGAACAGCGCGCCGAAACCAACGCCGAATTGGCGGAGGTGGAAGAGACCCTCAAGAAATACCAGGACCGCGTCGCGCGGCTGGCCGTGGACGCGCCGGTGGACGGGATCGTGCAATCCCTGAAATACAAGGTGCCGGGCCAGGTCATCAAACCGGGCGCTCTGGTGGCGGAAATCGTTCCCGAGCATGGCGGACTGCTGGCCGAGGTAGAGCTTCGGCCGCGCGATATCGGCCATGTGCGCGTCGGCAACAACGCGCGCCTGACCCTGAGCAACTATGACCCCGGCATCGTGGGTCCGATCAAAGGTGAGGTGCTTCAAATCTCGCCGACGACGGTGGAAGACAAGGAGGGTCGGTTTTTCTACCGCGTGCGCATACGCCTCACGCGTGAAGCGCTTAATGCGCGCGGGCGTGAATTTCCGCTTTTGCCCGGCATGACATTGCAAGCCCAGATCAAGACCGGATCAAAGACGCTGGCGCGGTACATGCTCAAGCCGGTTTTCCAGTCAATGGATACCGCTTTTGCGGAACGGTAGCAGCGCAGGCGCAACGCGCTCTCGCGCGCCAGGGCTATGGCCGCTAACCTGCCAACAGCCGGGCCTGCTCTGAAAGACGCAAGTCGCCCGACCGCTCAACACCCGGGCCGCTAAAGCGCAGTTGATTTCGCATTGCTCCGGAACCAGACAATCCTTTTTTTTGCCGGGCGGCATAAGAAGCTCCGCCCGGCGCTTCTCTTCGGTTAGGTTGTATATTCCTTCGACTTGAAGCTCAGATGCTTCACGCTCTGCGGCGCGTCGGCGATCT
>CAYXPZ010000054.1:0-16652 GCA_964466965.1 uncultured Hyphomicrobiaceae bacterium
TGCTCGACAACTGGGAGGCCGCCACCGAGGATCGCCGCCCGATGTGCGCGGATACTGGCCTGCCGCGCTATTACGTCAAGGTCGGCAATGAGGCGCGGTTCGACGGCGGGTTCATCGGCATCGAGCGCGCGCTGCGCTCGGCCACAGCCCGCGCGACGCATGATGTGCCGCTGCGCCCGAACCGCGTCCACCCGCTCTGGCGTACCGAGCACAACAACAATGTCGGCCTTAACGCGCCCGAGGTCGAATGGAGCTTCGAGCCGGACGCCGACTGGGTGGACATCACCACCGTGCATAAGGGCGGACTGTTCGGCACGGATTATCGGATGCTGTTCCCGGGCGACGGGATCGACGGCATCAAGCGATTTTTCCTCGACACGCTTATCGCCTTCGGCAAGCGTGGGCTGGCGTGTCAGCCGGCGATCGTGGGCGTCGGGCTTGGCGGCTCGAAGGATATTTGCATGGTGCTTGGCAAACAGGCGGCATGCCTGCGCCCGGTTGGTGACCGCAACCCGGACCCGAAGGTCGCGGAGCTGGAAGACGAACTGAAGGAGATGGGCAACAACATCGGCATGGGCGCGATGGGCTTCGTCGGCTCGTCGATGTGCGTGGATGTGCATATCGAATGCGGCTTCACCCACACCGGCGGGATGCCGATGAGCGTGCACACCTTCTGCCTGTCGTCGCGCCGCGCCACCGCGCGCATTCACGCCGACGGTTCGGTCGAATATCGCACCGACCCAAAATGGTTCACCCCTTATATGCGCAGGGAGACGATCGAATGGGACAGTCAGGAAGCGGCCTCAAGCAAGTCAGCCTGAACCTGCCAGCAAGCCCGGACGACATCGCCGCGCTCGAACTCGGTTCCATCGTCTACATGAACGGGGTTGTCTACACCGCGCGCGAGGGCGTCTATCAGAAGGTGATCGCCGAGGGTCAGCCGCTGCCCGTCGACCTCACCGGCCTGAGCAACGCCAACTTCCATTGCTCGCCCGCTGCCGCGAAGGAGGGCGACGGTTATCGCATCGGCGGCGTGACAGCGACCGCCAGCTTCCGCTTCTCCAAGTGGATGCGCGACTGGCTGGAGCTGACCGGCACCAAGATCATCATCGGTAAGGGCGGAATGCCGTCGAAGGACTACAAGGAGGTGCTCGCGCCGATGGGCGCGGTCTATCTCACAACCGTCGGCTACGGCACCGGCGCGCTGCTCGGGCGCGGTATCAAAGGCGTGCGCGACGTGTTCTGGATAGACGAACTCGGCATCGCTCAGGCGATGTGGCTTTTCGAGGTCGAAAATTTCGGCCCGTTCATCGTGGACAGCGACCTGGCGGGCAATTCACTCTTCGCGCAGCATGGCGAGCAGGTAAACGCCAATATCGACAAGCTTTACGAGGGGCTGAAGCCACCGGCCCTGCACCGCTATGGCGAGACCGGCGACCGCACCGACGAAGTGATGTAACACGGCCCGAGCCCGGCATAGGAAACAAGAGGCGACGTCATGACGGACAAGATCAGTCATTACATTGGCGGCGAGCGCGTCGCTGGCACGGGCGGACGCGCTGCGGATGTATTCAATCCGGCCACGGGAGAGGTCGCGCGGCAGGTGCAACTTGCAAGCTCAGACGACGTTGCGCGCGCCATCGCCGCTGCCAAGGAGGCGGCCCCGGCCTGGGCGCGAACGCCTGCGCTGCGCCGCGCGCGCATCATCGACCGGTTCAAAGAGCTGGTCCGGGCAAATGCCGACAAGCTGGCCGAGGCGATATCCGCGGAGCATGGCAAGACCCATGACGATGCCCTGGGCGAGGTGCAGCGCGGGCTGGAGGTCGCCGAGTTCGCCGCTGGCATCCCGCAGCTTCTGAAAGGCGAGTTCAGCGAGGATGTCGGCACTGGCGTGGACAGCCACGCGATCCGTCAGCCGATCGGTGTTGCCGCCGGAATCACGCCGTTCAATTTCCCGGTGATGGTGCCGATGTGGATGTTTCCCGTCGCGCTCGCCTGCGGCAACACATTTGTCCTGAAGCCGTCCGAGCGCGACCCCTCGCCATCGCTGATGCTCGCGGACCTGCTGGCCGAGGCCGGCTTGCCGCCGGGCGTGTTCAACGTCGTGCAGGGTGACAAGGAAGCGGTTGACGCGCTCCTGACCCATCCGGACGTAGCAGGTATAAGCTTCGTCGGCTCAACCCCCATCGCGCAATACATCTACACGACCGGCACGGCGAACGGCAAACGTGTGCAGGCGCTCGGCGGCGCGAAAAACCACATGGTCATCATGCCCGACGCGGACCTGGACATGGCTGTGGATGCGCTGATGGGCGCGGCCTACGGCTCGGCGGGCGAGCGCTGTATGGCGGTATCGGTGGCGGTCCCGGTGACCGACAAGGTCGCGGATGCGCTGATCGACCGCCTCGCCCCGCGCGTGCGCGAATTGAAGATCGGCCCCAGCGTGGATCGCGGCAGCGATATGGGCCCGCTCGTCACGGCACAGCATCTGGACAAAGTGCGCGGCTACATCGACGCGGGCATGGCCGAGGGCGCAGAGCTCGTCGTCGATGGACGCGGCTTCCGCATGGACAGGCAGGGCTACGAGAACGGTTTTTTCATCGGCGGCTCGCTGTTTGACCGCGTGACCCCCGACATGTCGATCTGGCGGGAAGAAATTTTTGGTCCCGTGCTGTCGGTTGCGCGCGCCAGCGATTATGATGCCGCCGTGGACCTCGTTCATCAGCACCCATACGGCAACGGCGTGGCGATCTTCACGCGGGACGGCGATGCGGCGCGCCAATTCACCCAGGACATCGAGGTCGGTATGGTCGGCGTTAACGTCCCCATCCCGGTGCCGATGGCGTTCCACAGCTTCGGCGGCTGGAAACAGTCGCTGTTCGGCGACCATCACATCCACGGGCCGGAGGGCGTGCGCTTCTACACACGCTTGAAGACCGTTACAACACGATGGCCGACGGGCGTGCGCGCCGGCTCGCAATATGTCATGCCGACGCTTGGCTAGGGACTGCGCGGCGGCAACCGTCGTGGATGGGGAAGGCGAATTTTTCGTTTCATAATTCAATAATTCATGTATTTTATGCCGCATGAACGATAAGCAAGCAATTCAATCGCTCAGCGCGCTCGCCAACGAGCACCGGCTGCGCGTCTTCCGCACTCTTGTGGAGGTCGGCCCCACGGGAATGCGCGCGGGCGAGCTCGCCGAACGGCTTGGCCTCGGCGCCACCAATCTATCGTTTCATCTCAAGGAACTGGATCGCGCGGGCCTGCTCATTTCCACGCGCCAGGGGCGTAACATCGTCTATGCGGTTCGGATCGACGGCGTGCGTGACCTGCTGACGTTTCTGACCGAAGACTGCTGCCAGGGCCGGCCCGAGCTTTGCGGGCGGGCTTTCGCCCCGGCCGAATTGTGTGAAACGCGTCATGTCTCGGCTAAGCGGGAGGAACAAGATGAGTGATAAGGTCTTCAACGTTCTGTTTTTGTGCACGCACAACTCTGCGCGATCGGTCATCGCCGAGTGTGTACTTAACCGGCTCGGCCGTGGCAAGTTCCGCGCTCACAGCGCCGGAAGCGCCCCGCGTGGCGAGGTCCACCCTTACGCGCTCGATCTGTTGCGGGAGTTGAATTACGACACCAGCGACCTGCGCTCGAAATCGTGGGACGAGTTTGCCACCCCCGACGCCCCTGCTATCGATTTCGTCTTCACCGTCTGCGACAACGCTGCGAACGAGGTGTGCCCGGTCTGGCCCGGCCAGCCGATGACTGCGCACTGGGGCGTGCCCGACCCCTCCGCCGCCACGGGCACCGAAGCCGAGCGCCGCTTTGCCTTCGCCGATACGCACCGGATGCTGTTCCAGCGCATCAGTATCTTCACGAATCTGCCGATCGACTCGCTCGACAAGCTGAGCCTGCAAAAACGGCTCGACGATATCGGCAAGACCTCCGCCGACACCAGCGAAACCGCATAGAGGATGGGCGCATGCCCTACACATTTCGCCAGCGTCTTGGCGCTGAATTCCTCGGCACGGCTTTTCTCCTCGCCGCGGTGGTCGGCTCGGGAATCATGGCCGAACGGCTGGCAGACGGGAACGTCGCCCTTGCCCTATTGTGCAACACGCTGCCGACCGGCGCGATTCTGGTGGTCATCATCACAATGCTCGGACCGATTTCGGGGGCGCACTTCAACCCGGCGGTCACAGCCGCCTTCCTGATTCGCGGCGAATTGGACCTGCGCGGAGCCGCCGGCTATCTCGCGATGCAGGTGCTCGGCGGACTGGCGGGCGTGATTGCAGCGCATTTGATGTTTGATGAAACCGTGTTCCAGGTCGCCGACAAGGTCCGCACCGGCCCGTCTCAGTGGTTTGCCGAGATCGTCGCCACCTTTGGGCTGGTCAGCGTGATCCTCATTACGATCCGCACGCGTCCGAACGCGGTTGCAATGGCGGTGGGCCTCTACATCACCGCAGCCTACTGGTTCACCGCCTCGACCTCATTTGCCAATCCTGCCGTGACGATCGCCCGAGGGTTCTCCGACACGTTCACCGGAATCCGGCTGGCGGACGTGCCCGCGTTCGTCGGCGCGGAATTCGTTGGGGCGGTTGCTGCGGTGCTCGTTGCGCGGGCGTTGCTGGGGGAGCCGGTCCGCGCGCGGACGCCTTCGGCTGCGGAATGAGCGGCCGCCGCGCCTGCTGCAATCAAAAAGTTGGGAAAACCAGGCCGACCGGGCTGCGTCTGCGCGGAGCTGCGTTACAATATCCGCAATCGCAAATAGGCATGGGGCTACAGCATGAGCTATATGGAGCCAGAACCGGTCAACGCGGATTTGAGCGCGCGCGCGGTTGTCGACAGCAATGAACTCGAATGGCTCGCCTCGCCCGAAGACGGTGTCGAGCGCCGTCCGCTGGAGCGCGACGGCGGGGAAGTGGCGCGCGCTACGAGCATCGTCCGCTACGCCGCTAACAGCAGCTTCTCCGAGCACACGCATGGCGGCGGTGAAGAATTTTTCGTCCTCAGCGGCACCTTCTGCGACGAGACGGGTGAATTCCCGGCTGGCAGCTATGTCCGCAATCCGCCGGGGTCGAGTCACAAACCGTTTTCGCGCGAGGGCTGCACAATCCTCGTCAAGCTGCGCCAGATGCGCCCCGACGATACCCGCCGGGTTGTCGTGGACTCGAACACAGCGGAATGGCAGGCCGGGGAGACTCCGGCGCACCACATTATCCCGCTGTTTGAAGGGCCGGATGAGCGCGTGACGCTGGAGAAGCTGGAGGCGGGCGGCTCGATGGCCCCGAAGGACGCCGAAGGCGGCGATGAGGTCTTCGTCCTCGCAGGAACCGTGCAAGACGAGAATGGCACGTACAAAAAGGGGACATGGATCCGTAACCCGCCAGGCACCCGACACGGCTTCGAGAGCCCGGATGGATGCCTGCTGTGGATCAAGCGGGGGCACCTGGCGGCTGCTTAGCCTGTTTCCGCTTGTCGGAAATCATTGCCAGCCGTTGCGGCCGTCCAAGCCGAATTCGCGGATTTTGCGATAAAGCGTCGACCGCCCGATGCCCAGTCGCCGCGCCGCCCGGGTCATAGAGCCGCGATAGCGACCGAGCGCCAGCCGGATCATGTCCGCTTCGACCGCCTCCAACGGTCTCAGCTCGCCGGCCTCGGTGAGCGCGGGAATGCCAATCGCTGTCGAAACGCGCCCCTCCTGAGAGAGTGTGGTCGTAAGCATTCCGTCCCCGGGCGCCGGAGCTTGCGAATGGCCGAGGGGTGGCATCGTGACCCCAGCCGGAGTATCGACCGCAGGTCGCGCGCTGGGGCCGGCATCCGTAACGCCGGCGAGCGCTTGCAGGCGCTGAAAATGCCGAGGCTCGATGGCGGGGCCGTCGGCCATCAGGACGGCGCGATAGATTTCCCGCTCCAGCTCCGTGAGGTTGCCCGGCCAGTCATAGCGCGTCATGAGATCGGCGGCGGCAGCGCTGAGCGTCGCGGCGCGCCGTCCTGCCTCCAGCGCGAAAGCCCGCATGAAACCACGGGCCAAGCCAGCGATGTCTTCGCGCCGTCGGCGAAGCGGCGGCAGCCAGATCGGGCAAATGTTGAGCCGATAGAACAAATCTTCACGAAACTCCCCGGCCTTGACCCGCCGCAACAGGTCGCCGCTCACCGTGGCGAGGACGCGAACGCTGCTGGGCGTGTTCTGGAGAATTTCGCGCGCGGGCCGCTCCGGACGTCCCATCAAAATCGCGATCCGGGTTTGCGCGCTCATGGGCAGCAAATCGATGTTCCTGAGAACCAGATTGCCGCCGCGTGCCCGCCAATAAGCTCCGGTCGGCCGATCGAACAGGACGTGCTCGACTGAACTCGGGTCGAGCACAGCCACGTCAACATCTACGTATGGAGCGCCAGCCCGATCTCCGCCGGCATGGATCGCGCGCGCCAGCAAGCGCTTGCCAGTCCCGGGTTCTCCCTCCAGCAACACATGGGTTGGAATGGATGCAGCTCGCTCTCCGAGCGCGATGGCCCGCGCCATGTCCTCAGTCGCACCGTCGAGATCATGGAGCGTGATGGTGGCATTACCATAGCCTTTCAGGCGCGTCAGATCGCTCTCCAGGTCGCCAATCTTGAGGCTGCGCCTAATGGCCGCGGTGATTGCATCGTCGCTGGCCTCCATCGGCAGCGTCTCGGATGCGCCCGCGCGCAGGATCGCCGCGGCGGCTGCGGCTTCATAATCCAGGATCGCAAGCGTTGGCGGCGCGACCGCGTTCGCGCGAAGCCGCCTGAGTATCTGGATTGCACTGTCCACGCGGATGCCCGGACCAAGCAGACACGCCGAGAAGCCGCTCATAGGCTGGTTGGCGCGCAGCTGCGCCTCAGCGTCATCACTGGCGACTTCAGCGCGGCCGCCTGCCTGGCCGACGAGCGCAGCGAGCTCACGCGCCTCGTCCGGATCATATTCTACTATCAGCACGTTATGCGTCATCAAACTTCACTCACTCTGCCGAATAGCCGCGAAACACCGGCCTTTCATTCCCCAGACTGTTGGGGCCTGGGTAAAGGAGCGATTTACCGGCACGTTGGGCGCCGGTCTTTCTGCGAAGCTGATTAAGCCGCTATGAACGCTTGCGCTGAGTGATGCCACGCGTCGCGCCTCTTGCAGGGCGAGCGCGCGCGGCGCACATTATCGGGAATGCAACGGCAGGCGCACCACCAGCTTGCGCGTGCCCGCTTCCTTTCAAACAAGGTTCAATGATGCCCATTTACTGCGACCTCTCCCCAAACCCGAATGCGGCCCAGCAGGGCCCGCTTCATTCCGCCGATGGCGCTCAGCAGGAAGCGAGCGCTGCGCTGGGAGAATTGCCCCGCTGGGATCTCAGTGCGCTTTATCCTGGCCCTGGGACCCAGGACCTATGGGACGATCTGGCGCGCGCCGAAAAAGAGGCCGCGGATTTTGCCCGGGACTATCAGGGGAGCATCGAGGCGATCGCGGCGGCGACCGGGGCAGGGGTGCGGCTTGCCGAAAGCGTGCGGCGGATGGAAGCCTTGAATGACCGGATCGGGCGCATCGCCGCCTTTGCCTATCTCAATTACGTGACCGACACGTCGGACTCGGCGAGCGCCAAGCTGCTCGGCGATGTGCAGGACAAACTGACGGCGATCACCTCCAAGCTCGTGTTTTATTCGCTGGAGCTGAACCAGCTGGAGGAGAGTACGTTGGAACGCGCGATGAGCGACCCGGGGTTGGCGCATTACCGCCCTTGGCTGGAGGATGTCCGCAAGGAAAAGCCCTATCAGCTTTCGCAGGACCTCGAGCTGCTGTTCCATGACAAGTCGATAACCAGCCGCAGCGCATGGAGCCGGCTGTTTAATGAGACCATCGCCGCGCTTCGCTTCAATGTCGATGGGCAAGAGCTCTCGCTGGAGCCGACATTGACGCTGCTGACGAGCCCGGACGAAAATAAGCGCCGCACGGCGGCGCATGCGCTCGCCACGGTGTTCCGCGAGAACAGCCGCTTGTTCACTCTGGTGATGAACACGCTGGTCAAGGACAAGGAGATTTCCGATCGCTGGCGCGGCTTCAAAGACATCGCCGCCTCGCGCCATCTCAGCAACCGGGTCGAGCCTGAAGTCGTGGATGCGCTCGTGGATGCAGTGCGCAGCAAATATGCTGACCTGTCGCACCGCTATTACCGCATGAAGGCGCGCTGGCTGGGCAAGGACCGTCTGGATTACTGGGATCGCAACGCGCCGCTGCCGCACACTCCCGACCGGGTGTTCAATTGGGACGAGGCTCGGGAGATCGTCTTAGGGGCGTACAACGGTTTCTCACCGGAATTCGGCCGCATCGCCGAGCAGTTCTTCGACAAAAATTGGATTGACGCGCCAGCCACACCGAGCAAGGCGCCGGGGGCTTTCTCGCACCCTGCGGTGCCGAGCGCGCACCCGTATATCCTGCTGAATTATCTCGGCAAGCCGCGCGATGTCATGACCTTGGCGCATGAACTGGGCCATGGCGTGCATCAGTGGCTGGCGAACGAGCAGGGCGCGTTGATGGCGCGCACGCCGCTGACGCTGGCCGAGACCGCCAGCGTGTTCGGTGAGATGCTGACCTTCCGCGCGCTGCTGGAGCGTTGCGCGAGCGCGGAGGAGCGTCACGCGCTGCTGGCGCAGAAGGTCGAGGACATGCTCAATACAGTAGTGCGCCAGATCGCGTTTTATATCTTCGAGCGCCGCGTGCATTCCGAGCGCCGCGAGCAGGGCGAACTCACCGCTGAGCGTATCGGCGAGATTTGGCTGGAGGTGCAGTCGGAAAGTCTCGGACCCGCCGTGCATCTGGGCGAGGGGTATGAAACGTATTGGTCATACGTGCCGCATTTCATCGGTATGCCGTTTTACGTGTACGCCTACGCCTTCGGAGACTGCCTGGTGAACTCGCTCTATGCCGTCTATGAAAACGCCGATGCCGGTTTTCAGCAGCGCTACATGGACATGCTGCGCGCCGGCGGCACCAAACATCACAGTGAGTTGTTGGCGCCGTTCGGTCTCGACGCCCGCCAGCCGGATTTTTGGCAGATGGGGCTGAGCGTGATCGAGCGCATGATTGACGAAATCGAGCAAGCCGAGGCCAGCGTCGGGGCGCGCGCATGAGCAGCACCGATGAGAACCGGCCTAGCGCCGCCGCCCCCGGGCAGGCCGACACAGAGGCGAACCGCTTTTCGCGCCGTATGCGCCGCTATGCGCAGGTGAGCACTGGCGTCAGCGGCACGGCCGCGCGGCTCGCGGGCAACGCACTGTTTGGCTTCGATCTCAACCGCGAAAAGAATGCGCAACAGCTTGCGCGTGCGCTTGGCGGGATGAAGGGGCCGATCATGAAAGTGGCGCAGCTCCTGTCCACCATTCCGGACGCGCTGCCGCCTGAATATGCCGCGGAGCTTTCTCAGCTTCAGTCCCAGGCGCCGCCGATGGGCTGGCCGTTCGTCAAGCGCCGCATGGCCGCCGAGCTTGGGCCGGATTGGCAATCGCGCTTTGCCGAGTTTTCGCGCGAGGCGGTCGCTTCGGCGTCGCTCGGGCAGGTGCACAAGGCGCGCTCGCACGAGGGCGAGGCATTGGCCTGCAAGCTGCAATACCCGGATATGCAATCCTATGTTCAGGCCGACCTAAACCAGTTCAAGTGGCTGCTGCGCATTCACAAGCAGATGGATCCGGCGATCGACACCTCTGAAATCGCGGCGGAATTGGAGGCGCGGCTCTATGAGGAGTTGGATTACGACCTCGAAGCCCGCCATACGACGCTCTATGGCAATATCTTCGCGGGCGATAAGCTCATTCAGGTGCCGGCGGTCTACACGTCGCTATCAACCAAGCGTTTGCTCAGCCTGGGCTGGATGGATGGTCAACCACTGGTGCGTTACAAGAACCACCCGCAACAGGATCGCAACCAGATCGCCCGCGCGCTGTTCCGCGCCTGGTGGTATCCGTTCAGCCATCACGGGGCGATCCATGGGGACCCGCATCTCGGTAACTACACGATCTTCGAGAGAGACGGGCGTCCGGCTGGCATCAACTTGCTGGATTACGGCTGTATCCGCACGTTCGCGCCGCGCTTCGTCGAGGGGGTCATCAACCTCTATCGCGGGCTAGAGCGCGACGACCGCGACCTGATCGTGCACGCCTATGAAACCTGGGGCTTCGTCGGCTTGTCCTACGAGGTTATCGAAATCCTGAATATCTGGGCGCGGTTCATCTATGGCCCGCTGCTCGATGACCGGGTACGCCGGATCGCAGAGGACGTCTCGCCCGGACAGTATGGCCGTCAGGAGGCGTTCTCGGTCCATAAGGCGTTACAGGAGAAAGGGCCGGTGCGCGTCCCTCGCGAGTTTGTGTTTATGGACCGCGCGGCCATCGGGCTTGGCGGGGTGTTCCTGCATCTAGACGCGGAGATGAACTTTCACCGCCTGTTCAACGAGACCATTCAGGATTTCGATATCGACGAGGTGGGTCGGCGCCAGAAGGCCACGTTCGAGCAGGCCGGCGTCCCATTGCCGGTGCATGGCGGCGAAGGCCAAATGGTGCTCTAGGTCAATTCAGGCACTCTTGGCGCCGAGCTCGAATTGAAGCTTTGCGAGCCGCGCGTAGACGCCGCCGCGCGCGATCAGTTCGTGATGGGTGCCCTGCTCGACGATGCGTCCCTCGTCCAGAACAAGGATGCGATCCGCGCTGAGCACTGTAGCCAGCCGGTGCGCTATGACCAGCGTGGTCCGGCCTTCCATCACCCGCTCAAGCGCCTGTTGAACAAGGCTCTCGCTGTGCGCGTCGAGCGCGCTGGTCGCCTCATCGAGAAGAAGCACCGGCGCGTCGCGAAGAATGGCGCGCGCAATGGCGATTCTCTGGCGCTGCCCGCCGGAGAGCATTACCCCGCCTTCACCAAGCTGTGTATCATACCCCTCGGGCAACGTGGTGACGAACTCTTCAGCAAGCGCTGTCTCTGCTGCCAAGCGCACTTGGGCATCGGAAGCGCCGGGCATGCCATAGCGGATGTTCTCCTTTACCGTATCCGAGAACAGCGCCACATCCTGCGGCACGATCGCAATTTGGTCCCGCAGCGCGCGAAGATCGAGGCGGTGCACTGGAATGCCGTCCAGGGTCACTTGGCCAGACTGCGGATCGTAGAAGCGCAGCAGCAGGCTGAAAATGGTGCTCTTGCCCGCGCCAGATGCTCCGACGATGGCGACGCGCTCGCCCGGTGCGACCTGAAACGACACCTGAGACAAGGCGCGCTCGGCCGGACGCGTGGGATAGTGGAACACCACATCTTGAAAGGCGACGTCGCCGCGAACAGGTTGCGGCAAGGCCATCGGGTTGGGCGGAGATTGGATTTCCGGCTCGATCTGGCGCAGTTCGGCTAGCCTTTCCGCCGCGCCAGCGGCTTGCTGTAGCTCGCCCCACACCTCCGACAGCCCGCTCATTGCCGCTGCCGCAATCACCGTATAAAGCACGAACTGACCGAGCCGGCCGCCCGTCATTTCGCCGGTGAGGACGCCTTGCGCGCCGTACCACAGAATGCCGACCACGCTGGCGAAAGTCAGAAACATGGCCAGCGCCGTCAGGCCTGCGCGCGCGCGCATACGATGCCGTGCGGCATCAAAGGCGGTTTCCACCGCCGCGCCAAAGCGGCCGGTCACGGTTTCCTCGTGCGTATTGGCCTGCAGCGTGCGCACCGCCGCGAGGTTCTCTGCTGCGTAGGCGGCCGACGCGGCAATCGTGTCTTGCGCATGGGCGGACAGCCGGCGTACCGCCCGGCCATACGCCATGAGCGGCAGCACGATAACGGGGATGGCGAGCACGACCAAAGCGCTGAGCTCGGCACTGGTGATGAGCATCATGATGAGCGCGCCGAACAGCAGCAGGACGTTGCGCAGGAACTGCGTCGCCGTAAGTCCGACGGCCGCCTTGATCTGGGTTGTATCCGCGGTCAGGCGCGACATCACCTCGCCCGACTGGGTTTTCTCGTAAAAGGCGGGGCTGAGACCGCACAGGTGCCGAAACACCGAATCGCGCAAGTCTGCGACCACTCGCTCGCCCAACCAATTGACATAATAATACCGCGCGGCGCTCGATATCGCGAGAACCAGCCCCACGACGATCAGCGTGGCGAAATAGTTGTTAACCAAGGCAACGTTTTCGCCCGAGAACCCCAGATCGATCATCCGGCGCACGCCCATCGGCAGCGCCAGCGTTGCCATTGTGGACACCAGCAATGCGGCGAGGGCCAGTGCAATGTGTCCGCGATAGCGAAGGATAAACGGCTTGAGATTGATCAGTGGCCTAAGCGAGCGTTTCCCTGACGTTTCGCGCTTTCCGGCCCGGACGCGTGTCTCCGCCACGTCGCGCGCACGGGTTTGTGTGGGTGACGATACGACCACTCTGCCTACCCTTTTGAATTATTCTTTGTTTGGTTCTAGCCGAACGTAAACGCTTCATGAAATGGAAAAATGCAGGCGGGCCGTTTCGCCGCGACAGCAGCAAGGGGCTTTCGGGCTTGTAATTGGCGGGGCAAGCAAGCTATATCCGCGATCAAACCGCACCGGGACACGTTCCCGATGGACCGAGGCGCGAGACCGAGAGTATCACGATGAAAAGCGATATCCACCCAGATTACCATAAGATCAAGGTCGTCATGACCGACGGCACGGAATTCGAGACCTATTCGACCTATGGCTCGGAGGGCGACACGTTGACCCTTGAGATCGACCCCAACACGCACCCCGCATGGACTGGGGGCAGCCAGCATCTGGTCGATCGCGGCGGTCGGGTGAGCCGCTTCAAGAAGAAGTTCGAAGGCTTCTTGGGCTAACACGTAAAGCAAAGGGCTGTGCGCGCGGCATATCTCTGGACGCAACCCGTTCGAGGGTTGCGCTTTAGCGTGTTTCGTCTTCCGTAGCTTCACCAACCTCAAAATTCGCGAAAGTCCGCTCGGCAAGCTCGTCGGCGGTTTCCACGCGCTCCGGCTCAGCGTCTTCGCGGCTCTCCGATCCCTCAGCAGATGAGTCCTCGCTAGACACGGGCGCATCTGAGAGCGGTTTCAGGCCGGTATCCTTTGCGGTTGGCTGCGACGGCGGGTTTTCTGCCTCCTGGCGTTTGGCCGCTTTCTGTACCTCGGCATCAAGGTCCATCTGCTTGCACAGACCAAGCGTCACCGGATCCTGCGGCTGCAGGTTCGGCATATTCCAGTGGGTGCGGTCGCGGATCGTCTGGATCGTCGGCTTGGTTGTCCCGACGAGACGCATGATCTGGGAGTCGCGCAGCTCTGGGTGGTTGCGCAACAGCCAGTAGATCGCATTGGGACGGTCGTGACGGCGGGAGACCGGCGTGTATTTGGGCCGCCGTTTGGTCTTGGTCTCAGGGATCTGAACGGTGCTCTTCGCCAGTTTCATGCGGTAGGCGGCGTCGTCCTGCGCCCTGGCGATCTCCTCGCGGGTGAGCTGACCGCTTGATATCGGGTCCATACCCTTGATGCCTTGCGCCACCTGACCATCAGCGATGCCTTTCACCTCAAGCTGATGAAGGCCGCAGAAATCGGCGATCTGTTCGAAGGTCAGCGATGTATTGTCGACCAGCCACACGGCGGTGGCTTTTGGCATTAGCGGTTTGTCACTCATCATGCGTTCTCCATGCTCAAGGAAAATCCCTGAGCGGGTTCAAAACGGTGCTGTCAAAGGGGACGGCGAGAATCGCGCTCTTAGTCAACATAGTCCCGCGCGAACGGCGGCGCAAACCCTGCGGGCAGGGCGGGCCCAATTTCCGGGTTAAGCGCCCGTGACAAGCAGGATCTTGCCGATATGCGCGTTGCTCTCCATGCGCTTGTGCGCTTCGGCGGCGTCGGAGAGCGCGAACCGGCTGTCGATGATGGGGCGGACATTGCCACTTGCCAGAAGCGGCCAGACGGTTGCTTCGAGGGCGCGCGCGATGCGTGCCTTCACGCTTGCCGGGCGGGCGCGCAAGGTGGAGCCGGTCAACGTAATCCGCTTCAGCATCAAGCGCATGAAATCCACCTCGACCTTCGAGCCGCGCAAGAAGGCGATTTGGTGAATGCGGCCATCTTCAGCCGCCACCGCGATGTTGCGCGGGATGTAGTCGCCCCCAACCATATCCAGGATGACATCTGCACCGCGACCCGCCGTGGCCGACTTGACGACGTCGACGAAGTCCTCGGTTTCGTAGTCAATTGCGCGCTCAGCGCCAAGTTCGGTGCAGATCGCGCCTTTCTCCGGGCCGCGCGCCGTTGTGAACACCCGCGCACCGAAGGCGCTGGCCAGCTGGATCGCCGTTGTTCCGATGCCGCTCGTGCCCCCGTGTACGACAAAGACTTCGCCCGCTTGCAATCCCGCGCGCTCGAACACATTGGCCCAGACCGTGAAGAAAGTCTCAGGCAGCGCGGCTGCCTCAATCAGATCCATGCCGGCAGGCACCGGCAATGCCGCCCCCTCGCTTGCTACGCAGTACTCGGCATAGCCTCCACCGGTGACCAGCGCGCAGATCCGGTCTCCGGAGCTATAGCGGGTCACATTCGACCCGACCGCCACAACTTCGCCGGCGATTTCCAGACCGGGGATCGGCGATGCGCCTTTCGGCGGCGGATAAAGGCCCTGGCGCTGCATGACATCGGGGCGATTGATGCCGGCGGCTGCGACTTTGATCAGGACCTCGTCGGCGTCGGGCGCAGGCACCATCACATGCTGCGGCTTTAGCTGTTCGGGACCGCCAGGCTGTGCGATCGCGATTGCAGTCATCTGATCCGGTAGCCCGGTGGCGCTGGTCATAAAGTCCTCCTTGCCCACACCGTGGTATTGAAAACGCAGGACGCCCGCAAGCCGGTGTGGCGCGGCCGCAAGGGGTCACCTCGCAGGACATGCCGCAGACCGGCGAAGCTATGCAAAATCATTGATGTTTTTTATTGCCGTTAACCTTGCTTTAAGCACAGCGGGCTAACCTCCAGATTGTCCAGTCAAAATGGCGCTGAACGGTTCCTCCGTTTTGTCAGCCTCCCTGTTCAAAAACTGAGCCGCCTTCGGGCGGCTCTTTCTTTTCCGGGCTTATGCGCCACATCAAAAACGCAATGTTAAGTCTGTGTCGTTAGCTATGGCATGCAGAAAATTGCGCGACGCTTTGTTCTGCTGCTATAGGTGGCGTGTTGCGTTCCGTATGTAGCGTAAGCGGGAGTCCCATGAGTCACAATGCCCATAATCCTGGCGAATCCGGCGGCGATATGCCGGTTCCGTTCACCGAAAAATACACGGTTTCCCCGCAATTCGACGAGCTGTTCCGTGAGGGTATGGCGCTCGTGGAGGACGCCGCCCAGTATCTGGACGGTCCGGGGCGGCGCGATTCGCAGATGCTGAACGGCGCTGCGGGTCTTGCCTATTCGACCGAGAGCATGCGCTTGACCACCAAGCTGATGCAACTTGCGTCTTGGCTGCTGGTCCGCCGATCGGTCGGGCGCGGGGAAATGACGCTGGAAGAAGCCCTGAAGTCGCGCCAGCGCGCCAAGCTCACCTGTGCTTCTCGGTCCGAGCGGCCGGACGGTTTCGCCGAGCTGCCAAGCGAACTGCAGCGGTTGGTGAGAGAGTGCGATGCGCTCTACGACCGCGTATTGCGCCTCGACCGGTTGATCAGCCTGTCAAACGATCGGCCTCCGCGTTCCGAACCAAATCCCGTTGCCTGCCAGGTGGATCGCCTGCGGCAAGCTTTTGAAGGCTGCGACACCGTCCGCTCGAAGGCGGTTGGCGCGACTCCCTCCGATCAAGCCTGAGCCACCGCTCCGCGGCTTGGTAAAAGGCGGCGAAACGCCTCAGGGGGCTTGCACTGAAAATTTGATTTAGATCAAAGCTGCCGCTAAGCGTCTCCCCCAATACTGCAAGTGAGTTCGGGTCGCACGCGCTCGTATGACCGACCAGGGCCGGACTGCATTCAGAGGAGGGGCGAATGGCGGAAGCCAAGCGGCAAGAGATGTCGGCGCTTGCCGACGCGTTGGTTTTGGCAGCGGCCGCGTTTGGCGTGCTGCTGGGTGGATATCTGTTCTTCGTCTCGATCGACCCAGTCATGGCGTTTCACGGGGTGCTGCTGGCTGGCGGTTCCGCCGTGGGCGGCTGGTATATCCTCACCCGGCTCGCGGACGGCGATCTCGCCGTTGGCGGCGAAGGCTATTACAACGACACAGTCGTCCGGGCGGGCGTGATTGCGACGGTCTTCTGGGGCATTGTCGGCTTCTTCGTCGGCGTCTGGATCGCTTGGCAGCTTGCCTTTCCCGCACTGAACTTTGATCTGCCGTGGACCAATTTCAGCCGCTTGCGCCCTGTCCATACCTCGGCGGTGATCTTTGCTTTCGGCGGCAATGCGCTGATCGCGACCTCGTTTTACGTGGTTCAGCGCACCTGCAAGGCGCGGCTTGCCGGGCGGTGGGCACCTTGGTTTGTTTTCTGGGGCTATCAGCTCTTCATCGTGCTCGCAGCGACCGGTTATGTCTTTGGCGTCACCCAGTCACGCGAATATGCGGAACCTGAGTGGTATACCGATCTTTGGTTGACGCTTGTGTGGGTGGTTTATCTGCTCGTGTTCCTCGGCACGATCATGAAGCGCAAGTAACCCCACATCTATGTGGCCA
>CAYXPZ010000055.1:0-15979 GCA_964466965.1 uncultured Hyphomicrobiaceae bacterium
GTGCTGGCGACCAAGGAAGGTCAGGACCGCGCGTTCGCCAAGCTCGACGAGATCAAAGACAACGTGATCTGGTGGTCGGAAGGCGCTCAGCCGCCACAGATGCTGGCTGACGAAGAGGCCGTGATCGTGACCGCCTACAACGGCCGCATCTTCAACGCCCAGGTCAATGAGGATCAGCCGTTCAAGATCATGTGGGACCACCAGATGTTCGAGGTTGATGGCTGGGTTGTGCCGGTTGGCAACGACGATCAGATTGACCTGATCAAGGACTATCTGTATTTCGCCACCGATACGCAGCGTCTGGCTGATCAGGCCAAGTATATCGCTTATGCTCCGGCGCGCGAATCTTCCATTCCGAAGATTAGCAAGCATGCCGACACCGGCGTCGATATGATGCAGCACATGCCGACCGCTCCGGAAAACTTCAAGACCGCCGTTCAGTTCAATACCGACTTTTGGGCCGACTACGGCGACCTGCTTGAAGAGCGCTTCAACGCCTGGGTTGCGCAGTAACCGTTTCAACACAAAGCACTGGAAAGCGGCCTGACTTCGGGCCGCTTTCCCCTCTGCCATCAATCAATGTGAGCGGTCAACATGCAGGACGCGACGCCAGCCGAACTCGAAACGCTCACCACCGCCGATGGCCGTCCGCTCAAAGAGAGCATCCGCAAGTCCGAGCGGCGCGCGCGCTTGCGCGCGTTCTTATTGGTGCTGCCGCTGCTGGCGTTCCTTGTCGTGACCTTCGTCGTCCCCATCGTGTCGATGATGTTCCGCTCCGTCTATAACCCGGAGGTCGTCCAATATCTTCCGAAGACGGCCGAGGCGCTCCAGCAATGGGATGGTGAGGGCGTTCCGGGCGAAGAAGTGTTCGCCGCAATGGCCCAGGACATGGTCAAGGGCCGCGAAGACCGCACGATTGGGCGCGTCGCCGCGCGGATTAATCGGGAGCTTCCCGGGGCGCGCAGCCTCATGCTCGGCACAGCCCGCGACGTAGACGAGATGTCGCCGCCTTACAAGGAGGCGTTCATTGCCGAGGACGAGCGCTGGACCACTAGCGAGTTCTGGGGAATTCTGAAGCGCGAAAGCCGCCTCATTACACCGAGCTACTACCTTTTGGCGCTTGACTACGAGTACACCCCCACCGGCGAGATTGCTCCGCGCGCGGAGATCTACCAGATCTATACGGATCTGTTTATCCGCACGGCCTGGATGAGCATCTTTATTACAGTGCTGTGTATTCTGCTCGCCTATCCGGTTTCGTATCTGTTGGCGACGCTGCCGCTACGATATTCGAACCTCTTGATGATTCTGGTGCTGTTGCCGTTCTGGACATCGCTGCTGGTGCGCACCTCGGCGTGGATTGTCCTGCTGCAGCAGCAAGGCGTTATCAACGATTTCCTCGTGGGGCTCGGGATCATCGGCGATGACGGCCGATTGCGAATGATCTACAACCAGACCGGCACAATCGTGGCAATGACGCACATCTTGCTGCCGTTCATGATCCTGCCGCTCTATTCGGTGATGAAGACCATCAACCCAAGCTATCTGCGCGCGGCTCGCTCCCTTGGGGCCAATCCCTTGGTTGCATGGTTCCGCGTCTACTTCCCGCTGACCGTGCCCGGCATGGCCGCTGGGGTGATGCTCGTCTTCATCCTGGCGATCGGATACTACATAACGCCCGCACTGGTCGGCGGCGAGACAGGCATCTTCATATCCAACATGATCGCTAACAACATGCAGGGCACAAGTGCACAACTGCGCCTTGCCGCCGCGCTCGCGACCATCTTGCTGGTGCTTGTGATGCTGTTCTACTGGCTGTTCAACAAGATGGTTGGCGTGGAACGGCTAAAATTTGGCTGATGATCGCGGCGAGCGGTTTGGCTCGGCGAAACAACGGTGAGAGAACAGACGATGGCGCTTCCTCCTTATGCAAGCCCGCTTGAGCGCGTCTGGCACTACGCCTACCAGGTTATCTGTGGGCTGATCTTTTTGTTTTTGATATTCCCGATCCTGGTGATCTTGCCGCTTTCGTTCAACGCAGAACCGTATTTTACCTTTACCGAGGAGATGCTGACGCTCGACCCGGTCGGTTATTCGCTGCGCTGGTACCAAGATCTTCTCGGCAGCGAAGAATGGATGCGCGCGGTGCGCAACTCCTTCATCATTTCGATCGCCTCGACGATCGTGTCCACGACACTCGGCACGCTGGCCGCTCTCGGCCTCAGCCGCCGGAACATGCCGGCGCGCGGCTTCATCACCGCCGTTCTGATCTCGCCGATGATCGTTCCGCTCATCATCACCGCTGCTGCGCTGTTCAGCTTCTATGCGCGTATCGAGCTATCGCAGACATTTTTCTCGATCATCATGGCGCATGTCGTGCTCGGCACGCCGTTCGTCGTCATCACCGTGACGGCGGCGCTGGCCAGCTTCGACGAACAGCTGATCCGGGCGTCAAACAGTCTCGGCGCGAACATGAGCACCACCTTCTTCCGGGTTATCCTGCCGCTGGTGCTGCCCGGGGTCATTTCTGGCGCTCTGTTCGCCTTCGTCACCTCGCTCGATGAGGTCGTCGTCGTTCTGTTCCTGGCTGGGCCCGAGCAAACACCCATCACGGTGCGCATGTTCTCCGGTCTGCGCGAGGAGATCAGTCCGACGATCCTGGCGCTCGCGACAATCCTCGTTGGGATTTCCATCGTGTTGCTCAGCACGCTGGAGATGATCCGGCGGCGCGGCGAGAAGATCCGCGGTCTCAGCCCCGGCTAAGCTGTTTGTTGCGGCGATCGGGCACGTCCGGCGCCACAGGCGGCATTTGCGCATTCGCGCGTGTCGGTTTAGCCTCCAGGGTTGTGTCGACACAACAATGCAAGGCCGCGATGATGACCAGCCCGAGCAGGTTCCAGTGGGATGACCCGTTGCGTCTCGATGAGCAGCTCACCGAGGATGAGCGGCTCGTCCGCGACACCGCACAGGCCTATGCGCAGGACAAGCTGCAACCGCGGGTGCAGTCGGCCTTCCGCGAGGAGCGTTTTGACCGTGACATCATGTATGAGCTGGGCGAGTTGGGCCTGCTCGGCGCGACGATCCCGCAGGCGTATGGCGGAGCGGGCGTCAACCATGTCTGCTATGGTCTGGTCGCTCGGGAGATCGAGCGGGTCGACTCCGGCTACCGATCGGCTATGAGCGTGCAGTCATCGCTGGTGATGCATCCGATCCACGCCTATGGCACGAGGACGCAATGCGAGACATATCTCCCGCGCCTGGCGACAGGGCAATGGGTCGGCTGCTTTGGTCTGACCGAGCCGGATCACGGCTCTGATCCCGGAAGCATGGCCACGCGGGCCGAGAAGGTCGAGGGCGGGTATAAGCTGTCGGGCGCGAAGACCTGGATCACCAACGCGCCGATCGCCGACATCATGGTGGTTTGGGGCAAGCTCGACGGCGTGATCCGCGGCTTTATTCTCGAACGCGGCATGGACGGGCTGGAGACTCCGGCGATCGAAGGCAAGCTTAGCCTGCGCGCCTCCATCACAGGTCAGATCATGATGGACGACGTATTCGTGCCCGAGGAGAATCTGCTGCCGAAAGGTGAGGGGCTGAAAGGCCCGTTCGGATGCCTGAACAAGGCGCGCTTCGGCATCGCGTGGGGCGCGCTGGGCGCTGCGGAGTTCTGCTGGCACGCCGCGCGGTCTTACACGATGGAGCGCCAGCAATTCGGCCGCCCGCTCGCTGCCAATCAACTGATCCAGAAGAAGCTCGCGGATATGCAGACCGAAATCGCCCTGGGGCTGCAGGGCTGCCTGCAAGCCTCGCGGATGCTGGACGCGGGTGCCTGCGCGCCAGAGACGATCTCACTTTTAAAACGCAACTCCTGCGGCAAGGCGCTGGAGATTGCGCGAGCCGCCCGCGACATGCATGGCGGCAATGGCATTAGCGAGGAGTACCACGTCATGCGCCATCTGATGAACCTGGAGACGGTCAACACATACGAAGGCACGCATGACATCCATGCGCTGATCCTCGGGCGCGCTCAAACCGGGCTTCAGGCGTTCACAAACTAATGATCAGCGCGAAACCGCATCGGGCGCCGCCCGCTAGGCTCATAGCGATAAAGGCAAATAGCTGCCCACACGCCGAAAGTTCAACGCCTTGATCGTTGTTAAGTCCTTGAAGGCGCTGCCCGCCTGTGACAACAATAACACGCTCATAAAAGAGCCGCTGGCCACACAAGGAGGAAACGCATGAAACCATTCGCCAAATGGTCCCTGGCCGCCGTCGCTTCGGTCGGCTTGTTCGCCGCACCACAAGTGACGCAAGCTGCAGAGTGCGACACGATCGAACTCGGCGCAGCGATCTCGCTGACCGGCAAATACGCCACCAACGGCCAGCACGTCCAAAACGGCTACGAATTCGCCATCGACAAGATCGCGGAAAACGGCGGCGTGCAGGTCGGCGACAAGTGCTACAACTTTGATGTCATCTACTACGATGACGAATCCAAGGGCGACCGCGCGGCGACACTGGCCGAGCGCCTGATCAACCAGGACGGTGTCGAGTACATGCTTGGTCCGTACTCCTCGGGCATGACCAAGGCGATCGCGCCGGTCTCCGAGAAGTACAAGGTGCCGATGATCGAAGGCAGTGGCGCTTCCCGCTCGCTGTTCAACAAGGGCTACAAGTATCTCTTCGCCGTCCTGTCCACCTCAGAGCAGTATCTTGCCTCCGCGGTGACGCTGGCGGCTGAGGTGGCCAAGGAGAACGGCAAGGACCCGTCCGATGTCAAGCTCGCCATCGCGGTGGAGAACGATCCGTTCTCGCTGGACATTCGCGCTGGTGTGCTGGAAGACGCAGCGAAATACGACATGGATGTCGTGGTCGATGAAAAGCTGCCACGCGACCTGTCAGACATGAGCGCCATCCTCACCAAGGTTAACCTGATCAAGCCGGACGTTCTTGTTGTCTCGGGGCACTCGAAAGGCGCGGCGACAGCCGTGCGTCAGATCGAGGAAAAGAACATTCAAACCCCGATGATCGCAATCACGCATTGTGAGTCCGCCAACGTGACCGGCAAGTTCGGTGATGCCGCGAATGACATCCTGTGCGCCACGCAGTGGGCGGAAACGCTGAGCTACGAGGACCCGATCTTTGGAACCGCGATGAACTATCAGAACGAGTTCCAGGAAGCGTTCCCGAGCTACAAGGGAGAGCCGGTTCCGTATCAGGCCGCCCAGTCTTCCGCTGCGGTTTACGCCTACAAGGACGCCTTCGAGCGTGCCGGCACGCTGGACAACCAGGCCGTTCGCGACGCCATTGCGGACACGGACCTGATGACCTTCTACGGCCGCATCAAGTTCTCCGAGGCTGGCAACAACATCGCCAAGCCGATGGTGCTGCGTCAGATCCAGGATGGTGAGTATAACGTGGTCGCGCCGCCGAAATTCGCGTCCCACGACCTGAACTATCCGCGCTAATCCGCAAGACGTGCACGTGGCACAATAAGTTGGCCGGGCGTCACCGAGCGCCCGGCCAATCGCGCCGCTCGTAACCTGGCGCCGGGCACGAAACGAATGGGCCGATGGAACAATTCATTCAAAACTTCAATCTCCTGATCCAATTCCCGATCGTCAACCTCAAGGTCATCATTGACGGTGTGATGGTCGGCGCCTTGTTCGCGCTTGCGGCATTCGGCCTGGCCATGGTCTGGGGCGTGATGAACGTCAAGAACCTTGCGCAGGGCGACCTTGTTATCGCCGGCGGCTACATTGCCTGGTTCTCCAGCACCCAAATGGGCGCATACAGCATCCACCCGCTTTTAGGCGTGCCGTTGGCCTTCGTGATCATGTGGGGCGTGGGCTGGATCTGCTACAAGCTGATCATCAATCGCGTCATCGAGCGCGATCTGTTCACTTCGCTACTGGCGACCTTCGGGCTGGCAATCATGATCGCGCAGTTGCTAAACCTGCTATTCGGCTCGGATACGCAGAGCGTGAAGCTGCCTTACGATACGCTCTATTTCGCTGATGGTCTGATCGACGTGCCGATGGCGAAACTGATCGGTGTGGGAATGGCGCTGGTCCTTGGCGTCGGCGTCGTGCTGTTCATGTGGTACTCGCGCATGGGCCAAGCGATCCGGGCAACCGCGCAGGACCCGCGCGCGGCGCGCGTGCTCGGTATCGACACCGACAAGGTGTACGCTTTCACATTCTCATTGAATGCCGCCATTTGCGGCGCGGCCGGCGCGATCATCGTGATGGTGTGGGTCATCCAGCCGTTCTACGGAATTGTCTATTCGATCCGCGCCTTCGTTGTCGTCACCGCGGCCGGTCTCGGCAATCTTCCCGGCGTCGTTGCCGCCGGTCTGGGGCTGGGGGTCCTGGAGCAGTACGGCGGCCTGATTTTCGGTATCGGTTACCAGCAGGCTATCGCCGTCCTTCTCCTGCTGCTCGTGCTGATGCTCCGCCTGGCGCAGCAGCGGCGAGTCAGGCAAGCACTGCAGTAGGGCGAGGGAGACCATGATGACGAAGACGTTATTCTACATCGTTCTGCTTGCAATCGCTGTCGCGGCGCCGTTTGCGTTGCCCGACTACAAGACGCAACTCGCGACCCTGTGGCTGATGATCATCGTCGCCCTGACCTGGGACATGACGGGCGGGCAGATGGGCTACAACTCGCTCGGCAACATCTTCTTCTACGGAACGGGAATGTACGTCGCCGCCGTCGTCGGCATCTCGATGGAATACAACATCGGTGAGTACACTGCGGCGTCGGGAGGCGGCATCTACAAGTTCTCGCCGACAGACTATTTTGCCGGCTTGTTCCTTGGCAGTCTGGCCGCCGGCGTGTTCTGCGCGTTGACCGCCATCATTATTGGCGCGCTCACATTCGGATTGCGAGGACCCTATTTCGCGATTGGCACCCTTGGCATAGCCGTTGCGGCGGGCGAACTGGTGGCGAACTGGGACTGGCTTGGTGGCGGACAGGGCATCTCGTTGCCTGTCTATCCCTATGATTTCGATCAGGGCAAGACGGTTTTCTACTTCATCTTCATGGGTGTCGGCGTCACGCTGTTTGCTTTCCTGGCATGGCTCTACAGTACGCGCTTCGGCTCGGCCATCAACGCGATCCGTGACGACGAAGACAAGGCCGAGTCTCTGGGCATGAACACTCTGCGCTACAAGCTCACGACGTGGTCCATCGCGGCGTTCTTCGTTGGTATCGCCGGAGCCGTATCGGGTTATCAGCTGATCCACTTCGAGCCGCTAGAGACCGCGTATCAATATATTTTCCTCGGTATCTTCATGATCGTCTGCGTCCTATTGGGCGGAAAAGGCACGCTGTGGGGGCCGGTCATCGGCGCGGTTATCTTCCAAGTCTTCAAGGAGGTAACCTGGAATTATATGCTCGGCTGGCAGTGGGTCGCGCTCGGCGCGCTCATCATCGTGACCATTGTCTACTTCCAGGAAGGTATCGTCGGCTGGATCCGGCGGCAGAAACCCGAGTGGTTTGGCATCGTCGTTGAGGACGATACCGGCACGAGTGCGAACCCGACGACCGGTGCGCAACCGGCAGGAGCGGCGGAATGAGTGGTCAGATCATTGAAATTTCCGACGTGTCCAAAGCGTTTGGCGGTGTTCAGGCCAACGAGGACATCTCAATGGACGTTGAAGAGGGGCGGATTACCGGGCTGATTGGACCAAATGGCTCCGGCAAGACCACACTCTTCAATTCCATCGTGGGTTACCACCCGATTGATAAGGGATCGATCAAGTTCGAGGGCCAGGAAATCTCCAAGCTGAAGGTGCAGGGAATCGCGCGGCTCGGGCTGCTACGGACCTTTCAGCAGACGCGCATCTTCAAGAACATGAACTGCATGGATAACATGCTGATCGCCATTCCCCATCGCAAACTGACGATGCGTGACATGTTCCAGCGCTCCGAGGCGGCGGAGCGCAAGCGCGCCGAGATGCTGCTCGACTTCGTCGGCTTGTACCAGAAGCGGCTGCTGATCTCCGGCAGCCTGTCGTTCGGCCAGCAGAAGCTGCTGGAATTCGCCATGGCGCTGATGAACGAGCCGAAGGTGCTTTTGCTGGATGAGCCGACAGCGGGTATCAACCCCACGCTCATCAACGGGCTTATTGACCGGCTCAAGAAAGCCAACAGCGAGTTCGGCATCACGCTGCTGATCATCGAACACAACATGCGGGTGATCATGAACATGGCCGACTATGTTTATTGCCTGGCCCACGGCAAGCTGCTTGCTTCGGGCCCGCCGGCGGAAATCCAAAGCGATCAGCGCGTGATTGACGCTTACCTGGGAGCGCATTGATGGCCAACAACGAACGGGACGTGTCGCTGGAAAAGGCTGAGGCGCAAGCGGCGGAAGCAGCCCGGAAGGCGCGGTCGGCGGGCTACCATATGGGCGGCGTCGATACGGTGATGTCCGTGGACGAGGTGACGCGGCAGGCCAAGTCACTCGCAGGCGAAGTACCTGTGAGCAAACTTGAGACGCTGGCCGGCAACAACCCTTACCTGAGCGTCGAGGACCTCAATGCCGGCTATGGCAAGATGCAGGTGCTTCACGGCATCAACTTGCGCGTTGCCCGGCAACAATCGCTCTGCCTGATCGGGCCGAACGGCGCGGGCAAATCCACGGTGCTGCACGCGATCTTCGGCTTCAACAACATTTTTTCGGGCTCTGTGCGCATCGGCGATGGCGAGGCCAAGCGCGATATCACCAGGCTGTCGGCGAACGAGAAGCTGCGCAAGGCAGGCATCGCTTACATCCTGCAGGACAAGTCTGTGTTCCCGGGCATGACGGTCGAAGAGAACCTGTGGATGGGCGGCTTTCTTATGGATAAGCCGTCAGACGCGCGCGCCGCTGCTGAGCGGGTTTTCGACAAGTACCCGAGGCTGGCCGCACGGCGCAGACATCAGGCCAAGGTGCTTTCCGGCGGCGAGCGCCGGCTGCTTGAAATTTCGCGCGCGCTGGTGATGAACCCGGAGGTCCTGCTGGTCGACGAGCCGTCGATCGGGCTGGAGCCGCGTTTCATCGACATGGTGTTCGAGATCCTGCACGACCTGCAGCATGTAGATGGCAAGACCATCGTGATGGTTGAGCAGAACGCCAAGAAGGGGCTGGAGTTCGCCGATATCGGCTATGTACTGGTCTCCGGGGAGATCGCGATTGCCGGCAAGGGCGACGATCTGCTGGATGATCCCAAGGTAGGGCAGTTGTTCCTCGGCGGTTAGAGTATCCGTTTTAATCAAGCGGGTTTTCTTCCGAAAACCGATTCCGACTTTTCCGGTCGCACTCCAGTGCAGTGACACAGACACTTGATTAACGCTCGCAGCACGCTCGCATTCAAGTGTCTGTGTCGAACACGGCACCATTGGTCCGATCAAGACATCTGCCTTCCGCGCGCAGCGCCCGACCAAAGGAAGTCTGAATCATCAGGACCACTCGCAAGTCTATGATTCTCGTGAAGCTTTTGAATTTGACATCTGAGCGAGAGCCTCGCCGCAAGCGGGACTCAAATGTCAAGTTCCCTCCACTAGCCGATGAGGCGCGCGTGCTCGATCTTCGGACAGCGGTCCGCGACCACCTGCAGCCCGGCCGCCTCGGCAATCCGCGCGGCCTCCATGTTCACCACGCCGATCTGCATCCAAAGCACCGTGGCACCGATCGCGACGGCATCCTGGGCAATCGGCACAACCGCGTCTGGATGCCGGAATACATCGACCACATCCACAGGCTGTGGCAGGTCGGTGAGCCGCGCCACCACGGGGCGGCCCAGAATCTCGCGACCCGGCCGCCCTGCGTTGACCGGGAAAATCTCGTAACCGTGGTCCCGCAGGTACTGCATGATCTGATAGCTTGGCCGCTGCGGGTTCGGACTGGCGATAATGACCGCGAAACGGCGACAGCGGGTCAGAATATCTTTCAGACCAGCGTCACTCTCGATCAGCGCCATGTGGCTCAGCGTCCCTTCCACTGCGGCGCGCGCTTCTCAAGGAACGCGCCGATGCCCTCCTTCGCGTCCGGCTCCATCATGTTGGCGACCATCACGCCTGCCGCATAATCGTAAGCCTGCGACAGCGGCATCTCGGCCTGACGATAAAATGTGTCCTTACCGAGCGCCACGACCGACGGCGATTTCGCCGCGATCTTCTCCGCAAGCGCGAACGCGGCCTCCTGCACGCCGCCAGCCTCGACGACGCGATTGATCAGGCCATATTGCGCTGCCTGGTGCGCGTCGATCATCTCGCCGGTCAGCAGCATCTCCATGGCGTGCTTGCGCGAAAGGTTGCGTGACAGCGCCACCATCGGCGATGAGCAGAACAGACCGATATTTACCCCCGGCGTGGCGAACTTCGCCTCCTCCGCTGCAACAGCGAGGTCGCAGGACGCCACGAGCTGACAGCCTGCCGCCGTCGCCGTGCCGCCGACCGCTGCGATCACTGGCTGGGGCAGGCGCACAATCTGCTGCATAACCGCGGCGCATTTGCGCATGATCCGGTCGTAGAAGGCGCGGCCGCCATCCGGGTCGCCGCGGTGTGCGGTGAGTTCGCGCAGGTCATGGCCTGCGCAGAAGGCCGGCGGCGCGTGGTCAATCACAACGACCTGGGCGCTTAGGTCGCTGGCGATTTCGCGCAAGCTCCCCTCAAGCGCGGTGAGCAGCCCGTCAGACAGAGCGTTCCGCGCCTGTGGCCGGTTCAGGCTTAGCCGAATGATCGCGCCCCGCCGATCCAGTAACAGCGGTGCGTCGTGGTTCGGGTCGGCGCCGGATTCGTTCGCTGGGATACTCGTCATGGCGTTTCACGCGTTTGCTTTGACACGCCCGTCAGGCTAACCGATTTAGACGAGTGATGCACCTACGCGAAAAATCCGAAGGAGCCGCCGATGGCCGATGAGCGTCAGAGGGAAGGTGTGATGAGCGTTGCGCAAGTCGACGCATTTCTTGACCATGAGTTTTCAGAGATCCGCCGTACCGCCCCGACGCTGCAGGTCGAGAGTGTCGGGCACAAGTTCGCGCGTTTGCGGCTGGGGTCTGATCCGCAGCACCTTCGCCCGGGCGGTACGATCTCCGGGCCGGCGATGTTTACTCTGGCGGATCTGGCCCTTTATGTTGCGGTTCTGGCGAGCATCGGGCCGGCGGCGCTGGCTGTGACAACCAATCTGAACATGAACTTTCTCCGCCGGCCGCCGCCGGGTGATCTGCTGGGAGAGGCGCATCTGCTCAAGCTGGGCAAGAGCCTGGCGGTCGGCGAGATTCATCTGCGTGCGCCGGACAGTGCGGAGAGCGTGGCGCACGCGGTCGGGACCTACGCTTTGCCTCCGGAACGCTTGCGGTAGCATTATACCGCTACGTTAGCGGACTGTCCGGAAACGTTTTTTTGCGCCTTGAGCAGGTTTTTCTTGACTTGCCGGTAGCGATCGGCTATCCGCGCGATTAAACAGGGCGTGTGGCCGTGCCGCACGCCACGACCGTTTCCCCGACAAATTGGAGCAAAGGCCATGAAGACCTTCTCGGCCAAGCCCTCGGATATTGAGAAAAAGTGGGTGCTGATCGACGCCGAAGGCCTTGTGGTCGGCCGGCTCGCTGCGTTCATCGCCATGCGTCTCAGGGGCAAGCATAAACCCAGCTTCACCCCGCATATGGACGATGGCGACAATGTCATCGTTATCAATGCGGATAAGGTCGTGTTCACTGGCCGCAAGCGCAACGACAAGACCTATTATTGGCATACTGGCTATCCCGGCGGCATCAAGGAGCGCCAGGCGCACCAAATTCTTGACGGCCGGTTTCCCGAGCGCGTTTTGGAAAAGGCCGTTGAGCGCATGGTGCCGCGGGGACCGCTTGGCCGCCGTCAGATGAAGAACTTGCGCATCTATCCAGGGCCGGAGCATCCGCATGAAGCCCAGCAGCCGGAGCCGCTGGACGTTGCCTCCTTGAACCCGAAAAATACAAAGAGATTTTAGACCTCATGGCCGAACAGGACATCAAATCGCTGGATGAGTTGGGCAACGCCGCGGAGAAGCCGGGCGAGGGCTTGGGTACTGCGCCGGTTTACGAACAGAAGCTGGACGAGCATGGACGCGCCTATGGCACTGGCCGGCGTAAGAACGCTGTCGCGCGGGTCTGGGTGAAGCCCGGCAAGGGCCAGATCATCGTCAATAAAAAGGACATGACGGAATACTTCGCACGCCCGGTGCTGCAGATGCTGGTGCGCCAACCGCTCGTCACCGCGGACCGGGACAGCCAGTACGACGTTATGTGCACGGTGTCTGGCGGCGGGCTGTCCGGGCAGGCCGGGGCCGTGCGCCACGGTATCGCGCTGGCGCTAACCCGGTATGAGCCGGACTTGCGCCCCTCGCTCAAGAAACAGGGTTATCTGACGCGCGATGATCGTCAGGTGGAGCGCAAGAAGTACGGCCGGGCCAAGGCGCGCAAGAGCTTCCAGTTCTCGAAGCGTTAAAGCGTCCCAGCCACCGCCAACAAAAATGGCCGGCTTCGCGCCGGCCATCTGCATTATGGAAATCTGCAATTGGGTTTAGTCACGCAGATGAGCGCCGAGCATCCAGGCATATTTGTCATGCTTGCGCGCCCGCTCAATCGCGAGATCATTGGTGACGATGTCGCCCTGCTTCTCGGCGAATTCGGCCAGCGCCCGCAGGGTGGCTGATACCGTCTCCTGATCCGCTTTCAGCGCGGAAACCATTTCCTTGTCGGACTTATGTCCGTCGCACTCGTTCACCGCGCTGCGCTTGAGATACTCCGAATGACGCCCCTCGGCATGACCATCAAGCGCCTTTATGCGTTCAGCAAGGTCGTCCTGCGCCTCGAAATGGTCTTCATACATTTCCTGGAACAAATCGTGCAGCGGGCCAAACGCCATACCGGTTACGTTCCAATGATAATTCTGCGCCTTCATCGTCAGGACAGCAGTCTCCGCGAGCGACTGCGTCAGCCCCTCAATAATGTCTTGCTTGGCGTCAGGCGCAATTTCCACAGATGTCTGTTTCATCCATCATTCTCCTTCGGGTTGGTCTGCGATTCAAATTTCGATGGCGGGCATTCATCCGCTGAAAGCATTAGGTGCGCCGCCAATTCGCGTGCGAGGAACAGCATCCAGCGCCGCCCCGCCGGTTCGATCGTGGACTCGATGAGATAACGGGCACTTGCCATGTCATCCTGCGCCACGACCTGAAGAAGCCGCGCCACCCAGCGCTCCCCAGAGCTAACGCCGCTCGCCTTGGTGTTGAAGAACACCATACGCCGCTTCGCATATCGGCTCAGGCCATGAAAGAATGCCGCCGATTTGCGTTCAACAGAAATTGCAGGATCTGCGGCGATGACGAGACAGGCATGGTCCAGATCTTGCTGTGGCTGTAAAAAACTGTCGCGCAACAAGGCTCTCAACTTTTGGACCAAATCATAGGTCGGACAAAGATCGCACGGGTTGAGCACGGTTTGCTCATCGTCACCCGGACGAAGCATCACGACCTGGGGGCGCTCATCTTCTCTGTCGTAGCTTGCTTCCACGCTACCACCCTTTACGTCGATACCGCGAACTTAGATTTATAACAAGTCTAAAATGACTTTCCGCAGGGCGCGTGGGCGCCGAGCTATGAACAGAATACCTAAGTGTGCTGCTCAGGTCTAACAACGCTTGAGGCCAGCGGCGTTGACATTGGTGGCGGTCCGCCCCTATAGCGGCGCGACACCGCTAAGAGGAAACCATGAGCGTCGCAGACACGTCCGACCCCGTTGCCTTAGCCGCTGAACTGATTCGCTGTCCAAGCATCACGCCGGATGCCGGAGCCGCAATCGATGTCGTGCAGGCGGCGCTTGAGCCGGCCGGGTTTTCCTGCCGCCGTCTGGTCTTCAGCGCGCCAGAGACGCCGGATGTGGATAATCTATACGCGCGTCTTGGCGACGGATCGCCGCATCTATGCCTCGCCGGACATGTCGATGTGGTGCCGACCGGAGACGAATCGCTATGGACCCATCCGCCGTTTTCCGGCGCCCTCGCGGACGGTGCGCTGTGGGGTCGCGGCGCGCTCGATATGAAGGGCGGGGTGGCCTGTATGATTGCGGCGGCGCGCGAGTTCCTTGCCACGCGAAGCGCATTTCCTGGTTCCATCAGTTTCCTGATCACTGGTGATGAAGAGGGCCCTGCGGTCAATGGCACGCGCAAGGTGCTGCAGTGGATGGCCGAGAATGGTGAGAGGCCGGACCATGCCTTGCTCGGGGAGCCGACAAACCCAAATGCGCTCGGCGAAATCGTCAAGATTGGGCGGCGCGGCAGTCTCAGCGTGCAACTGACGGTGACTGGCAGCCAGGGGCATGTCGCTTATCCGCACCTGGCCAACAATCCGATGCGTGGCATCGCGCGCGTGCTCAGCTGGCTGACGGGGCTGCGGCTTGACGACGGCACCACGCATTTTGCCCGGTCCAATGTCGAAGTGACCAGCGTCGATACCGGCAACGCGGCGGACAACGTCATCCCGGCGCAGGTCACAGCAAAGTTCAATATCCGCTTCAATGACGCGCATACTCCAGAAAGCCTGCACGAGCTGATTGCCGGGCGAATTGCGGATGAATTGGCAGGCCTGGGGTTGGAGCATGAGCTGTCGTTTCAGTTGTCGGGGGACAGCTTCGTGACCGAGCCGGGACCCTGGGTCGACGCGCTCAGCCAGGCGATTGCCGATATCACGGGACGCAGCCCCGTCTACGATACCGGCGGCGGCACATCCGATGCCCGGTTCATCAAAGCATATTTTCCGGTTGTCGAATTCGGGCTGACCTACGGCTTGATCCATGCCGTCGACGAGCGCGTGCCGGTCGATCAGCTTCACAGCCTTACGGCGATCTACCGGCGTTTCCTTGAGCGGTATTTCGGCTGAAGGCCACCGCGCCCGAGGGGCCGTAAAGGCGTCGGACCACACGGTAGGTATTGGCATAGGCCACCACCGATGGCGTGATCGGATCGGCATAACCGCCGCCGATCGCCATCGCGACTGGGATGCCACGCTTCGCGCATTCGCTCAATACCATCTCGTCGCGCGCCATCAGCCCGTTATGCGTGAGGGCTAACCGTCCCAGCTTGTCCTCCGCCAGCGGATCGACCCCAGCCTGATATAGTACGAGATCCGGCCGGAACGCGAAAACCGCCGGAAGATGCTCGGCAAGCATACGCAGATAAGCGTCATCCTCCATCCCGTCGGGCAGCGGCACGTCCAGATCGGACTCAAATTTGCGAAACGGAAAGTTCTTCGCGCCGTGCATCGAAAACACAAAGACGCACGGATGCGCGCCCAGGATCGTTGCGTTGCCATCGCCCTGATGGACATCGAGATCGATTATCGCAACGCGTGTCACGCAGCCGTCGGCGATTGCGCGCAGCGCCGCCACCGCCTGATCGTTGTAGATACAGTACCCTGCACCGAAGTCGGCATGCGCGTGATGCGTTCCGCCGGCGAGCTGGCCTGACAGCCCGTCCTCAAGCGCGGCGCACGCGGCTGCAACAGCGCCGCCAGTCGAAGCGCGCGTGCGACGCACCAGATAAGAACTCCAGGGGAAGCCGATGCGCCGCATCACCTTGTCGCCCAGGGCCCCGCTCTCAAACGCGGCAACGTAGTCGGCATTATGAGCGCGCGCGATATCAGCGTCTTCGGCCAGTGGCGAGAGGTGCAGTTCATGCGGCGCGATCAAACCTTCGCGCAACAGCCGCTCGCGCAGCATTGCGTATTTCCGGCCGGGAAACCGATGGCCTTCCGGCAGCGGCAGGTTGAAGGTGTCAGAGTAATAGATGCGCATGCACGCCAGAATGTCACAATATGCGAGATGGTGCACGGCGGTGCGTCAATGCAGACATGTCAAATCAGACGCCTGATGCGCTGCTCAGATCCATTTAACTTATGGCGGAAATGGAGCGGGCGATGAGATTCGAACTCACGACCCCAACCTTGGCAAGGTTG
>CAYXPZ010000056.1:0-15253 GCA_964466965.1 uncultured Hyphomicrobiaceae bacterium
AGTTGACCTCCAGATAGCCCCATTCCTGCTGCTTGCGGCGCATGTAGCCGATCAGTTCCTGGAACAGCGTCCAGCCCTTGGAATGCCAGAACACCGCGCCGGGGGCCTCGTCCTGGAAGTGGAAAAGGTCCATCTCGCGCGCGAGCCGGCGATGGTCGCGGCGCTCCGCCTCCTCCAGCATCTGGAGATAAGCGTCCAGTTCCTTCTGGTTGGCCCAGGCGGTGCCGTAGATGCGCTGGAGCATCGGGTTGTTCGAATCGCCGCGCCAATACGCGCCCGCCAGCCGCATCAGCTTGAACGCCTTGCCGATTTTGGCGGTCGAGGTCATGTGGGGGCCGCGGCACAGATCGAGCCATTCGCCCTGGCGGTAGATGCGCACATCCTCGCCCGGCGGAATCGCCTCGATCAACTCGACCTTGTAGGTCTCGCCGTGCTCGCGGAAATAGCGCTTGGCCTCCTCGCGGTCCCACACCTCCTTGGTGAACGGTTGCCCGCGGTCCACGATCTCGCGCATCTTGGCTTCGATCTTCGGCAGGTCGTCCGGGTGGAACGGCTCATCGCGCGCGAAATCGTAATAAAAGCCGTTCTCGACGACCGGGCCGATCGTGACCTGCGTGTCGGGCCAAAGCTCCTGCACCGCTTCGGCCATGACATGTGCGGCGTCGTGGCGAATGAGCGGCAGCGCGTCCGGGTCGTCTCGGGTGAGAAATTCGATCCTAGCGTCGCTCTCGATGGGGTCGGCGAGGTCGCGCACCTCGCCGTCGAGCTTCATGGCGACGGCCTTCTTGGCCAGCGATTTCGAGATTTTTGCAGCGAGGTCGGCGCCGGTGAGGCCGGACTCATATTCGCGTTCAGCGCCATCGGGGAAGGTCAGGTTAATCATATCTTGCTCCTCTCACTCCCGCCAACAAAGCGGGTAAGACGTTACACCGGGAGGGATGGCGGCAATGCCAGCCCGTGTCAACCGGCACGCGCTGCGCCAGCAAAAAAAGCCCGCCGAATTGGCGGGCCTTGAGTGGAGGATTACAACGGGAAAGTGGAACGCGGATCTTTGTCCGCGCTCTTCGCCTTGGGTCAGTGGCGTTTGTAATACCGCTTGTAGTGGTAGTACCGCTTGCGATACCGCGGATAGTAGCGCTTCCTGTAATGACCATAATACCGCTTGCGGTAATGGTGGCGATAGCGATGTCCGTAATAGCGCCGCTTGTAGTGGTACCGGTAGGTCACGTCGGTCGTGGCCTTATCCGCAGTTCCTGCAAGAGCGCCGCCCAAATGGGCGAGGGTTTGACCTGCCGGAGCGGCAGATGCCGGTGTGGCGAACGACGCGGCAAAAACGCCCGCGATCGCTGTCAGAAGAGTAAGCAGTCCAAGTCGCATATATTCTGCACTCCTTGCCCGTGAGACGCACCTGCGCAGCCACGGGCCGTTCAGTTTCCTCGGCTACCTTGCATTAGGGACGAAAGAGCGCGCTCAGACCACCGGTCGGACGGTCACAACTGAACACGTTAATGTGATAATAATCTTTATGACTTGTGCGTTGACGTCTCGCGCGGCGGTTGCCGCGAGCGCCAGCGGCCGTAACGCCACGGCGCGAATAGATGGTGCTCGCCCGTGATGTCCGGCACAGGATCGAAGCCATGCGTGCCCCACGGATGGCACCGCAGAAGCCGCGAAAGCGTCAGCCATCCGCCTTTCCAGGCGCCGTTCTTGTCGATGGCTTCCAGCGCATATTGAGAGCAGGTCGGCAGGTGGCGACAGCGCGGGCCGATCAGCGGCGATATCCCGTAGCGGTAGACATAGATCGGCAGTTTCAGCACCGCGCGCGCTAAGCGCCCCGCCAGACCGGCCCGCCGTTCAGTAAGGTGTGCCGTCATTGCGCGTGAACACCCAATCGCCGTCGACTTTATGCGCCTTCATGTCGATATCCGTGTAATCTGCGCGCTCGTCAGGAACCCGCGTCCCGATCTCCAGATAGACCACCGGTGCATCGGTGTTATTGGCGAGCCGGTGCGCATTTGCCTCGCCGGCGGGAAACCCTGCGAACATTCCCGGCCCCAGCGTCTGTTCGCCGTTATCTGTCACCAGCGTGGCCTCGCCGGAGATGATGAATACGAACTCGTCTTCCTTCTCATGCCAGTGCCGTTGAGACGACCAGGCGCCCGGCTCAAGCGTCACCAGGTTCACACCGAATTGGTCGATGCCAACCGCATCGCCCAGCTTGCGCTTGAGCCGGCCATCCAGATGCTGATGAAACGGATGCGGATAGATAGAACCGCGGCGCGCCTTGATGTCGCGCGAGTCAGCAACGTTCGCCATCTCACCTTTTCTCATAATGCTAATTGCCGGCCGCCGTGGCCGGCGTCGCACAGCGTTTGGCCTCGTATTTGTCGATAGCGCCTTCAAGCGCGTCAAAAACGAGCAGGGTCGAAGCATGGCGCGCGCGGTAATCTCGTACCGGCTCCAAGAGCGCAAGGTCGGCCCAACGACCGCCAGGCGGAGGACCGCCTGCTTTCAGCATCGCCCGCATCTGCGCTGCGACGTCGCGAAATTCCGCGATCGGGGTGCCTACGATCTCGCGCGCGACCACCGATGCCGACGCCTGACCGAGCAGACACGCCTTGACCTGCTGCCCGAAATCGGCGATGCGCTCATCTTCAAAGCACGCATCCACCTCAACGATTGAGCCGCAGAGCTTGGAATGTGCCGAGGCGCTAGCGTCTGCGCCGGTGAGGCGCTCGGTCCGGCTGATTGCAGCGGCCAGGGACAACAGCCTGTCGGCGTAAATATCCTCAA
Organism: uncultured Hyphomicrobiaceae bacterium; assembly: GCA_964466965.1. Taxonomy (GTDB): domain Bacteria; phylum Pseudomonadota; class Alphaproteobacteria; order Rhizobiales; family Rhodomicrobiaceae; genus Dichotomicrobium. The sequence goes on from CAYXPZ010000056.1 coordinate 2,794, forward strand.
GATCACTCATGGCACTCTCGCGACTCCGGGGCCTTGGTCGTTGGATGCAGGGTAAGCGATATCGCTTGGTTTGAGGTGGCCGGTCCTTCACGGCGATGCATGCTATGCCTATATCGCCGCTGTCTGCTGTGTCCGCGGCGCGCTAACAAAAGAATGGGAAGCGCGCTATCCGCATGTCAAGATGCGGGGCCGCCGCACCAGGCTGCTGCGGCCAAAACCAATTGCAGATCACAGGCGTAGAGATTGAAGCTTTGGACAAACAAAATATGAAAGCTGCCTTGAACACATCCCCCGGTGATATTGAAGCCCCAACCCGGGGCAATGGCGCTACAGACGACCATGCCGATGCGCCGTTCGCGCCGTCACCGACGCGCGAGGAAGCCGAAGCCGCCGTGCGCACCCTGATCCGCTGGGCCGGCGACGATCCGGCGCGGGAGGGGCTGCGCGATACGCCGCGCCGTGTTGTCGATGCATACCGCGAATACTTCTCGGGTTATCACGAGGATCCCCTTGAGGTGCTGTCACGCACCTTCGAGGAGGTGCACGGCTACGATGATTTGGTCATGCTTCGCGACATCCGGCTCGAGTCGCATTGCGAGCACCACATTGCTCCAATCCTGGGCGTCGCGCATGTCGCGTATCTGCCGCGCGATCGCGTGGTGGGAATTTCCAAGTTGGCCCGCGTTGTGGAGATTTTCTCGAAGCGGCTGCAGACGCAGGAGACAATGACGGCCCAAATCGCCGAGGCGATTGAACAGGCGCTAAAACCGCGTGGCGTGGCTGTGCTGGTAGATGCGCTGCACCAGTGCATGACCACTCGCGGGGTCCACAAGACCGATGTCTCCACCATTACGACCCGCTTCACTGGCGTCTTCAAAGATGATGCGGATTATCGCGACCGCTTTCTGAACATGGTGCATGGACGGCGGCCGAGCGCGGGCTAAATCGCGCTTCAGTGATCTCCGGCGAACTTTCCGGCCAACAGATAGCGGTGGTCGCGCCAGTCAGGGCGCGTCAACAAGTCGCGGAAGGCGAGCGGATAAAAGGCGGCGCTATCAATTGAGGCGAACGGCAGGCGGTGGATGACCAGTCCATCCTCCCCGGCGCAGGGCGCACCATTGGGCGTCACGATGAAAACGTGTTCGATGCAGTGGTAAAGCCCGAGATAAGTGTCGAACAGGTTCTCAATGGCAAGCAGGTATTCGGCGTGAGCTGGGCCGACGCTCAACTCTTCTTGAAGCTCGCGCCGCAGCGCCATGAGCATCGTTTCGCCGTGCTCGACGCCGCCGCCGGGCATATGCAGCTTGCCGGGCGCGCTGAGATTTTCGACCGCGACAACGCTTTCTTGCTCTAGCACGAGCGCGCGCACCGAGACGCGTGGAACGTGCGTGCCGGTCTGCCAATCCGGTATATCGCCGACCAATGGCGGCGCATCTTTGTCGTCCGGCTCGTTCACGGCACCTGCTCTTGAGCGCGGCGCGCCTTACTCAGCGGTGGCCGCATCAGTGAGCGCGTCGAGGGCGCCAGCCATGTTCTCCAGACGCTTTGCCTGACTGGACATGCCGTATTGGACAGCAAATACCTGGGGGGACCAGTACCCTACCCAGACGGTGTCGTTCTCGTCTCGCCACGCGGCGATCCGCAGCGGCAGCGACAGCGCCAGGCGCTGATCAGTCTGCATCAATGGCGTTCCAACATTTGGATTGCCGATGACGAGCAGTTGGGTTGGCCGCAGGTCGAGCCCGGCCGAAGCCGCGCCTTCGGCATGGTCAATCCGGCTAAACACCTTGAGCCCCTTTTCTTCGGCGGCTGCCGCCAGCCGGTCAAGCGTGGCGTCGACGCTATGGGGGCTTTGCTTCACGATCAGACTGTCCTGAGCCTTGGCCGGCGCCGCGATCAGGCCGATCGAGACCGCGAGGGCTGCAAACCACCGAATGCCGAGCGTTGAAAAACCTGATCTCTTGAGCATGCTGCGCCTCCTCCTCAGCGATTTCAGACGCCCTGAAGACTATTCCGCCGGGATTTTCGCCGCCCGCTGTGGAACCTGCTCAGGCTCAGCAGGCGGCGGCGCCAGCTTCTTCGCACGCCAGATGAAGTAGATGTTCCGCGAATAGATGAACAGACCGGTTCCCTGCCCAAGGATGAACACCGGATCCATGCGATAGATGGCGTAAATGAAAAGCATCAAGCCGCCGGCAAAACTGTAATACCAGAATACCTCCGGCATCACGCTTTGCCGCGCCCGCTCACTTGCGATCCATTGCATCAGGAAGCGCATGGAAAACATGGCCTGCGCCATGAAGCCCACGGCCAGCCAGCTGAGTTCCAGCCACGAAATGTTGGCCCACCAGCCCACGGCTTGGTTCATTTCCATCTGTGTGCCCCCAGGGCTGTCACGCTTAATGCGTGTGTCTTTGACCGATCGTGCCGCACATTGCTGGTGCAGCCTTGTCGTTTGTATGTGCCGCCGTCCCGGCGCATCCCTCAATAGCTTGCCTAAACGAAAACTTGGGCGTTTTCAATCAACCAGGCTGTTCGCCACAGCTTCACGCCGTTCCGCGTGGCCGGCCGGTGACGCTGCGGCATTTTCGCCCGAATAAGACGGATCTGGGCGCACGCTATCGTCAAGCGCCCATCGGCGGGCCGGGTTCGCCGTATCCAGCGCGATCTGCGGAATTTTCGTGCGCCGGCGGATCCAGATCACGCCGATCATATCGTAAATGGCGATCAGCAGCCGGCCCAAATTGGTGTATTTCGATTCGCCTGCCAGGCGCGGACGATCGTTGACCGGATGGGTGGCCGTCTCGAAGCCATAGCAGCGGAACAGCATCGGCAGGAAACGGTGCATGCTGGTGAAAAACGGCAGGCGCACGAAGACATCGCGCCAGAACACCTTGATGCCGCAGCCCGTATCTGGACTGTCATCCTTCAACAGCGCGCCGCGGACCCTATTGGCGATGCGAGAGGCAAGCCGTTTCCCGCCGCTTGCCTTGCGCGTTACCCGATGACCGCCGACCAGCGCCGGACCGGAATGATGCGGCCGGCCAAGATTGGACAGCAGCCCGACAATGTCGCGCGGATCGTTCTGGCCATCGCCGTCCATGGTGGCGATAACGGCGCTGCGCGCTGCCAGGATGCCTGTTCGCAGCGCCGTGCTCTGCCCGCAGCGGCGTTCATGCCGGATCACTCTGATGCGCGGCTCCCGGGTGGCCATTTCGCTGAGCTCGCGCGACGTTGCATCCTCGCTGCCGTCATCAACAACGATAATCTCCGCGAGAACCTGTTGCGGCATCACATCCAGCGTTTCCTGAACAAGGGTTGCAATATTCCCCTCTTCGTTCAGCGCCGGAATGACGACCGAAACCTCGGGCAAGTCAGCTTCTTCGGGCGTTACCATAACGACTCGCTTCTTTGACAAATCCGCATAGCAGCACGCGACGCCCCTTCACAAGCTTGTAAGCGCCACACTCAGCAGGCAAAACACGTAAACAAGGCTGATTTTGAGCAAGCCGCTTTTTCTCGCGCCGGGGCCATGCCCTCGCTGTAAACACGGTAATGGTGTGACGTGCAAACGGATTCCCCGGAAAGACCCGAAACCCTGGCAGCGCAGGCCGTTTCGGTGCCCAATGCAGCGGATCGCCGGCCAGTCAGCGCGCCGCGCCCAGTGTTCCCCGCCGACATGCTGCCGCGCGGTTTCGTCTGGCGGCTCACTGTGGTTCTGGCCGCGCTGACAGCGGTGCGCCTCGTCACGGTGTATTTCGCAAGCACGGACCTGTTCTTCGATGAAGCGCAGTATTGGGCGTGGTCGCGCGATCTTGCCTGGGGGTATTTTTCCAAGCCGCCCTTAATCGCCTGGCTGATCCGCGGCGCGACGGAGATTTGCGGCAATGGCGAAGCCTGCATCCGCGCCGTGTCGCCGGTCATGCACACAGCAACAAGCGTGATGGTTTTCCTGCTTACGCGCAAACTGTTCGACGCGCGGTTTGGCTTCTGGGCCGCGGTGGTTTTCGCCACCCTGCCGGGAATCTCGCTTTCCTCGACGCTGATTTCCACAGACGTGCCACTGCTGTTTTTTTGGACGCTCGGGCTCCTGTGCCTAGTCAAATTACTGGAGACGCGCGCCTGGCTCTGGGCCGCAGCACTGGGGCTGACGCTTGGCGTCGGGCTGCTGGCGAAATATGCGATGATCTATTTTTTCCTCGGTCTTGCGCTGTACATGGCCTTGAGCCCGCGGGCGCGCTGGTTGCTGGTGGACTTGCGGGGCGCGCTGGTTGTGCTGCTGGCAGCGGCGCTTCTGGCGCCGAACATCGGATGGAACCTGCACAATGGCCTCGCCACGTTTTCGCACACCGCTGACAATGCCAACTGGAGCGGTTCGCTGGGCAACCCGATCGAGGCGCTGGAGTTCTTCGGCGCACAGTTCGGCGTGTTCGGGCCGATCCTATTCGGTATCCTGATCGTCGCCACCTGGCGTGCACTGCGCGAGGGATGGGGCGATCCTTACCGGCTGCTGCTGTGCTTTTCTGTGCCCATCATTCTGCTCATCACCGCGCAGGCGTTTCTATCCCGCGCCCATGCCAATTGGGCCGCAGTGGCTTACGTGTCGGCGTCGGTGTTGGTCGCCGCGCTGATGGTCGAGCGCAGCGCGCGGGGCTGGTATGCCGCGTCATTTCTGACCCATGCCGTTGCGATTGCCGGCATTTCGTTCGGCAGTATCTTCGCCGGGCAGTTTGCATTGCCGGGTGGTGCTGACCCGTTCGCGCGCGTGCTCGGCTGGGCCGAAATCGCCCGTGCGGCGGAGGAGCGCGCCGCGGAGAATGGCGCCGCCGTAATTATGACCGACCGGCGGTCTCTGGCTGCCGAGCTGGTTTACTATCTTCGCAGCAGAGACATTGAGGTGGTGAGCTGGCGCGATAAGGGGCCGCCGAGTGATCATTTCGAGATGACCCGCCCGTTATCGGCAGACACACCCGAACCGATCATTTTGGTGACGCGGCGTAAACAAATCGGCGGTGTCGAGAACCGCTTTGAAAGCGTAACAAGGCTTGGGGAAAAGGCTTTCGCGGCTGGGCCAAGCGAAACGCGCACGCTTCACTTCTACCGGCTTGAGGGTGGCCGACAGCAAGAGTGATTCGCACTGCGACTTTCCACATACGACCAAAGACGTATGGCATGGCCGAAAGCACATCAAAACGTTGATTTTACTTCATTTTATCGCTTGAACGAGCGTCATGCCGACCGGTGTGACGAGTTCGTCCCTTGTACGCGCATCCCGCTTTGATAAGCTTTGTATACAACGCGATCGCTGCCGGAGCGGGTTCGATGCGAGACACAAGCGCGCATACGTCTATTTTGTTTGTCTGTTTAGGCAACATCTGCCGCTCGCCGATGGCGGAGGGCGTGTTCCGTCAGGTTGTGACCGAGACGGGCCTTGCAGACCGCTTCTTGATCGACTCCTCAGGCACTGGTAGCTGGCATGTCGGCCGCCCCCCGGATATCCGGGCACAGCAGGCCCTCAGTGCCAGAGGTATCGACATATCCATGCAGCGGGCGCGTCAGTTCACGCGCGATGACTTTAAAACCTTTGATCTTATCCTGGCGATGGACAGGGCCAACTATGATCGCCTGATCAGCCTCGCACCAGATATTTACGAGCCTAACATACGGCTGTTCATGAAATACGCGTCTGAAATGGGAATTTGTGAAATTCCGGATCCTTTTTTCGGCGGACCGGAAGGATTCGATTATGTGCTGAACCTGATCGAAGTGGCTAGCCGCGGGCTTCTGGCGTCGCTCATGAAGGACAAAGTTATGCTTGCCGCGCCGCGCGCTTCGTCTGGCTAATAAGGGGAAACCGCTCCTCAACCACATAAGGGCCGCCGCCGGAACCGTCGCGCGACGACATTAGCACGAACTGCTCAACGAAAAATGGCTCGGCCTGAAACGCGCCCACCGCCGAAAGGTAACTGGCGACAGCGCCCGGCTCAGCGCCGCGCAGCCGCGCCAGCGTGACATGGGGCGCGAAGTTGCGGGTCTCTGGCGGAAGCCCGGCCCGCCGCGCCGCGCGTTCGTTGGCGCGCTGCAATCGCATCAACGGCTCGCAATCTTCAACGCCGACCCACAGCGCGCGCGGCTTGCGACCGCCGAAGCTGCCAACCCCGGACAGTTTGAGGCTGAACGGCTCGACGCTCACCTGTGACAGGGCTTCTACGAAATCATCGGCATCGGGTTCCTCGATGTCGCCGGCGAAGCGCAGCGTGAGGTGGTAGTTCTCCGGGTCAATCCAGCGCGCTCCTGCCAGGCGCCCGCGCAGCATCTCCAGCCGCGGCACCAGCTCGGCGGGGATTTCGAGCGCTGTGAAAAGTCTTGGCAAGCCCGCCTCCTATCGTCATCGCCATGTTCCGGCCGCTTACGGGCACGGGTTTGGATTGTCGAGATGGATGGCCTCGATCGCCTGCTCCAACGCGTCGGTCCATTCCAGATCGACGCTGTCGATATCCGTGCGCAGTTGCTCCATGGTCGTCGCGCCAATGATGTTGGATGTTACAAACGGCCTGGTGGTCACAAACTGCAGCGCCATCTGCCCGGGATCGAGGCCGAATTCGCGGGCGAGATTAATGTAGGCGGTGATTGCGGCTGGCGCGTGCGGCGTCTCATAGCGTTGCAGCCGGTTAAAGAGTTGCTTGCGTGAGCCTTTTGGAAGCGCACCACCCTCGTATTTGCCGGTCAGGTAGCCTTGCGCCAGGGGCGAGTAGGCGAGCAGGCCGACGTCCTCGCGGAGGCTGATCTCCGACAGGCCAATCTCGAACGTGCGGTTGAGCAGGTTGTAAGCGTTCTGGATCGAGGCGATGCGCGGCCGGCCGTTGCTCTCCGCCGCCATGATGTGGCGCATAGTGCCCCATGCGGTTTCATTCGACACGCCTACGGCGCGGATTTTCCCCGTTTTGACCAGCTCTTCCAAAGCGTCGAGGGTCTCGTCGATCGGAATCGCGTCGCCGTCGAAGTGCTTGTAGTTTAGCCCGGAGAACACCTCCAACGGCCGGTCCGGCCAATGGGTCTGATAGAGATCAATATAGTCGGTGCGTAGCCGGCGCAGGCTGCCATCCACGGCGGCGAAGATCTGCTCGGGGCTTAGCCGTTTGGGGTGGGTTTCGGGGCGGATCCAGTCCAGCCCGCTGGCGCGCCCGACAACCTTGGTCGCGATGATGACCTTGTCGCGGTTGCCGCGCTCAGCCAGCCATGTGCCGACAATCTCCTCAGAACGGCCGTGGGTCTCGGGCCTGGGCGGTACTGCATAGAGCTCCGCGGTATCGATAAAGTTGATTCCCCGATCGAGCGCATAGTCGAGTTGCTGATGGCCCTCGGCTTCCGTGTTCTGCGCGCCCATGTTCATGGTGCCTAGGCAAATTGCGCTTACGCGCATGCCGGTTCGCCCGAGCGGTCGGTATTCCATGACATCCCCGTGAGTTGATTGTTTGGATCGTTCGTTTAGTTGACGCTCGTTGTCTCGTGGCGGGCGCGTGCAATCAGCTCCCGCACCTTTGGCATAATGTTCTCGACGATCACTGCGACGCCCTCCGCCGTGGGATGGATACCATCGGGCATATTCAGTTCCGGTTTCAGCGCTACGCCCTCCAGGAAGAAGGGGTACAACAGCGTCTCATGCTTTTTCGCCAGGTCTTCATACATCGCGCGGAACTGCGTCGCGTAGTCTTCGCCGTAGTTGCGCGGCGCTTCCATCCCAGTGAGCAGGATGGGCAAATCGCGCTCTTTCAGCCGGGTGAGGATGTCGTCGAGCGCGCGGCGCGTTTCGGCGAGGGCGAACCCGCGCAGCGCATCATTCGCGCCGAGTTCCACAATTGCGGCGTCTGCATCGTCAGGAAACGCCCAATCCAGCCGCGCCAGGGCATCGGCTGTGGTGTCTCCGGAGACCCCGGCGTTCGCCACGCGGACATTCAGGCCCTTCTCCTGCAAGGCATCTTCAAGCTGGGCAGGAAACGACTTGCCCGGCGCAAGCCTGTAACCCGCAACCAGACTGTCGCCGAAGGCCACGATCACGATCTCGCGATCTGCGGCCTGGTCGGCGGTTCGCGCGGCGCTCGGCCAAACCGCAGCCACGAGCAAGGCGTACATCACGGCGATTGCTGCCGTGCACAACGTGGCCGGCCATCTGCGGATTATCTGCCGCATGGACATCTCCCGAAGTTTAAATCGGGCGCAAGGCGCGCCACATTCCGGTCGTAACATAAGGAGCGATTTCCCGTGCAACAAACAAGCCCGCGAGGGCGTTCAGCCGTGATTGATCTGCAAGATGTCCACTTGTCGCTCAGCAGCCGTGCCGGACGGGTTGATATTCTGCGCGGCATCGATCTGGAGATTCGCGCCGGCGAGGCCGTGAGTGTCGTCGGCCCGAGCGGCTCGGGTAAATCCACGCTCTTGATGGTGATGACCGGGTTAGAGCGCGCAACCTCCGGGCAGGTGCAGGTGGCTGGCCATGATTTCAGCGCGCTTGGCGAGGACGCTCTGGCGCGCATTCGGGGCGAAAACATCGGGATCGTGTTTCAGCAGTTTCATCTCGTGCCAACCATGACCGCGATTGAAAATGTCGCGCTGCCGCTGGAGTTTCTTGGCCGCGGCGATGCCTTCGAGCGCGCCGGGAGCGTGCTTGGCGAAGTCGGCTTGGACCACCGCCTCACCCACTTTCCGGCTGAGCTGTCAGGCGGCGAACAGCAGCGTGTCGCGCTGGCTCGCGCGCTGGCGCCGGAGCCGAAAATCCTGTTCGCCGATGAGCCGACAGGCAATCTGGATGGAACTACTGGCGAAATGATCGTTGATATGATGTTCGCGCTGCGCAAACGCCACGGCGCGACCCTGGTGCTGATCACGCATGATCTGACGCTCGCGCGCAAGTGCGACCGTGTGGTGGGCATCGAAGACGGGCGCATGACCACACAAAGCCCGCTGGTGGCGGCGCAATCATGAGCACTGTATCCACGACCGCGCCCGCGGCGCGAAATCTGCGGCTTCGCCTGCCGTTGTCGCTCCGCCTGGCGCTGCGTGAACTGCGCGGCGGTCTGTCAGGGTTTTACGTCTTCATTCTGTGTATCGCCCTGGGCGTTACCGCCATCGCCACGGTCGGGACCGTAACCGGCGCGCTGCGTGACAGCATTGCCCGGCAAGGACAGATCATTCTGGGCGGCGACGTGTCGGCGTCGGTCGTGCATCGGCGCGCGAGCGAAGCGGAACGTGCGGTCTTCGCCCGGTTCGGAACGGTCAGTGAAGCCGGCAGCATGCGGGCGATGGCGCGACGCCCCAATGGCGAGGCACAGACGCTGATCGACGTGAAGGCGGTCGATCAGGCGTATCCGCTTTACGGCGCCGTGGCGCTTGAAAGCGACACGTCGTTTCGTGCGGCGCTCTCCGGACCGGACAGCGTAATTGTCGAGCAGGCTCTGCTGGACCGTCTCGATCTGGAGGTCGGCGATCAACTCAAATTGGGCGAGAGCTTGGTGCGGGTGACCGGCGTGATCGCGCGCGAACCGGACCGGCTCTCCGGCGGCGCGGCGTTCGGACCGCGGCTGTTAACGACCATCCCGACACTGCAGGATACGGGCCTGCTTGCACCGGGGACGCTGATTGACTGGGACTATCGCATCGCTTTCCCCGAGGACGCGGGCGAGGAGCGCATCGCGGCATTTCGCGAGGCCGTCAACACTGAGCTTGAGAATAGCGGGTTCAGCGTGCGCGACCGAACGGATCCGTCACCGCAGATCACGCGCGCCGTGGCGCAACTTTCGGGGTTTCTAACGCTTGTTGGGCTCGCCGCCCTCCTGATCGGTGGCATTGGTGTGGCTAACGCGATCTCGGCTTTTGTCGCACGCAAACGCAAATCTGCGGCGATCTATAAGGCGATCGGGGCATCCACCGGACTGACGCTTACGGCTTTCGCGCTTCAGGTGCTTCTCGTGGCGGCCCTTGGCATCGCCGCCGGACTGATCGCCGGTACGATCATCCCGCTCGCCCTGGACCGCGCTTTCGGCAATCTGTTGCCGATACAGATCGATCTGACGCTGCAGCCCAGCGCGCTCGCGCTTGCTGCGGCTTACGGCCTCCTGACGGCGCTCGCGTTCATCCTCTGGCCGCTGGGCCGCGCCGGGCAAATTCGCCCTGCGGAACTGCTGCGCGAGGAGATCACTGCGAGCAAGAGCCTGCCCCCGCGCGCCTTCATCGCCGGCTCGGTTGCCAGCGCGCTGGCATTGGCCGGCTTGGCGATCTGGTTGTCCGAGGTCCGGCTGATTGCCGCGATCACAGTCGCGGGCGTCGGGGTTATCTTCGCGATCTTTCTGGGTGTTGGCCGTCTGATCCGTTATCTCGCCGTGCGCGCGCCGCGTCCGCGCCAGCCGGAAATGGCGCTTGCTATTGCCAATATCGGCGGCCCGGCGGGGCTGACCATCACGCTGGCGCTGTCGCTCGGGGCGGGTTTGGCGCTGCTGACCATGATCGCGCTGACCGACACATCGCTGCGCGGTGAGCTGCAGACCGACCTGCCGGAAAACGCGCCGAGCCATTTTTTCCTCGGCATTCCCAAGGAGCGGTTCAGCGACTTCAGCCGCCTCGTCTCGAATAACGCGCCAGCTGCTGAGCTGAATACCGCGCCGATGCTGCGCGGGCGGATCGTCGCGATCGACGGCACGCCGGCCAGCGAAATCAACGCGCCGGAAGACGCGCAGTGGGTGCTGGACGGCGACCGCGGCATCACCTATGCGAGCGAAACGCCAGAATACTCAGAAGTTATCGAAGGTGCTTGGTGGTCGCCGGATCATGAAGGCGAGCCGCTCGTGTCCTTTGAGGTGGAGCTGGCGCGCCAACTCGGCATCAGTGTCGGTGATACACTCACCGTCAATGTGCTGGGCCGCGAGATCACTGCGCGCGTCGCCAACCTGCGCACGGTCGCCTGGGAGCGGTTGAGCATCAATTTTGTCATGATCTTTTCGCCGAACGCGTTGGAAAATGCGCCCTATCGCATGCTGGCGACGCTGAACTGGCCGGACGGGCGCAACGCTGAGGCCGAGAACGCGGTGCTGCGGACCGTCACGGCTCAATTCCCGACCGTCACAGCGGTCACGGTGCGCGACGTTCTCCAATCCGTGGGGCGCGTGCTGGAGCAGGTGATGACCGCGATCCGCATTGCCGCGAGCTTGACGCTGGTCGCTGGGGTGATCGTGCTGGCTGGCGCCTTTGCCACCGTACAGCGGCGGCGAATCTACGAGGCGGTCGTGCTGAAGGTGCTGGGCGCGCAGCGCAGGAATATCGTGGTTGCGCACATCCTCGAATATGTGCTGATGGCCGTCGCCGTCGCGGTTTTCGCGGCAGGCTTGGGCGCGATCGGCGCGTGGCTGTTGGTGACGCTGGTTCTGGGCGTGGCGTTCACTTTCTCCGCGTTGGCTCTGGTGCAAGCCGGCGCGCTGGCGGTGCTCTTGATGGTGATTTTCGGCTCTATCGGCACGCTTCAGGTGCTCGGCGCGAAAGCAGCCCCGTATCTGCGCAGCGAATGAACCGGGCCGGCGTAATACATCCGTCGCATACGCGTGAAACGGCGGTTGGGAAAGGCTTGTATTTGACCTGGATCAAAACATATAACGTGAGCAAACCAGTTTTCCGGGCCACGCGGCCAATTTGACGTTGGTTTCAACAGGGGAATGACATCGATGGCGGATTTCGACAGAAACCAGGCAGCATATGCGCGCACTGGCGCTCAGGAGGCAATAGATCAGGGCCTTCGGTCCTATATGCTTCAGGTGTATAACTACATGGCCGCTGGCGTAGCCATCACCGGCCTAGTGGCTTATGCGCTCTATTCTTTCGCCGTGACCGGCACGGCCGCAGGCGCTGCCGCTCAGGTGCGCGACGGCATCTATCTCACCGATTTCGGCTATGCGCTTTTCGCCAGCCCGCTCAAGTGGGTGGTGTTCCTCGCGCCGCTCGGCATGGTGTTCTACCTGTCCGCGCGAGTCCACAAAATGAGCCTGAACGGGGCACAGATCGCGTTCTGGGTGTTCGCCGCGCTGATGGGCGCGTCGCTGTCGTCGATCTTCCTCGTTTACGCGCACGGCTCGATCGCGCAGGTGTTCTTCATCTCGGCAGCGGCTTTCGGTGCGCTGAGCTTGTGGGGCTACACGACGCAGAAAGACTTGTCCGGCTGGGGCTCGTTCCTGTTCATGGGCCTAATAGGCATCATCATCGCCGCGGTGGTGAACCTGTTCATCGGCTCGTCCGCGCTGCAGTTCGCGATTTCCGTGATCGGCGTGCTGGTGTTCGCCGGCCTGACGGCCTATGACACGCAGCAGATCAAGGAGATGTATTTCGAGGGCGACAGCACAGCCGTCGCCGGGCGCAAGGCGATCATGGGCGCGCTGCGGCTGTATCTCGACTTCATCAACCTGTTCATCATGCTGCTGTC
>CAYXPZ010000057.1:0-15220 GCA_964466965.1 uncultured Hyphomicrobiaceae bacterium
CTTCAACTGGGAATATGTCGAGCACCTGTTCATCCTGGCGCGCTAATACGTCTCGCGCGTCCGGCGGCCGCCGGGCGCGCCCACCCACCGCCGGGCCCGCCCATGCCGCCAGTCGGTACCCTCCCGGCTGAACCGCGGCAAGATTTCAAGACGGTTTGCCGTGCTCGTGTGGGCAGCCGTTGCGCTTCACCTGCAAACCAGCGACCGGCCAAGCGAGGCTGTGCTCGCCGCGCTCAGCCATGACTGCCGCAAGCCCGCCGTCAGACTGCTGCGACAGTGCGCATCCCCGCCAGCGTAAAAATTTACCAAATTTTAAATCATTGGCTCTGAGAATCGTCGGCGCGTACCGGATTTGCGCCAACCGATTGCTCTGCTGAGCCGCCGATGCCATGTGACCGCAAATCCGCCCGATTGTGGAGTAAACTGTTTGCAATCTTGGATTGAAGGCGCGAGTCGCGTTAGCGTGCGTTCGAACAGGTCGGGGCCTGGACGCCGGAGGCCGGTCGGACGCGCTTCCGGGCCGGCAAGGCCGTCCGTAGGCGCAAGCCGCGCTTGGGCGTGGCTCGAGCACCGGGCTCAGGCGCTCTCCCGGGCCGGCGGATACATGGCGGCGGCATTCCTTTTAGCGACCGCGCTCTATGGGGCTTCGCTCGGCGGGCATCTCGCGGCCTGGCAAGCCTCTGCATCGGCCCGCGCGCAGGCTGGTTTGATCGCAGCGGGGTTCGGCATCAACGAAGTGATTGTGAAAGGACGCATTCACATGGCCCGGCCGAGAGTTGATGAGGCACTGCAACTGTCGAAGGCCCGCACCATCTTCGGTTTTGATACCCACGCAGCGAAAACGCGCCTGGAGGCTAATGGCTGGGTGAAGTCAGCGCGGGTGATGCGCCTTTGGCCGTCGACGCTATTGGTCGAGCTGGAAGAACGCGAACCCTTCGCGCGCTGGCATATCCGCGGTCACACCGTCCTGATCGATGCGGGGGGCGCTTTGCTCGGTCCGGTCACGCCCGTCTTCGCCAGCCTGCCGCAGGTCGCGGGAGAAGGCGCACATCAAGCCGCCGGCACACTCTTTGACGTTCTTGACAGTCATCCGGATCTGTCCCGCCAGATCGTGGCGGCAAAGCGCATCGAAGGCCGGCGCTGGGACCTCATCCTCAAGGACGGCCGGCGTGTTCAGCTTCCGGCTCAGGCGCCGTCGAAAGTGCTGCCAACGGTGAGGCGACTGCTTGCCGCGGAGCTGCCGGACAGCGTGAGCGTGATTGACGCCCGCGTGGGGGGGCGAATCGCTTTGCGGCGCGAGACCCCGCATAACGGCACGCCCGGGCCGACGGCCCAGCTTCCGGAGCGCAGCCGGGAGGCGCGCCCTCGGCCACTGTAAATCGGGTTGCGGATCAGGTGATGTGGGACAATCAGAGCACGGTGATAACCAAGGAGCAGACGGCAGCGGTCCTCGATCTTGGGACCCGCAAGGTCTCGTGCATGATCGCCCGGCTGCTGCCGCCGCCGAAATGGCTCGCGCCCAAGGTCGAACACGCCCGGATCAATGTGCTGGGCTTCGGGCAAGTGTCGTCGCGCGGGATCACTGGTGGTCATATCGGCGATCTGGAGGCTGCAGAGGAGGCTGTGCGGGCAGCGGTTGGACGCGCGGAGCATAATGCCGGCACCACGGTCAGCGAGGTCTACGTGACGTTCGCAGGCGCGGGCCTGTCGAGCGAGACCTTCACCGCCAGTGTCCCGATCGCCCAGCGCACGGTTGACGAACTCGATATCCGGCGCGCGCTGCTGGCTGCCGAGCAATACGCCAAGCGTAATGGCCAATCGATCCTACACACCATCATAGCCGGTTACGGTCTGGACGACATCGCTCAGATCGACGACCCATGCGGACTGATTGGCGACACGCTCAAGGTGCATGTGCTAACGGCCGGGATCACACCGCTGGCGGCGAAGAACATCGCTTTGTGCGTCGAGCGCTGTCATCTTCATCTCGGAGGCCTCGTCGCGGCCCCGCTTGCAAGCGGGCTGGCGGCCGCCACGATGGAGGAGCGCGATCTTGGCGTGACCTGCATCGACATGGGCGCGGGAACCACCAGTTTGGCAGCATTCTGCGAGGGCCGGCTGGTCCATATTGATTCGATTTCGTCAGGTGGGGAGCGTCTCACGCGCGATCTGGCCCGAATGTTGTCCACACCCCGCGCGGAGGCCGAGCGGCTAAAGACCTTGTATGCCAGCGTTTTCAGCGATGCCTCACTGGATAGCGACAACATCGTGTGTCCTTTGATTGGTGAAGATGGCGAAGAACGTTACATCTATCCAACTAAAGCAGACATTTCTGCCAGTGTGCGAACGCGATTGGAGGACATCCTCTTGCAATTGCAAGAACGGTTCGAGCAGGCCGGTTGCGATCTGGCGGTGAGCGAACGTCTGGTGGTCACCGGCGGCGGGGCCCAGCTGGTCGGGGTCACGGAACTGGCCGAGCGCGTATTCGGCGGCGCGGCCCGGGTCGGACGGCCTGACGCGGTCACCGGCTTGCCGCCAGGCACGGAACCCTCGCTGGCGGCCGCGGTCGGCGCGCTTCACTATCTGCTGCGCGCCCCCGGGCAGAGCGTGCCGCTTTCGCCGACGTACGAGGCCCCGGTCGCCTCGGCGCAGCTCTCGTCCGGAGGGTATATCGCGAAAGTCGGGCAATGGCTGCGCGAGAATTTTTGATGCAGGGCGGAGCAGCGTCGCCTTGTCCGACAGCCGGGAGGGTCGCGGTGAAATCGCAGCGTCGCGCATCAGTGCGAGAAGCGCCCGGCCAGAACGTTAGATTGTGAGGCTGCAATGAGCATTCATCTGAAGCCGGCGGAACTGACCGAACTGCGCCCACGGATAACGGTCATTGGTGTCGGCGGCGCCGGCGGCAACGCCGTCAACAACATGATCCAGGGCGGGGTCGAAGGGGTCGAGTTCGTCGCCGCCAATACCGATGCGCAAGCGCTATCGATGTCGAGCGCGGGCGTCCGCATTCAAATGGGCGTCAACTTGACGGAAGGCTTGGGCGCCGGCTCAAAGCCGGAGGTCGGCGCTGCCGCAGCCGAAGAGGCGCTCGACGACATCCGCAGCTATCTCGAAGGCGTCCACATGCTGTTCATCACCGCCGGCATGGGCGGCGGGACCGGCACGGGCGCCGCGCCGATCATCGCGCGGGCTGCAAAGGATATGGGCATTCTCACGGTCGGCGTCGTGACCAAGCCGTTCGAGTTCGAAGGCCAGAGGCGCATGCAGTATGCCGAAAAGGGCATTGGCGAACTTGCGGCGCATGTCGATACGATCCTGGTAATTCCAAACCAGAATCTGTTCCGGGTCGCCAACGAGAAGACGACCTTCGCGGACGCTTTCCAGCGCGCTGACGACGTGCTGCGCTCGGGAGTCTCATGCATCACCGATCTTATGATCAAGGAAGGGCTGATTAACCTCGATTTCGCCGACGTCAAGGCCGTGATGAAGGACATGGGTACGGCGATGATGGGCACCGGCGAATCGAAAGGTGATAGCCGCGCGCTGGAGGCAGCGGAGCTGGCGGTGTCGAATCCGCTGCTTGACAATGGCTCCATGCGCGGCGCGCAAGGTCTGCTCATCAGCATCACCGGGAGCCACGACTACCTCACGCTTTATGAGGTGCAGGAGGCCGCAGAGCGCGTCCGCCACGAAGTAGCCGCCGACAACAACCCGGATATCAATATCATCGTCGGCGCGATTTTCGATCAGACCCTTGAAGATATACTGCGCGTGTCGGTGGTCGCGACCGGTATCGATGTTGACGCCATCGCGGACGCTCCGCAGCCGGTCCCGGAGGCGCGGCGCAAAGCCGAAGCAGACACCCTCGGCACGCGGCTCCGCTCTGCCAGCGGCCACGCGCGAGCCGATGCCGCCGCCGCCAAGGATGAGCAGGTCTGGGAAGGCCCTGGCCGTGTCACCATCGAGCAGCGCCGCCCTCGCCGCGCGTCCAGCGAGCCCCAGCGCAGCCGTGAGAGAGAACCGCAGCAGCCACAGTTCGAGCCGGTGGCCCCGCCAGCACAGCGCCGCCGGCCGCGCCGGCCACTGACGGACGAGGATTTTCCTGAGTTGAGCGGACAAGACCCGTCTGGCGAGAGCGCAAGCGAGGGCGAACGGCGGAAAGGGCTGCTGTCATGGATGGCCGGCCGCGGGCGCGGACGGGACGATCAACGCACCGCGACGCCGGA
Source organism: uncultured Hyphomicrobiaceae bacterium (assembly GCA_964466965.1). Taxonomy (GTDB): domain Bacteria; phylum Pseudomonadota; class Alphaproteobacteria; order Rhizobiales; family Rhodomicrobiaceae; genus Dichotomicrobium. Next base: position 4,227 of record CAYXPZ010000057.1, read on the forward strand.
TCCCGAGCACGCGATCGACCCCGCGCACGATGAACCGCAGCGGCCTGACGCTGGATCGGATAGGCAGCACACGCCTCCAGCCGAGGCCGGCAGCGAACGTGGCAAAAAAACGGCAAAACCGCGGATCAACCGCGCTGGCGCGAACGGATCAACAAATCCTGAAGAACCCTTTGACATTCCGGACTTTTTCAAGCGTCCGTTGAACTAGTGCCGGCCGACTGAGTTAGGCAGGATCGGTTCTTCGAGGCAACTGTCAAGTGCGGAAAGCCGCTAGTTATGAAAGCTATCGCGTAAGTGGCTGATTTGGCACATCTATCCGTAACAGAGTGTAAACAACCGTGATTTGTCGCCACCCCCAGCCCCGGCTATTGTCCCCGCAGATCACGGGCGTAAGGCAATGCAAAAACGCACATGCTGAGGGCCTAGCCAGAAGAAATCTCGACAAGAGATTTACCGGCATTCAAGAATTCCTGGCTGGGATAAAAGTGAGCATGTCAGCGTTGCCTGGGCTACCTGCGCTATGCTGCTAAAAAAGTAACGTGTCCTGCGTCAGAAGAGTTGCAGCAGCGCTTTCAACACAGCCCAGCGTGTCTTGCCTCCGTGATCGGCGATGGGGGGACAGACCGAGCTGCGTATCATGCCCGTTCTGTCCTTGAAGGGACAACAATAACGGCGCGAGATAATAATGATCGCAGATTTCTTGGGGGCACGTCAGACCACGCTGCAGGAAAGTGTGGTCGTATCCGGCACAGGCGTGCACAGCGGCCAGGCTGCTTCTCTCATTCTCCATCCAGCCGACGCGGATAACGGCATCGTATTCATCGTGCGAAACGACGCACGGCAAGAGGTGCGCATCCCTGCGGACTTCCGCGCCATCTGTAATGTCATGCTATGCACAGTGCTCAGCAGCGGCGACAGCGCCTGTGTCGCCACGGTTGAACATCTACTGGCTGCGCTCCGCGGCCTCGGCGTCGACAATGTCGATGTGGAGGTAGACGCCAACGAAATCCCCATCATGGACGGCAGCGCTGAGCCCTTCGTAGAGGCGATCCTGGAAGCGGGTATACGCCCGCTGTCGCGGCCGCGCCGTTACATGCGCGTGCTCAAACCTGTCCATATTCAAGACGGTGAAGCTTATGCGTCGCTTGAGCCGTTTGACGGTTTCCATGTGGATGTCGAAATTGAGTTCGATACGCCGGTGATTGGCCGCCAGCGCTGGAGCGGAGATGTCACGCCGCAGGTCTTTCTGCGCGCCCTCTCCCGCGCTCGCACTTTCGGTTTTATGAAGGATGTCAAAACGCTATGGCAGGCTGGACGGGCCTTGGGCGCATCTTTGGAAAACACGGTCGCAATCGCAGAAGACCGGATCGTGAACCCTGAGGGCCTGCGCTTCCACGACGAGTTTGTCCGGCACAAAGCGCTCGATGCGGTGGGAGATTTGTCGCTGTCCGGCGCGCCAATCCTTGGGAAATATCGGTCCTACCGCGGCGGCCATAAAGTCAATGCAATGATGCTTGAGGCGCTTTACGCTGACCCCTCAGCCTGGACTGTTGTGGAGACAGACGCCGAGCGTCCCCGGCACCGCGAAATCTCGCGCGCCAATGTTGCCTGGGGCGCACCGATGCCAGCCTTCGCGGCGGACCGCAGCTAGACTATTTTCAGCAAAACTGGCCGACCGGTTTTGGGCCAGAAAATGCGGCGAAACAATAACTTGGAGCCGGTTCGGTGATCGGGATTTCATCGAACGGACAATAGAAACAGCACATAGAGAGTACTCCTCGCTGTCGCTCGGTTCCAGTAGCGCTGGCAGAAGCGAGTCCCGAGGCTCAAAAGCGGTCGCCGGGCTTCGGACAGATTGCGCGACATATCGAAAAGACAGAGCCGGCCCCGCATTCGACCACCCCAGATCCAGCTCTGGCGTCGTGCAGGTTACCTCAGCAATGCACCGAACGCAGACGGCTCGTGCGTCGACCCTCGGCGCGCATAAACGAGCCAACCCTCAGTTACGCAAATCAGCAGCGTGGGGGCTGCCACACTGCGTCAACGGGCCGGATTTTATACCGGTATGACCCCATAAATGGTGCGGTCGAGAGGAATCGAACCTCCACGGGCTAAGCCCACAGCGCCCTCAACGCTGCGCGTCTACCAGTTCCGCCACGACCGCCAAATCGTTACTGAGGTTGGTGCAGGCGACCTTCTGATGTAGCACGTAGCAAAGCCGTCGGCATGGTGCAAGTCTCGCCCGCCAAACTTATATCCCCGTATGACTGTTGCACTTAACCGCTCACATCCTTCCATCCGCGTTGCCGATGACCGTATCTGTCCCAAGCCGCTTCCAACACACTCCTTCCCAGGCGCATGCAGCGGGTTGGGCCGTAAGCGATAGTCCCGTCGCATATCCCCACGCCATGGCCGCCATGAACGAGCGCGTCCGCGCGATCCGCGAAGATGGCGCGTCGGAGTTAATCTGGCTGCTTGAACATCCGCCCCTGTACACGGGCGGCACGAGCGCCCGCGCCGAGGACTTGCTGACCCCACACCGATTCCCGGTTTACGAGACGGGCCGGGGTGGGCAATACACGTATCACGGTCCGGGACAGCGTGTGGTTTATGTCATGCTGGATCTGAGCCAGCGGCGGCAAGATGTGCGCTGGTTCGTTGACAGCCTAGAGCAATGGCTGATCGCCACGCTCGCGACACTTGGCATTCACGCAGAGCGGCGAGCGGGGCACGCCGGCGTCTGGATCGCACGCCCTGCTCAGGCGGCCACACAGCCCGCGAAGATTGCCGCGTTGGGAGTCCGCCTGCGCCGCTGGGTGTCATTTCACGGCGTCAGCCTCAACGTTGCCCCCGATCTCGATCATTTCTCGGGTATCGTACCCTGCGGCGTGAGTGATGGCGGGGTCACGAGCCTCGCCGCGTTGGGTGTAACAGCGGACATGCCAACGGTGGACGCTGCGCTGCGCGCAGCTTTTGAGGAGCAATTCGGCTGCGTCACCATCGATGCGCCGGCGCCGCGCGCGATCAGCCCAAAGCTTCCTTGACCGCCGAGGCCAAGTCCTTGAGGGAAAACGGCTTAGGCAAGAAGCCAAAACTTTCGCCCTCAGCAAGTTCATGTCGCAGCGCCTCTTCAGCATAGCCTGAAATAAAAATCACCTTCATATCAGGCAGTGTCTTGCGCATCTGTTGAAGCAGCTTGGGACCGTCCATCTCCGGCATCATAACGTCGCTGATAACGAGATCTATCTGATCCCCATGCGCGGCCAGAACATCCAACGCTTCGACCCCGGTTGCCGCCTTGAGAACTTCATAACCTCGCGACTCCAGCGCCCGCACCGCAAAGCGGCGGACAGCTTCCTCATCCTCGACCACGAGGATCGTGCCGCGGCCCGTCAGATCCTTGCGCTGAGGCGCGTTTTGCTCATCGCCGCTATCCGTGGCCGGCTCGCCTTCGGCTTCCACATGCCGGGGCAGATAGACCCGGAACGTCGTCCCCTCCCCGACCCGGCTATCGACGAAGATATAGCCGCCGGTCTGCTTTACGATCCCGTGGACTACGGACAGACCGAAGCCGGTGCCCTCGCCAATCTCCTTGGTGGAGAAGAACGGTTCAAAGATCTTGTCCTGGATATCCGGGGGCATGCCGCAGCCTGTGTCGCTAATCTCCATCAAGACATATTCGCCCACAGGCAGTCCACGCGGTGCCTGTTTCGCGGCGTCTCGCTCCGTAACATTCGCGGTGCGGATCGTCAGTTCGCCGCCACCGGGCATCATTGCGTCGCGGGCGTTCACCGCCAGATTCATCAGCACCTGTTCGAGCTGGTGGGAATCGGCCTTGACCAGCCACAAATCGCGGGCGTGGATGATCGTCGCACTGACCTTCTCGCCGATCAGCCGGTTGAGCAGCAGCCCGAAATCCTCGATGACGTCGGTGAGCGAGAGGACCTTCGGCCTCAGGGTCTGGCGGCGCGAATAAGCGAGCAGGTGGCGAACCAGTGCGGCCGCGCGGTTCGCATTGTTCCGAACTTCCATAATGTCCTTGAAGGCGGGATCGCCGGGGCGATGGCTAGAAAGCAATAGATCGGTATAGCCGAGAATACCGGTCAGCAGATTGTTAAAATCGTGGGCGATGCCGCCGGCAAGCTGCCCGACCTCCTGCATCTTTTGCTTCTGCGCGATCTGCTCTTCCAGCGCCCGCTGCTCGGTCGTATCGATCGCATAAATCATCGCGGCATCCGCGCCGCGGGGCTTTCGGTTTCCCGGCGTGGGCACGACATAAACGCGCCCGGCGCGCTCTTCGTCGCGTGCGAACACGATATCAAGCGGCGCGACGGCAGGCTTGCGCGCGGCGGCATCCGCGATCATCTGACCCAACGGCTCGCGCGCGGCTTCGTTGACCAGATCGAGAATATTGAGCCGCCCATTGGCGCGTTGCGCCGGGATCGCAAAGGTCTGGGAAAACGCGAGATTGCGGCTTGCGATCTTGCCTTTCGCATTCACGGTCGCGATCGCCACTGGCGCGGCATGAAACAGTTCCTCGGCGTCCAGGGTCTCCGGCGCGCGCCTTTGCGTGTCGGACGCGCCGGTCCCGTTCAAGGCGGTAATCTGCAGTTGCGCGCGCCCGCCCTTATTGGCCGCGCCGGTGCGAATGCTCGCCCAAACGGGCTGGATGGCGCCGTCTTCGCCGACGATCTCCAGCATCGCCGTGCGCGTCCCGTCGCCATTGCGCGGGCCGGCAAGCCGGTCCATCAGCAGGCTGGCGCTCGGTTCAGAAAAAATCTGCGAAAGGGAAAGCCGGCTGCCCTGTTCCCGCAGACTTTGAGGCAGCCAACCGCGCATCGCAGCATTCATGTCCAGGACCTTACCCTGCGCGTCGGCCGTCAAGCGGCCTGCTGGATCGGAATCGACTGTCGCCTTCAGCGCATCTATGCGTCCGTCCCGTTCTTCGAGCCGTTTTTTCTCGGCCGTCACATCGCGGAACTGCCAAAGCATGAGCCGCCCTTCGCGTAGGCCTGGACCGCATAGAGGCTGCACACGCGCCTCTAACCAGCGACAGCGCGGCGCGCCATCCTGCCCGGGGATAAGCCAGCGGACGGTCTCGCAATGCGAGCCCTTTGACGCCGCGGCCTGCGCAAAACGAAAAGCGGCGCTGCCCTCATCACCGTTGGCGGCGATGATGTGATGCGGGTCACGCGGCGCGCCATAGGTTCGGGCGAACAGCCGCTGATAAGCTGGATTATAGTCGAGGAGTTCGCCGCGCGATGTGGTCACGGCGACGCCGATGCTCGTCGACTGCGCGAACATTTGCGCGAGCAGGCCGTTGCTGCCGCTCTTGACAGGCGCCAAACGGAACATCCCCGCGCCCAGCAGGCCGGCGAGGAAACCGAAAGCGGCCACCAGCCCGAGTTCCGGCCATTCCGCCCCTCCCGGGAGCAAGGCCAGCGTGAGGACGGCCACGGTCGCGCCCGCCGCCCCTGCACCCAGCAGGATCAACGCCCCGCTGCCGCTTCCCCCGGCATCCCATGGCTGACCCGATACGGTTTGCGCTTCGCTCAACAGACCGGAAGTGTCGCTCAAGGTAATGATCCCCTCAAAATTCGCCGGCCACGCGATGGCGAGGCCCCGTAGATCCGCCGTATCCCTGCGAGCGCGAAATGACTCCTCATGAAACTGGTGGCGCGAGTCTCGCTAGTTTGCAACTTTAGCGTTTATTTGGGCCGTCATGAGACACACGGCAAAAATTGCCGGGCTCAGGGTTAAAAAGAGGTTAATCAGCGGCTATACCAAGTCTAGGCACACAGATTTTTCTCCTGCTTAAGAAGGCCCTGGCCCCTCGGTCAGCGACACAGCGCGCGAGGCACCGGAAGACAACCATGGAGCCGCACTGTGGAAATCGCCCCGAGCTTTCTCAATCTCGCATGGTATCTGGCGGGCTTCGCTGGACTGCTGGCGCTTTTTGCTATTGCGTTATTGCTCTATCGCCGTGTCATGTGGCCGGGCAGTGTTGCGCTGCTGAAGGACCGCGACCGGCGGCTAGGGGTGGTTTATCAGGCGCCAGTGGATGGCCGCCGGCGCCTTTTGTTGATCCGGCGAGATGATGTGGAGCATCTGGTTATGACGGGCGGGCCGATCGATGTTGTGATCGAAACCGGAATTGGCGGCGAAGACGCAGACACCTCGAAACAGCCCGAGCAGAGCCCGCTATCACCACTCGATGACGGCCGCATCCAGATTGCAGAAGCGCAAACGGAACGTTCATGAGCCACGGCTACAACGGCTCGGATTGACGGTTAGACTTGTGAGAACGTTATGTTTGTAAGGCTGATCGCGTTTCTGACTATTTTGTTCAGCGCCGTAGCGGCGTCTCATAACGCGTCGCTGGCGCAGCAGCAAATCCCGCCAGCAGAACAGCAAATTGCACCGGCCCAGCAGCAGCCGGCGGAAGCAACGGGCGCAGCACAGGAGCCAGCCCCGAGTGAACCTCAAGCCACTCAGGGCGAAGCTCAGACCGCACCGGAAATTGAATCGCAGACTCAGCCCGCGCCGAACGCTCAGACGGCCGACAAGATCCGGCGTCCGCATGACGCTGATCAATTGCCCGAACGCATTGCCGCGATTATTAGCCAGCTCGACAACGTCGAGCAGACGCTGACGCGCGAGAACCTGTCGGCTGATCAGCTCGATAAGCTGCGTCAAGACATCGACGGCTCGTTGTCCGAGCTTGAGACGCTCATCCAGGAGGTCCAGCCGAGGCTCGACGCCGTCAACGGACAACTCGAAAAGCTGGGCGATCCGCCGGAAGAGGGGCAACCGGCGGAACCTCAGGCTATCGCAGCCGAGCGCGCCTCGCTGCAGGCGCAAGCAAATCGGCTGGAAGCAACGCTCAAGGCTGCGCAAGCCTCGCAAGTGCGGGCCAATCAGCTTAATGAGCGCGTTCAGAACCGCCGCCGCGATCTGTTCACAGGCCAACTGTTCGAGCGCACGACAACACCGCTGTCGCTGTCGCTATGGCAGCGCGCTGCCGCCGAGAATGAGACAGCCCAGCGTCGTTCAAAGATTCTGCTCGAAGATTCGCTGCGCGGGATCGAGAGCAACACGACCCTGTACGTCATCCTGTTCGCCAGTATCGTGATTTTCGCGCTGCTGCAGACGGCGGTCTGGTATGGCGTCACACACTTTCGCGAATGGGACGACGACGCACCGCCGCCTTTCTGGCAGCGTGCGGCCTCCGGCGCCTGGGTAATTATCTTGCGCGCGCTGCCGATCATGGCCATGGCGGGCGCACTCTACGGTATGCTCGCGGCCGCCGATCTGCTTGTCCCGCGCATGGAGGAGATCGTCCGCGCAGCCGCGATCGCCTTGGTCACCGTAGCGATCGTCAGCGCCCTGAGCACAACGATTCTGGCGCCGAATCGCCCGCACTGGCGCATTCTCCCGATCAACGATGCCGGGGCCAAACGGGTCAATCGATTGATTCTGGCGATCGCGGCAGTATTCGGGATCGACAAGGTGGTGAGCACGATAAACGAAGTGCTCTATATGCCGCTGGCGACCACCATCGCGCAAACCTCCGCCACGAATATTCTGTTCGCCCTTCTGCTCTCCTCAGTTCTGATGACCCGGATGAGACAGGAGGTGGACGAGCCGGAGAGCCAGTTGCGCTGGCTGCACTGGTTGCGTCTGCCCGGCTACGGTCTGGCGCTGACCATCCTGCTTGCCACCGCAGCGGGCTATGTCGCCTTCGGCCGCTTCCTTGCCTATCAGGTGGTCATCACAGGCAGCATCCTGATTGTGGTCTACCTGATGCTGGTCTGGGTCAATGCCGTCGGCGACCGCATCCGTACCGGAGACACAGCTCCGCGCCGCCTGCCAGCGCTCCCTAGCGACACCCGGCGGCGCGAGCAGCTAGCGCTGGCGCTGACGCTGTTGCTGAAGGCCCTGATCTTCGCGGTGGCGTTTCCGATCATCCTTCTGCAATGGGGCTTCGACTGGCAGGACCTTTCCGGCTGGGCGCAGAAGGCATTTTTCGGCTTCCAGGTCGGCGGACTGCGCATCTCTATGGCAACGCTGCTCGGCGCCCTGCTGGTGTTTGTACTGGCCTATGGCATCGCGCGCGTGCTGCTAAGCTGGCTCGACAATCAGGTCATGGAGCCGGCCGGCTTATCCGGCGGCGTGCGGGATTCGGTGCGCACGGGGCTCGGCTATGTCGGGTTTATCGCCGCGGCGCTGGTGGCAATCTCCTACGCAGGCGTTGATTTCTCCAACTTGGCGATCGTCGCCGGCGCCCTGTCCGTAGGCATCGGTTTCGGTCTGCAAAGCATCGTCAACAATTTCGTTTCTGGCCTGATCCTGCTCGCCGAGCGGCCAATAAAGGTGGGCGATTGGGTTGTCGTGGGGCAAGAACAGGGCTTCGTGCGTAAGATCAGCGTCCGCGCCACAGAAATCGAAACCTTCGACCGCGCCAATGTGGTCGTACCGAATTCGATGCTCATCTCCGACAAAGTGCAAAACTGGACGTTGCACAACAATGTCGGCCGGGTAAAAATCGACGTCGGTGTCTCGTACAACAGCGATCCCGAGCGCGTCCACGAGATCCTTCTGGAGGTCGCACGCGAGCATCCACAGATCCTCACACACCCTGAGCCTTATGTGTGGTTCAATGACTTCGGCAACAGCTCGCTTGACTTCACGCTATTCTGTTATGCGCTGAATATCACTCGCCAACTTGGCATCCAGACCGATCTGCGCATCGCAATCCTCAAGAGATTCCGCGCCGAAGGTATCGAAATCCCCTATCCGCAGTCGGACGTCCATTTCCGCGATCTGGGCTGGCTGAAAACGGCGCTGAGTGAACAGATGGCACGTATCCGTGAGGAGCGCGCGGCTGAGGAGGAGACGGACCAGTCTCAGCATCAGACCCCGCCGGGGGACGGCGCAGGCGCGAAAACCTGATCCTAGCTCGCGGCGCCGGCCTTTGCGCCTTGATCCTTGTTATCTCCCCGCCAGGCGCGCGACGGTAAGTACGCGCCGCTGTTGCAGGGCTTGAGAGAAAATGTTGCGCTCAGCTCGTGGTAACTGTTGTGGCGCTTCTCGGACGGTGCCGCAGCACGGCTGTGCAAGCTCAATCATCGGCGATCTCCAGAGCGGGCTCGTTATCACGCTGAGCCGTGGGCGTCTCCATCTGCGCGCGCTCGATATGGTAAAGGATGCGCCAGAAATGATACGCGACACGGTGGAGCCAGCGCACGCTGTCCATGCGATGCAGCACCTCATCCGCGGTGGCCGGCTCGCGCACGCCGAACGCCACGATATGCGCACGATAGCGTTCGCGCTGGCGGCGGAGGATACCGCGAACCCGGTCGAACCTGTCGCGTGAAACCGTAAGCTCTTCATCTTCGATGCGCGCAAGGCCGCCCTGGAGAAGGCGCGTCAGACGCCGCAAGCGATGGTCCGCCCCAAGTCGTGCGATCCGCTCGATCTGCCGGCAGCGATGCGCGACACGGCGGAGATGGTCGAGCGCATGGACGGCTGCGATTTGCCGTTGACGCGATGCGGCGGGCAGCGGACCCGCAGGGATGCGGTCGATAAAGCCCCGCGTCACCTGCAGAGCTTCCTCAAGCGATTGTAGCCGCGACATGTCAAACCCGCGCCCCCTTTCCGCGAGCAAGTCCGCGACGATCTCACTGGCGGCGATCGCAATATCGCGAATCGTCGCCCCCGAGGCATCCGCCGCGCTCGCCGGCTCGCTCAACAAGCCCTCGTCCAAATGGCGCAGCAGGACAGGTCCACGCATGGGGACGAGGTACTCGACCAACCGCGCGAATGGCCCTGTAAACGGCACGATAAGCGCCGCGCCGACAACATTGAACAGCGTATGAAAGGCGACCAGAGCAATCTGCGCGTTGCCTGGTTCTGCACCCAGATGGGGCGCGACCGTGGCTGTGTAAGGCCCGAGCATGATCAGGGCAATGACCGCCGCGACCAGATTGAACAGCACATCGGCATATCCCGTGCGGCGTGTCGCGGTCGAGCCGCCGATGGTGGCAAGCACAGGAGTGAAGGTGGTGCCGATATTCATGCCGATGACCATGGCCGCCGCCTGGGGCAGCGAGAGCGCGCCGCCCCCGAGCGCAACCAGCGCTGCCGCGACGCCCGCGCTGGAAGACTGCGTGACAATGGTGATAGCTACGCCGATGCCGGCGAGTTGCAACCATCCGAGAACCGTGTTGCCCGGAAAGCTCTCTGGCGTGACTCGGCCCTGAAAAGTCTCCATGCCCTGCTTCATGGCGTCGAGCCCAAAAAACAGCACGCCGAAGCCGACCAGCGCCCAGCCGATGTGCTGCGTGCGCCCGCGGCCAAATAGCCGCAACAGCGCGCCGACCAGGATGACCGGCAGCACGAACGTGCCGAAGTCCAGTTTGAAGCCGATGAGGGCGACCAGCCAGCCGGTAACCGTGGTGCCGATATTCGCGCCGAAGATAATGCCGAGCGCCTGCGTGAAGGTCAGCAAGCCGGCGCCAACGAAACCGATCGCCGTGACAGTTGTCGCGCTGGAGGATTGCACCAGCGCTGTACTCAGCGCGCCGAACAGCGCGCCGGACGCCGGCGTGCGCGTGAAGCGGGCGAGCAGACGGCGCAGGGAACCGCCGATAAGCTTACGCAGCCCTTCAGTGAGCACAATCATGCCCACCAGGAACAAGCCTAGCCCGCCGACCGCAACGAGACTGTCCAGGATCATAGCCGCTCACGGGTTTCAGCGCTGCCCACAGGCATCGCGGCATTCAAGCGGTCATTCAGTGCGCGAAAAGGCGCAGGCGTGCAACCCGCCTGGAGCAAGACGTATCAGGCGAAAACGCTGCCCGACTGAGCCGGCGAACAGATCATTTCCTTAAGTCGTCGCTCTGCGAAGGCGTCAAGAGGCACGCCGGTCAACTGAGCTGTTGAAATCGGTGCCGTGGTGGACGGCGGCGACATAGCCCTTACGGATGACGAAA
>CAYXPZ010000058.1:0-14728 GCA_964466965.1 uncultured Hyphomicrobiaceae bacterium
GACGATCACCTATTTCGACCGTATCGAGATCACGACGTTCGAGTAGGCAAACGCACGCGGCTGGGGCCAAGCGCCCCGGCGGCTACCCGCCGTCGTTACCGCCACTTCCGCCGTCGCCGCCCGCGTCCCGGTCCGTCGGGGTTGTGTGCCCGCTCGCGCGCCGCTCGCCGTCAGGGTGCGCCTCGTTATCCATCGCCTCGGGTATGCGCCATGCCGTGTAGACGGCAAGCGCGATCAGCACCGCCCAACCCACCATCAGGATCGGCCAGAGCGGCTCCACGATCGGATCGAGGTCAAACGACAACGCAAACATGAAGACTGCCGTGAGCAACAGTACGGCGGACATGACCACACGCAGACGCCCCCGCGCCCGCCGCGCTTTCTCGCTCATCGTCCGGCCCTCCCGCTGACTATCCCGGAACACGACGGGCCTGAGCATATCAGGCAATCCCGCAGGGCGCGATTTATGCCTGCAGCAGGGGGGCGCAGCGGCGCGGCCGCTAAGCCTCGACCTCGACCCGGCCGATCGGGTTCGAGCAGCAGGCGAGGATGTACCCGGCCTCGACATCCTCTTCGCTGATGCCGCCGTTGTGAACCATATAGACCTCGCCGGCGCGCTTCTTCACCTTGCAGGTGCCGCACACGCCGAACGTGCAGCCGGATGGGATGACCAGACCGGAATTGCGCGCGACCTGGAGAATGGTGTCGGTTTCCAGGCACGCGGCAGTCTGCCCCGATTCGGCGAAGACGACCTCGGCCTCGGCGGTCTCCTGGGGCACCACATCGTCGATTTCCGGCGCTTCCGCTTCGCTTTCGACCGGCGCGTGGAAGCTCTCCTGCTTATAATTCTCCATGTCATAGCCAAGCGCATGCAGCATCTCACGCACCGACTGCATGAAACCTTCCGGCCCGCAGCAATAAACTTCCCGCTCAAGATAGTCGGGCGCCATTAGGCCGAGCATGAGCTGGTTGAACCGGCCGCGATAGCCGGTCCAGACGTCATACGGGTCCTCCTCGCTGACAACGTAATGCAACTTCAGCCCCGGCATGCGCTCGGCCATGTGCTCCAGCCGGCGGCGAAAGATCAACTCCGAGGGACGGCGCGCACAGACCACAAGCGTGACATCCGGGGTCTCGCCGCGGTCAAAGAGATAGCCGGTCATGGACATCATCGGCGTCACGCCGGACCCCGCCGCGATGAAGAGGTATTTGCCGTCGGGCTGCTGCGGTAGCGTGAAGATACCCGCCGGGCCGTAGGCGCGGATGCGGTCGCCGGGCCCCAGATTGTCGATCATCCAGCGCGAAGCGGTGCTGTCCTCCTGCGCCTTGACCGTCACCGAGAGCGAAAGCGATCGCGACGGGCTGGTCGAGATCGTATAGGTCCGGTGGATCGGTCCGCCCGGCACTGGAAGTTCCAGCGTGATGAACTGCCCGGCCTTGTAACGGAACCAGCGCCCTGAGGGCGCTCGAAACGCGAAGGTGCGCACATTCGGCGCTTCCGGGATGACCATCACGCATTCCAGCGGCTCGCTGTCGTCCCACGGTGGCGTGTCTTCGCGCGGCAGCGGAATCATCGACATCGGCTTACTCCGCGGCGATCACGTTCCGCCCGGTGAGGCGGCTGCGCAGGGTCGCCTCGTACCAGTCGACGAACTGCATCACCCCGCTTTCTTGTATCTGCGAATACGGCCCCGGCTCGTAGGCGGGCGAATTGACGCCGAGCTGGTTCTCCTCGACCACCTTCCGGTCCTCGTCATTGGTGGCGATCCACACCTCGGTGAGCCGCTTGAGGTCATAATCGACGCCCTCGACCGCGTCCTGATGCACGAGCCACGTGGTGGTCAGCTCGGTTTCGGTCGCGCTGACCGGCAGCATCCGGAAGACGATGGCGTGGTCGGACAGAAAGTGGTTCCAGCTGTTCGGATAGTGGAAGAACAGAAGCGTGCCAGCGCGCTTGATCGGCATCCCCTCCAGCAGCTTGGTCACCGCGACCTTGCCATCCATCGTGTAGCTTTCCGAAGTGCCCGAAAGCGGCACGCGCACGAAGCGCCACTGGCTTGCCGGGTCAATGGTGAACGCCGAGGGCAAACCCGCCTCCTCGCAGCGCTTGTGGTGCGCCTCGATCGCCGGATCGGCCATGGCGTCGCCCGCGCCGGAGCCAGCGATGTTCGGGTTGTCATCAAAGGTGCGGCACAGTGACGGGTGCGAGCCGGAGCAGTGATAGCACTCGCGGTTGTTCTCCATCACCAGCTTCCAGTTGCCCTTCTCGACGATCCGGCTCTGGTGGGCGACCTTGGTCTTGTCGAGCCGGTGCGGTCCGACGTAACGCTCGGCCTGCTCGACCACGGCGTCGAAGGGCGGCGCGATCGCAGCGAGGCAGATGAACACCAGCCCGGCGGCCTGGCGGCAATGCACGGGTTTCAGCCCGTGCTGGGCATAGTCGAAATTTGGCCCCATATCGCGCGCGAAGATCAGCCGGCCGTCCAGTTCATAAGTCCACTGGTGATAGGGGCAGACCAGCTTGGGCGCGGAGCCGCGCTCGACCTGGCAGATGCGCGAGCCGCGATGACGGCAGGTATTGTGGAACGCTCGGATGTCCCCGTCCGCGCCGCGCACGATGATGACGGAATAATCGCCCACCTGCAGCGTGATGAAGCTGCCCGTCTTGGGCACCTCCGCGACCGAGCCGGCAACCAGCCATTCACGGTAATAGATGAGCCGCATATCGGCGTCGAACACGCCGGGATCAGTGTAGAATGCCTGTGGCAAGGTGTAATCGGCCTTGCGTGTCATCAATTCTGCAAGCACTTCGGCATCACGCAGCATTGTCTTTCCCTGTCATAACCGCGAGATTTTGTAGCAAAGTCTCAGATATCCTTGACCAATCGCAGCGCATCGTAGATGGCGGCGTGCGTGCTTCGCGAGGATACCGCGTCGCCGATCCGGTAGAGTTGGAAACCGCCCGCGCCATTCACCGGCTGCGGCCTGCCCGCCACGAGCGCCTCGTAATCCACCGCGCCGCCATTCGCTGAATGCGGCTTGAGCGCGAAATAGAGATCGTCGAGGGGAATCGTCCCGTGATTGACGACGATTTGATCGAAGTCGCGCGTCTCGTTCAGCACCATGTAATCGCTGCCGATATGCGCGCGCAGCATGTTGCCTTCGCGGGTCACGCTGCGCAGCCGGTAGGTCACGGTGAAGGTGACATCCTTATCCTGCAGCGCGCGCATGTAAGGCACCAGATTCATTCCCATCACGTCCACCGCGAAGCTGCGCTCCGGCGTCATCACCTCGACATGCGCGCCCGCATTCGCGATCACCTCGGCGGCCTGCAAGCCGGCATGATCGCCCGCGTCGTCGTAGACAAGCACGTTGCGTGCCGGTTTGACGTCGCCCGCGATGATGTCCCAGCTTGAAACGGTCAACTCGTTGCCGTCGGCCAGCACATCATCGGGCGGCATCCCGCCAGTTGCGATAATCACGACATCCGGCGCTTCGCCTAGCACGTCGTCGTCCTCGGCCCATGTGTTAAACCGGAATTCGACGCCGCGCGCGGTGCATTGCGCCATCCGCCAGTCGATTATCGACATCATCTCGCGCCGGCGCGGGCTTTGCGCGGTGAGGCGGACCTGTCCGCCGGGGTCAGGCGCGGCCTCGAACACGACCACCGAATGCCCGCGCTCAGCCGCGACCCGAGCCGCCTCCAGCCCGGCCGGGCCGGCCCCGACGATCACGACGCGCTTGCGCTGCGCCGCCGGCGCGATCTCATGCGGCATTTCCAGTTCGCGCCCGGTCGCGGCGTTATGGATGCACAGCGCCTCGCCGCCCATGTAGATGCGGTCCAGGCAGAAGGTCGCGCCGACGCAGGGGCGGATGTCGTCCTCGCGGCCCTCGATCACCTTGCGGACAATGTGCGGGTCCGCCATGTGCGCGCGGGTCATGCCGACAAGGTCGAGCTTGCCCTCGGCGACGGCATGGCGCGCGGTGGCGATGTCGGGAATGCGCGCGGCGTGGAACACCGGCATGCCCGTCGCCTCGCGCACCGCGCCGGCAAAGTCCAGATGCGGCGCGCTGCGCATGCCCTGCACCGGGATGACGTCGGTCAGCCCCGGATCAGTGTCGATATGCCCGCGAATGACATTGAGGAAATCGACCATGCCGGTGTCGCGCAGGCGCCGGGAAATCTCCAGCCCCTCTTCGGCGCTGATCCCGTCCGGCGCGACCTCATCGGCGGTGTAGCGGAAGCCAACGATGAACTCCGGTCCGACGCGCTCGCGCACAGCGCGCAGCACCTCCATCGAAAAGCGCAGGCGGTTATCCAGATCGCCGCCGTAAGGCGGGTCGAGGTCATTGGTGCGCGGCGACCAGAAACTGTCCATCAGATGGCCGTAGGCCTGCAGCTCGATCCCATCCAAGCCCGCCTCTTTCATGCGCTCGGCGGCGTCGGCGTAGTCACCGATGATCCGGGCGATGTCCCAGTCCTCGATCTTCTTCGGGAAGGCGCGGTGCGCCGGCTCGCGCGCGTGCGAGGGTGAGACGACCGGCAGCCAGTCGCCATTGCTCCAATGCGTGCGCCGTCCGAGATGGGTGAGCTGGATCATCACCGCGCAGCCGTGCGCGTGGCAGGCATCGGCCAGCTCGCGCATCCACGGCACCACCTCGTCCTTCCACGCGGCGATGTTGTTGAAGGCTGGCGGGCTGTCGCGCGAGACGGAGGCCGAACCGGCAGTCATCGTCATCGCCACACCGGCGCGCGCCCGCTCTTCATGATAGGCGCGGTAGCGCTCTTTCGGGACGCCGTCCTCGGCATACGCCGGCTCGTGCGACGTAATCATGATGCGGTTGTTCAGACGGAGGTGCTTGAGGTCGTAGGGCTGAAGAAGCGCGTCCGTGGTCATCAATAGGCTCACCGGCATCCGCAGCAGCGGGCTTCGCCGCCGGGACTACCCCGCAGCAACACCCGGAATTTGCACTGTATGTCGGAACTGTAGGCGAGAGGCGCGGGCCTCGTCCATCTCTGACTCGACATAAATGTCGACAAAAACGACATAGGTGTCAATTTATTTGCCGCACCCTGCCGATGCTGGTATTCCATGAACGATGAACAAGCTAGCGGTTCAGCCCCCACGCGGCACCCGCGATATCTGGCTCGACGCGGCCTACGAGGCGCTGATTGAAGGCGGCGTGGAGGCCGTTCGCGTCATGCCGCTGGCCGAAAACCTGAACGTATCTCGCACCAGCTTCTACTGGCACTTCGATGATCGTGACGCGCTGTTGAATGCGCTGATCGTCTACTGGCGCGACAAGAACACCGGCAACCTGATCCACCAGACCGAGCTTTTCGCTGAAACCATCTGTGAAGCGGTGTTGAACCTGTTCGACTGCTGGATCGATCCCGAATTGTTTGATGCCCGGCTCGAATTCGCTATGCGCAATTGGTCGCAGTCCTCGCCGGAACTCAAGGAGATTTTCCGGCAGACCGACAGTGAGCGTATCCAGGCGATCCGGGCAATGTTCGCCCGCTTCGGTTTCGATCCTTATCAGGCGGACATCCGCGCCAGCACGATCTACCTCACGCAGGTCGGCTATATCTCGATCAAGGCGGAAGAAGACGTGGATGAGCGCATTCGCCGTATGCCCGCCTATGTCGAGACCTATACGGGCCGGGCGCCGTCGCAAAACGAGGTTGATCGCTTCATGGCGCGTCATCGTGCGCGGCTGGACGGCTAACCTGGCGCGCCAAAATACAACAGGAGAGACGATTGAGACTTGGCTTCATCGGCACGGGCGCCATTTCGGCTGCGGTCATCCACGGCATATCGAAAGCCTGGGGTGACGGGAACACAATTACGGTATCGCCGCGCTCCGCGCAGGTCTCGGAGGATCTGGCGCAGCGCTATCGCTGGGTGAGCCGGGCGGAGTCGAACCAGGAGGTGGCCGATGCCAGCGACATCCTGTTTCTTGGCGTGATGCCACAGCATGCGGCCGAGGTCATGCGTGAACTGCAACTGCGCGAGGGCCAGATTGTCGCCAGCTTCGTCGCCGGGCTGGAAGTGACGAGCTTGCAACGGCTGGCAAGCCCAGGCGTTGAGGTCTGCCGGGTCACGCCGCTGCCGACGATTGCCCAGCTCGAAGGCCCGGTGATGCTTTATCCCGCGCTGGGGCAGGTGCGCCAGCTCATTGCGCCGCTCGGCGTCCTGATCGAGCCGGACAGCGACGCGGCGATGGCCGCGCTCGGCACGGCGAGCGGGCTGATGTCAAGTTTCTTCCGGCTGTCAGAGGCGGCGGTTGGATGGCTGGAGGCGCGCCACCTGCCACGCACGCAGGCGCGGGACTACGTCATGGCGATGTTCGCCGCGCTGTCGAAGACCGCCTTGCGGCATGATCCCGCGGCTCTGGAGGCGCTTAGCGGCGCCCACGAAACGCCCGGGGGCCTCAACGAAGCCTGCCGCGAATTTCTTGAGCGCGAGCGCTGGTTCGAGACATTCGGCCATGGAATGGATCAGATCGAAGCGCGCGCACGAACGCTCAAGGATTAGAGCCTAGCGGAGCCACGCTCAGTGGGAGCGGCTGGCGACCGTGCCAAGGCCACCAGCCTGCAATTATGTTGCGTCACGTGTTGTTGCCGCGAACGAAGAAATATAGCGCGATCAGCAGCAGGACCACCTGAAACTCCATACCGTTATTGGTGAAGCTCCAGTTCGGCCAGTGGACCAGTGCGATTGCGCCGACCATCACCGGAATAATCGCGAGCCCGCTCAGGCGCGTAATGATGTCGCCAAAGCGGCCTGGCAGGAGGCCGCCAACCAGGATGCCGACGCCGCCAGCGACTTCGGCAAATGCAACGGCTGCCCAGATCTCGAAGCTCTGCCCCATAGGGATTGGCCCGCCTTCAAGAAGGCCCATAACCTTCGAGACGCCGTGAAAGATGAAAACCGAAGCAAGCGCGATGCGCAGCAACCAGTGCGCCGGATTCTGACTTGCGCCTGCCGTTACAGCTTGTTCCGCCATAAGTTAGCTCCTGTGAAAAAGGCGTCCGCAGACGCTCTGATCGCATGTGAACGGCTTAATGCATGATGCGATAATTGATTGGCGTGTCAGGCGTGTGAACGCCCCATCGCATGCTGAGGCCAGCAATTGCGAGTGTCAAACGGGCATCGCAGATTACATCGTTCATAAATTATTGACGGATCAATAAGATCCGGACAAGGCAAGAAGCGTGAGCCAGCCGCCGATCTCCGAAAGCTGCTGGATCGCGCCGAGCACGTCGCCCGTTTGTCCGCCGATCTGCCGCCGGGCGATCAGGGCAGGGATAACCGCGGCGGCGAGTATTCCAATAAATGCAGCGATGCCCGACAGTCCCAGCGGTGCGGCGGCTAGCAGGGTCAACGCGAGGCCGACGCCGATCCGCCAGCGGCTTGGCGTCCCCGCCTCCTTGCCGAGCCCGTCCGCGCGCGCCGGCGGCATCAGAGCCATCGCGCTCAGCATCGCGAACCGACTTGCCCCGCCGAGCGCCACGAGCGCGGGCAGCGCCGCGCCAAGGGCGCCGATTTCCGCGAGCGCGCTCACCTTGATCGCAACAACGAGGATCAAGGCAAGCACGCCATAGCTGCCGGTCGCGCTGTCGTGCATGATCTCCAGCTTGCGCGGCCGATCGCGCCCGCCGCCGATGCCGTCAGCAAAGTCGGCTAACCCGTCTTCATGCAGCGCGCCGGTGACAAGCATGCCCGCCGCCACCGCCAACAGCGCGCACACGGGCGGAGGCAGCCCCAGCGCCGCCCCGACAGCATAACCGAGCCACATGACCAGCCCGGCCACTGCGCCGCAAATGGGAAACGCCCAGCCGGCCTGCGCAACAGTGGATGACCGCGCTTCATCAAGCGGTATGGGCAGGCGTGTGAAAAAAACCAGGGCCAGCCGCAGTTCAGCCAGCCGCTGCGCCGCTGCGCTCATGCGCCGCTGACCCCGGCCTCATCGAAGGTCGCCATGCCGTTGTGGCAGGCGAGCGCGGCGCGCACGATCCCTAAGGCCAGCGCCGCGCCAGTCCCCTCGCCGAGCCGCATGTCGAAATCCAGCACGGGGCGCTTGCCGAGCGCCTGCAGCAGGCGGCGATGCCCCGGCTCGGCACTGACATGCCCGATGAGCGCATGATCCAGCAGCCGCTCATCCACCGCGTGCAGAACGGCCGCTGCCGCGGTGCAGATAAACCCGTCGAGCAGGACGGGGATGCGCCGCGCCCGCGCCGCCAGCACGGCCCCGCAAATCGCCGCTTGTTCGCGCCCGCCAAAGGTGCAAAGTACGCTCGCGGCGTCGCGCTCCGGATGCAGCGACAGCCCGGCCTCGATCGCCGAAACCTTGCGCGCTACGCCGGCACCGTCCGCGCCCGCGCCGGGACCGACCCAATCCTCCGCGCGTCCGCCGAACAGCGCGCAGGCCAACGCCGCCGCGACGGTCGAATTGCCGATCCCCATTTCGCCGAGCACAAGAATGTCCGCCTCCGTTGCGACTGCTTTTGCGCCACGGTTCAGCGCCTCCAGGCATTCGGCTGCGTTCATCGCCGGTTCGGCCGTGAAGTCGCGGGTCGGTTTGTCCAGGTCGAGTGGCACGACCGAAAGCTCCGCTCCAGAGAGCGCGCAAAGCTGGTTGATCGCCGCGCCGCCCGCACGGAAGTTTTCAACCATCTGCGCTGTCACGATCTGCGGGAACGGATTGACGTCCTGCGCGCAAATTCCGTGATTGCCCGCGAAAACCAGCGCCTGCGCGCGGTCGATGCCCGGGCGCGGCGTGCCACGCCAACCGGCCATGAACACCGCCAGGTCCTCCAGCAGCCCCAACGATCCGGGCGGCTTGGCGAGCATGTCCTGCCGGGCGCGAGCGGCTTGCGCAGCCGCGGCGTCGGATGTCGGCAGCTTGCCGACCAGGCCGGCGAGATCGTCTAGGTTTTTCAGGTTAGCGCTCATTTGGTTTCACCTTCACTGGCATGCCCGACACGATAAGATAAACGTCATCGACAGCAGCTGCGATCATCTGGTTAAGTTGGCCTGCGGCGTCGCGGTAGGCGCGGGCGAGGGCATTCTCGGGGACGATGCCGCTGCCAACCTCGTTGGTGACGAACACGACCGGCGCGGTCTGACGCGGGATCGCTTCTGCGAGGGCACAGCCTTGAGTCTCCCAGTCGCGCTGTACCAGCATCAGATTGCTTAACCAGAGCGTGAGGCAGTCGACAAGACGCGGCGCCGTCCCGTCCGTTGCGTCGAGCGCCTCGACCAGATCGAGCGGCGCCTCGCGTGTCGTCCAGCCCTCGCCGCGCCGCGCCCGATGCGCTGCGATGCGCGCGGCCATCTCCGCGTCATGCGCCTCGGCCGTGGCGATATAGATCGCCTCCGGCCCCAGCTTGCTCAACAACTGCTCGGCAAAAGCGCTCTTGCCTGATCGCGCGCCGCCGGTCACGAGTATCGACTTCGACATGGTTTCATGACAA
The DNA here is from genome assembly GCA_964466965.1 of uncultured Hyphomicrobiaceae bacterium. Lineage (GTDB taxonomy): Bacteria > Pseudomonadota > Alphaproteobacteria > Rhizobiales > Rhodomicrobiaceae > Dichotomicrobium. The sequence goes on from CAYXPZ010000058.1 coordinate 9,482, forward strand.
AGCAGAATCCGCGGAGAAAGGGAAGATCGCGTGTCCATCGAACCATCACAGCCTGGGCTGTTGTTGATCCGTCATGCGCCGTCCGACGCAGAAGGGCGGCTATGCGGACGCGTGGATGTGCCGGCGCGGATTGAGGGCGAGCCGGAGGTCGCGGCGCTGCGCGAACGGCTGCGCGGGGTTGAGCAGCGGGTGAGCAGTCCGGCCCGGCGCTGCCGGGAGACGGCGACGGCGATCTGGCCCGCCGGCCCGGCGGTGGAAGAGGACGCGCGGCTGTGGGAGCAGGACTTCGGCGCGTGGGACGGCAAGCCGTTCTCTGAAATTCCGGACTTGGGCCCGCTGCCGCCTGAGCAACTCGCCGCGCACCGCCCGCCCGGCGGCGAGAGTTTCGACGACGTGGTCCGCCGTGCCGCGCCCGCTTTGCGTGAGCTTGCTGAGCAGCACGCGGATGCGCCCGTGGCAGTGATCGCCCATGCCGGCACCATCCGCGCCGCGCTGGCCCTGGCGCTGGGGGCGAACGGGCCGGCGCTGAGCTTCGCGGTCGCCCCGCTCTCGGTCACCCGCCTGCGGCTTTTGCCGTCGGGCGATTTCACCATCGGCTGCACGAATTGGCGTCCGGTATGACGATGGCGGCGGCCATGCTTATTGCGCTGGCGCTGGACGCCGTGGTGGGCTGGCCCGACCGGCTTTATGCGCGGATGGGGCATCCTGTCAGTTGGCTCGGCGCGCTGATCGACGCGCTGGATGCGCGGTTCAACCGGGAGGACTGGCGCGCGCGGACGCGGCGGCTGGCCGGCATTACCGTCGCCGTCGGCATCACAGTGCTAACCATCTTCCTTGGTGCGGCATTTCAGGCGCTTGCGCCAGACGGCGGGGCCAGCGTGTTGCTCGTAGGCGTATTGGCCTGGCCGCTGGTGGCCGCGCGGTCGATGTACGATCATGTCGCCGATGTCGCCCGCCCGCTCGCGGAAGATGACATGGACGGCGCACGCGACGCCGTGTCGATGATCGTCGGGCGCGACCCGGCGCAGCTCGACGCCGCGGGCATCCGCCGCGCGACCTTGGAGAGCCTGGCTGAAAACACGTCGGACGGGATTGTCGCACCCCTGTTCTATGGCGTCATCTTTGGCCTGCCGGGTATCATGGCCTACAAGGCAATCAACACGCTGGATTCCATGATCGGCCATCGCGACGAACGCCACGGGGATTTCGGCTGGGCCGCCGCGCGGCTCGATGATCTCGTCAACCTGATCCCCGCGCGCCTAAGCGGGCTGATCTTCACGCTGGTTGGCAAGCGCACGCGCCTCGCTTTCCGCGTGATGGGGCGCGACGCGGCGAACCACCGCTCTCCCAATGCGGGCTGGCCGGAGGCAGCGATGGCCGGAGCGCTGGGCGTTCGCTTGTCGGGTCCGCGCATCTATGGGGATCGCGTAGCGGACGAGCCATGGCTGAACAGGGATGCGCCTGATCCGCTGGACAACGACCTTGCCGAGGGGCTGGCGCTGTTCCGCCGGGCGATGTTCGCGGTGGCCGGGTTACTGGCGGTCCTAGCGCTGGTTTGAGGCACGAGATGCGCGATCACGGCGGAAATCTGGATGCGCCGATGGCGCGTTACGGCGGCGCGGCTGACGACTGGATTGACCTGTCCACGGGCATCAATCCATGCCCGTATCCGTTGCCCGAAATTTCGCAGAGGGCCTGGGCGGCGCTGCCGACCGCGGCGGACCTTGCGAGCCTGCGCGAGGCGGCGGCGCATGCTTATGGCGCTGAATGCGCGATTGCGCCGTTGGCGGGGGCGCAGGCGGCGATCCAGACGATCCCGGCGCTGATGCCGCCCGGCGAGGCGCGCGTACTCGGCCCGACCTATAATGAGCACGCGGCGTCCTTGCGCGCAGCGGGTTGGCAGGTGCGCGATATCGTGTGCGCGGACGACTTGGCAGGCGCGGATCTGGCCGTCGTTGTCAACCCGAACAACCCGGACGGGCAGTGGCACAGACCGGACGCGCTGCTGGCGCTGGCTGAGCGGGTCGGGCTGCTCGTGGTCGATGAGAGTTTCGCGGATACCGCACCGGAGCTGTCGGTGATCCCGCATCTAACGAGCGAGAGTGAGCGCCTCGTTGCGCTGCGCTCCTTCGGCAAGTTTTTTGGTCTGGCGGGATTGCGGCTTGGATTCGTTTTGGGCGGCGCGCGGCATATTGCCCGGCTTAATGACACGGCGGGGCCGTGGCCGGTCTCTGGCCCAGCAATCACCATCGGCTGCGCGGCCCTCGACGATACCGCATGGCAGGAGGCGACGCGCGCGCGCCTGATCGCCGATGCGGCGCGGCTGGACAGGTTGGCGGAGGCGGCCAGCTGGGCGCTGGTCGGCGGCACGCCGCTGTTCCGGCTTTACGAAACGGGCGATGCGGCGGCGGCGCAGGACCGGCTCGCCTGCGCGCATATCTGGTCGCGCACCTTCCCTTATGCGCGCGGCTGGCTGCGGCTCGGTTTGCCGGGCGGTGAAAATGAATGGAGGCGGCTTGAGGCCGCGCTGGGCTGATGGCGTTCACGCAGGACGATGTCGAAACGATGCGGCGCATTCTGGAGTGGCGGCGCGACGTGCGCCATTTCCGCACCGATCCGGTGGATGAGGCGGTGCTGGAGCGGCTGCGCGCGGCGATGGACCGTGCGCCATCGGTGGGCAATTCGCGACCCTGGCGCGTGATCCGCGTCGAGGATGCGGCTCTGCGCGCCGCAGTGCGGGAGAATTTCCGCAGGTGCAACGCCGCGGCGGCTGAAGTCTATAAGGCTGCGCGCCGCGACGATTATCTCAGCCTCAAGCTCGCCGGGCTGGATGCCGCGCCTGTGCAGCTCGCCGTGTTCACAGAGATCGACCCGGCGGCGGGCCACGGGCTGGGGCGCGCGACGATGCCGGAGACCTTGCGCCAGTCCACGGCGATGGCGGTGCATACGCTGTGGCTCGCGGCGCGGGTGGAGAACCTGGGCCTTGGCATGGTGTCAATCTTGGAGCCGCGCGCGATCGAGGAACTGCTGAACGCGCCGGCGACGTGGGAGTTTTCCGCTTATCTTTGCATCGGCTATGCCGAGCGCGAAGATGACACCCCGCTCTTGCACCGCGCGGGCTGGCAGGCGAACACGTCAACACGTTGGGAGCGGCGCTGAATAACGCGTCACCGGGCGTTGTCCAAAAGCCCCGCAACATCCAGACGCGCCTCCATGTGGTCGGCCAACGCATCGAGCGTTCGCTCGACCGTCTCGCCGTAGGAGGCTTTGGCGGGCGCGGCCCCCAGCGCGCGCAAGTATGCGGCGCGGAAGCCATCGTCGCTAAACATGCCGTGCAGGTAGCTGCCCGCCACGCGCCCATCCGCGCTCACCGCGCCTTCGGGCCGGCCTTCGACATGCGCGAAGGGCCGCGCGCAGTCCGGCCCCTCCGTGTGGCCGATGTGGATTTCATAGCCGCTGAAGGCCGCGCCGGTGCCCGCGTGAACAGCCTGCGTCTCTGCTAGGCGCTTTTCCGGCGTCATGGTCGTCTCGATGTCGAGCAGGCCGAGGCCCGGCGTGTCGCCCGGCGCGCCCTCCAGCCCGTCGGGGTCGCGCACCACCTTTCCAAGCATCTGATAGCCGCCGCAAATGCCCAGCACCTGCCCGCCGCGCCGAACATGCGCCGCGAGATCGATATCCCAGCCCTGTTGCCGCACGAGGTCGAGGTCGGCGCGCGTCGCCTTGCTGCCCGGCAGGATGACGAGATCGGCGTCGCCGGGGATCGGCTGGCCCGCGCGCAGCATGGTCAGGCGCACATCCGGCTCCTGCGCGAGCGGATCGAGATCATCGAAATTGGCGATGCGCGACAGGCCGAGGCAGACGACATGCAGCTTCCCGCTGCCGCGCCCCGGCGCAATATCCAGCGCGTCTTCCGCTGGCAGCCGCCACGCTTCCGCGAAATAGGGCAGGACGCCGAAGCCGCGCCAGCCGGTCCGCGCCGCGATCAGCGCGTAGCCATCGTCGAACAGGCTCGGGTCGCCGCGGAACTTGTTGATGAGGAAGCCAGCGACCAGCGCCGCGTCGTCTGCCTCCATCACCGCCTGCGTCCCGATGATCTGCGCGATCACACCGCCACGGTCGATGTCCCCGGCCAGCACGACCGGCACTTGCGCCGCGCGCGCAAAGCCCATATTAGCGATGTCTCCCGCGCGCAGGTTCACCTCCGCCGGGCTGCCCGCGCCCTCAACGACGATCAGATCATTGTCCGCCTCCAGCCGCGCGAAGCTCTCCAGCACTTTTTCCAGAAGCTGCGGCTTCACCGCCTTGTAGTCGCGGGCGCGCACGGTCGTCAGCTTTCGGCCCTGCACGATCACTTGCGCGCCGGTATCGGTCTCCGGCTTCAGGAGGATCGGGTTCATGTCGGTGATCGGCCGCTGCCCGCAGGCCTGCGCCTGAAGCGCCTGCGCGCGGCCGATTTCGCCGCCATCGACCGTCACAGCGGCGTTGTTCGACATGTTCTGCGGCTTGAACGGCGCGACGCGAAGGCCCCGCCGGCGCGCAGCACGGCAGAGCCCGGCGACCAGAAGCGACTTCCCGACATTCGAGCCGGTGCCCTGGATCATCAGCGCGCGCGCCATTCGTCTTAGAACTCCACGCCGGGCTGCGCCTTGATGCCATCGCGGAACGGATGCTTGACGAGGCTCATCTCGGTGACGAGGTCGGCTGCCTCGATCAGCTCCGGCTTGGCGTTGCGCCCGGTCAGGACAACGTGCGTCATCTCCGGTTTCTCGTGCAGCAGAAAGCTGACGACCTCATCGATATCGAGGTAGTCATAGCGCAGCGCGATGTTGATCTCGTCCAGCACGACCATGCGGATCTTGGGGTCGCGGATAAACGCCTTGGCCTGTTCCCATCCCGCCTGCGCGGCGGCGATGTCGCGTTCGCGGTCCTGGGTGTCCCATGTGAAGCCTTCGCCGGAGACGACAAACTGGCATTCATCCGCGAACCGCGCGCGCAGGAATTCGCGCTCGCCCGTGCTCCATGTTCCCTTGATGAATTGCACCACCGCGCAAGTCATTCCGTGGGCGATACAACGCATGATCATGCCAAAGGCGGACGATGACTTGCCCTTGCCCGCGCCGGTGTGGACGATAATCAGGCCCTTTTCTTCGGTCTTGGTCGCCATCAGCTTCTCGCGCGCCGCCTTGATCTTCTGCATCTTTTCCTTGTGGCGCTCGTTCACGTCGTTCATGCACACCTCTCGTTCTT
>CAYXPZ010000059.1:0-14673 GCA_964466965.1 uncultured Hyphomicrobiaceae bacterium
TGCGAGATCTGATAGCCCTGCGGCAGGTCCGGGTAAAAGTAGTTCTTCCGGTCGAACACGGAATAAAGGTTGATCTGCGCGCGCAGGCCAAGGCCCGTACGGATCGCCTGGCGGATGCACTCCTCGTTAATGACTGGCAGCATGCCCGGCATGGCGGCGTCGACGAGGCTGACGTGGTCGTTGGGCGTACCACCGAAGTCGGTTGAGGCGCCGGAGAACAGCTTGGCCTTCGACACGACCTGGGCATGCACCTCCAGGCCGATCACCATCTCCCACGGCCCGGTCGATCCCTCGATCAGATTATCCGGCTTCGCTTCGTTCATTCCCCTGCCTTCATGTTTCCGCCGCGCCGAATCCGTTAAGCGCGCAGGCGCTTGGCGACGCGCGCGCTGTCTCCGGCGAATCCAATGCCTTTCACGAACCGGAGTAAATACACGATTTGGCCGCTCCGGGAAATATCGCCTCTGCGGTCATCCAGCACGGGAAGGTTGAACTTTTGAGGCTACTTGCGCGTCAGCTTCAGTTCAATGCGCCGGTTGCGCCGCAGCGCCGCCTCGCTATCGCCTTCGGCCAGCGGCTGATATTCGCCGAAGCCGGCCGCGACCAGCCGGTCTGGCGGCACGCCCTTGTCGATCAGGAACTTCACCACGTTGACGGCGCGTTGGGATGACAGCTCCCAGTTCGACGGAAATGCGGCCGTGGTGATAGGTCGCTTATCCGTATGACCATCGACCCGCAGCACCCAGTTGATCTCGTCAGGGATTTCGCCTTCGAGCTGGTTCAGGATTGCCGCAAGCTTTATCAGCTCCTGTTCACCGGCCGGATTGATGTCCGCAGAGCCGGTGTCAAAGAACACGCCCGCCTGAAACACAAAGCGGTCGCCGACGATTTCGATGTCCTCACGATCTCCCAGCACTTCGCGCAACCGGCCGAAAAAGTCCGAGCGGTATTTCGACAGCTCCTGCACCCGTCGCGCGAGCGCGGCATTGAGGCGGCGCCCGAGATTGGCGATCTTTGCCTTTGCCTCCTCCTCGCGCGCTTCAGATGCGTCCAGAGCGGCGTTGAGTTCGGCGATCTGCCGACGCAGCGCCGCGAGCTGCTGATTGAGAAGCTCAACGCGAGCGAGCGCACGCGCGGACACCTGTTGCTCCTCTTCCAGCTCCTGCTGGAGCGAGGAAATCCGATCCTCTGCTGTCTCGCCTTGCGCGCCGGCCTGGTTCAGTTGCGCGCGCAACGCATTGCGCTGTTCCTCGGTTTGGGACAGAGATGCGGTGAGGGCGGCGATTTCCTCTTCGAGCGAGCGGTTCTCCGAGCGCTCAAGCGCCAGCATCTCAGTGAGTTCAGCAATCTGGGCGTTCAGGCGCTGGAGCGCTGTGTCTTTGCTGCTCGCCTCCAGGGTGACGAAGTACTGAGCGAGCATGAACACCGACAGCAGAAAGGTCATGACCAGCAAAAGCGTGGCCATGGCGTCGACAAAGCCCGGCCAGTAATCGCCTCCAATGCGCCGACCGGTGCGCGCGCGTGGCATGATGCCGTCTCCTTAAATCCCTGCGGCCGTGCGTCTCAGCGTTCCCGGCGCGGCGCGCGGGATGCGATGTCGCGCAATGCGCCGGCCAGCTTGTTCTGCTCGCGCAGCACTGCGGCCAGTTCGGACTGCTGCTGCGCTTGCTCGTCGACCCATTCGCGCACGATCTTCTGCTCTGCGCGCATCTGTTTCACCATCCGGTCGATACCGTTCGACAGTTCGCGGATCGCTTCCGTTGCCTCGGAATTGCCGCCGCCGCCACCGCTGTGTTCGATCTTCTCGCCGAGGTCCGTAATGCTGCGCTGCATATCAAGCATGGCGAAGCGCAATTGCGCTGGCGTTCCTTGCATCTGGCCCACGGCCGCGCCCTCCGGCGCCACTTCGGTGATGTCCGACAGCCACTCTTCCAACTCGTTGTAAAACCGGTTCTGCGCTTGAGAAGCCTGCAGATCGAGGAAGCCGAGGATCAGCGAGCCGGCCAGGCCAAACAGTGACGACGAGAACGCCGTCCCCATCCCGCTGAGCGGCGCCTGGAGACCGGACTTCAGTTCCTCGAAAATGAGGGCTGTCTCCGCTGTGTTCGTATTCAGCGATGAAATTGTCGCGCCGACTGATTGGATCGTCTGAAGCAGACCCCAGAATGTGCCCAGCAAACCCAGGAAAATCAGCAGTCCGACGAGATAGCGCGTCGTCTCACGCGCTTCGTCGAGCCTTGAGCCGATGGAGTCCAGGATCGAGCGCATCACCACCGGCGACACCTGCGCTTGTCCCTGGCGGCGGCGGAACATTGTCGCCATCGGCGCCAGCATCACCGGCGGGCGCTCGCTCGCCAGACCCGGGTCGGAAATGCGGAAGCTGTTGACCCAGCGGATCTCGGGATAGAGCCGCAGCACCTGCTGAAGCGCGTATATGACCCCGAGCAACAGAACGCCCAGGATCAGGCCATTCAGCGCCGGGTTCGCCATGAACGCATCGGAGATGTCCTGATAAAGCAGGGCCGCGACGAAGCCCGACAGGATGATGAACAGGAACATGCGCCAGACAAACACCTGCGGACGCGAGAGAGTGGTCTCAAACCCCGTTTTCGCCATGATCTATACGCTCTGCCTGTTCATGTCGCGAAGCCCGTGCGGCTCCCGGCTCTTATCTCCGGGCCTTCTTAACGGATTTCACCGCACAGCAAAATGTTAACTTGCCCGGCGGTAGCGCACCTGTCTCATGCCCGGGCCGTACGGCGGGACACCAGCTTGAGCAGATCGCGCTGAACCGCCTCGTTTCCGGCCACGATACTGCCGTTCGACAGCATCGCTTGTCCGCCCTCTGCGTCCACGACGAAGCCGCCGGCCTCGCGCACCAGAACGATCCCCGCAGCCATGTCCCAGGCCGAGATGCCGCGCTCCCAGTAGCCGTCGAATCGCCCCGCCGCGACCCAGGCGAGGTCGGTGGCTGCTGAACCCGTGCGCCGGATGCCGGCGACCTGTGGCATCACCTCGGCGAGTTCAGCGAGATGGCGATCATGCCCCTCCTTGCCGCGATGCGGGATACCCGTTGTAATCACGCAATCCTGCAGTCGGGATCGCGCGGCAACCCTCAGACGCCGGTCGTTCAAAAATGCGCCCTTGCCGCGTTCGGCCGTAAACGTGTCGCCCGTGACCGGATTGTAAATCAGGCCCGCGACAAGCTGGTTCTCGCGCTCAAGCGCGATCGAGACGGCAAACAGCGGAATGCCATGCATGAAGTTCGTCGTACCATCGAGCGGATCAACGATCCAGGTGTGCGTTTTATCAGGGCCTTCGACACGCCCGCGCTCCTCCATCAGGAAACAGTAACCTTCTCGCGCGTGCGAAAGCTCCTCAAACAGAACCTTCTCCGCGCGCACGTCGGCGGCGGTGACGAAGTTTGCCGGGCCTTTGCGCGAAACCTGAAGATTCTCAACCTCGCCGAAATCGCGCGCCAGCCCCCGTCCAGCCTTGCGGGCAGCGCTGACCATCACGTTCATCAGGGCGGATGCCGGCATGGTTCAACCGTCAAACTGTGGTTTGGGCTCGTCAGCAATGACGTTGCCGTATGCGTCAAACCAATACGGATTATGGGCGATCTCCCAGACATGCCCGTCCGGGTCGGCGAAGTAGCCGCCATAACCGCCCCAGAACGTCGACGCCGCCGGCTTTAGGCGCGTTGCGCCGGCCGCGGCGGCATCTGCCATAGCGGCATCGACCTCGTCAGGGCTGGCGAGACATTGCGCCAGGGTGATCCCGCGGAAGCCCTCACCCTCGGCCGGTAACGTCGCATCCGCAGCCAGCAGCGCCCAGTCATAGAGCGCGAGAAGCTGACCCGATCCGATCTTGAAAATCTTTGGCGCCGTCTCGCCGCCGCCATCGTCGATTTCCTGCCAGCCCAATGCCTCATAGAACTGGACCGCGCGCGCCATGTCGGACACGCCAAGCGTCACTACGCTAAGTCTCTGCTTCACAACACTGGCCTTTATCGAGGAAACCGCGTCCGTGCATTAATCCGCGCGGCGGACGTAGCTCAACTCGCTGGTGTCCACGACAATCCGTTCGCCGGACGTGACAAATGGCGGGACCATAACACGCACACCATTTTCCAGCGTCGCCGGCTTGTAGGACGATGATGCAGTCTGTCCTTTCACCACCGGCTCGGCTTCAGCGACCTCCACCGTGACGTGTTCAGGCAGCGTCACCCCGATGGGCTTGCCCTCGTGCATCTCCACCGTCACAGTCATGCCCTCCTGAAGGAAGGCTTTTCGCTCCCCGACAAACTCTTGCGCCAGCTCAATCTGGTCAAAGGTTTCCGCATCCATGAAGACAAGCATATCGCCGTCTTCATAAAGGTACTGGAAATCTTTCTGCTCCAGGCGCACGCGCTCCACCGTCTCGGAGGAGCGGAAGCGCTCGTTCAGCTTGGTGCCGTCGAGCAGATTCTTCAGTTCGACCTGCGCATAGGCCGGCCCTTTGCCGGGCTTAACATGCTGGATTTTGACCGCTGCCCACAGGCCGCCCTTGTGCTCGATCACATTGCCGGGGCGGATTTCGTTGCCGTTGATCTTCATGAGCCTGCCGCTCTGAATTGGGTTGGAAAATTTGCTGCTTCGTTAGGAGCCGGTTTGTACGGCTTGAGTCAAGAGGATAACTTCGCTCAGGTAACCGCCGGGCCGGAAGCGGCTGCGCGCGGCGAAAATGCCAAGCGCGGATCGCCCCATGTCAGCTTTGGCATTCGCGATCAAGCGCATTGAACGCCTCATCCAGCGCGCGCGCCTCGTCAGAATTCGGATCGAGTTCGTCTTCAATAGCGAACATCGGCGCATACGCGTCACCCAAGCTGTCAAAGAACGCGTCCATCTTTTCGAAGGCCTGATCCAGCTTGGCCTCATCATCACCGGCGCTCTCGATCTCGGCCTGGATGGCGCAGTATTGCTGAACCTTGGGCTTGTCGGCCCGCAGTTTATCCACCGCTTCAACGGCGGCCTGTACATCGGCGCGGAGGGCGCTGGCGGGCGCGGCGGCGAAAAACGCGCCGAACAGCAGGGCGGCAACAATGGCAAGCATTACACGAGGCACGCTGCGATCCTTTCTGAGCATGAGCAATCCGGCGCAAGACAGAGGCTTTTCGCCCCTCGACGCCGTCTATGGTCGGACGTTCTGCGCGAGAATTGTGGCAGGGCGAAGCGTCGTTACATCCCTGATACAAAATTAAGTTTCGGCGGCCCGGACGGCGCGAAGCAGGTCAAGCGCTGCTCAGAGCCTGCTCCAAATCGCCGATGATGTCGTCAACCGACTCCAGCCCCACCGACAGCCGCACCACGTCATCGCCCGCACCGGCTTTGGCCCGCTGTTCGGGCGTGAGCTGGCTATGGGTAGTCGAGGCTGGATGAATGATGAGACTGCGGGTGTCCCCGATGTTGGCCAGATGCGAGAAGATCTTCACGCCCGAGACGAGCCCCACACCGGAGTCGTAGCCGCCCTTCAGTCCGAAGGTAAACACAGCGCCCGCCCCTTTGGGGCAAATGCGCTGCATCAGGCTGTGATAGCGGTTTTCCTCCAGCCCCGCATAGGACACCCAGGCGACCTCGGGCCGCGCTTCGAGCCAACGCGCGACCGCAAGCGCGTTATCGCAGTGCCGCTGCATCCGCAGGCAAAGCGTCTCAATGCCGGTGAGGATCAGAAACGCGTTCATCGGCGAAATCGCTGGGCCAAGATCGCGCAGGCCAAGCACACGGCAAGCAATGGCGAAGGCCATGTCACCGAAGGTGTCGGCGAGCACAATGCCGTTATAGCTGGGGTTTGGTTCGGTGAGCGTTGGATAGCGGCCCGAGGCTTTCCAATCAAAAGTGCCGCAATCGACAATCATGCCGCCGATAGAGTTGCCGTGCCCGCCGAGGAATTTGGTCAGCGAATGCACGACGATATCCGCGCCGTGTTCCTTGGGGCGGCAGAGATAGGGCGTCGCCATCGTATTATCGACGATCAGCGGGACGCCGGCGCGCCGGGCGATCGCGGCGATGGCCGGGATGTCCACAACGATGCCACCGGGGTTTGCAATCGACTCGATGAAGATGGCCTTGGTCTTGTCGGTGAGCGCGCGCTCGAAGCTGGCCGGGTCGTCGGCATCCGCCCAGACGACGTTCCAGCCGAACTTCTGGAACGCATGGCCAAACTGATTGACCGAACCGCCGTAGAGCTGGCGCGCAGCGACGAACTCGTCGCCCGGCTCCAGAAGGGTATGCATGGTGACGAGTTGCGCCGCGTGCCCCGAAGCGACCGCAAGCGCCGCCGTACCGCCTTCCAGCGAGGCCACCCGCTGCTCCAGCGCGTCCTGCGTCGGGTTCATGATGCGCGTGTAGATGTTACCGAACTGCTGGAGGCCGAACAGCGCGGCAGCATGCTCCGGGCTGTCGAACACATATGAGGTGGTCTGATAAATCGGCGTGACACGCGCGCCGGTCGTCGGGTCAGGTTGCGCGCCGGCGTGAATGGCGCGCGTTTCAAAGCCGCGGGACTCCTGCTCTGTCATAACTCACATCCTCCCTGGCGCGCCGCTGATCAGGCTGTTTCATGCTTGCGCAGCTCGCTGGCGCGGAGCTTCTTGCTTTCGGATTTGAGCTGGCCGCAGGCCGCCATGATATCGCGTCCGCGTGGCGTGCGCACTGGCGAAGCGTAGCCCGCGCGCTGAATGACGGCCGCGAATTGCTCGATCTGCTCCCAGTCCGAGCACTCGTAGGGTGCGCCGGGCCACGGGTTGAACGGGATCAGGTTGATTTTCGCGGGGATGCGCGCGAGCAGCCGCACCAGCTCCTTTGCCTCGGCGAGTGAGTCGTTTACCCCCTTGAGCATGACATACTCGAAGGTGATCCGCCGATTGTTGGCCAATCCCGGATAATTGCGGCACGCCTCAAGCAACTCCGCAATCGGGTATTTCTTGTTGAGCGGCACAAGCTCATTGCGCAGATCGTCGCGCACGGCGTGCAGCGAGATCGCCAGCATGACGCCCATCTCGTGGCCGGTGCGCGGGATCATCGGGACGACGCCAGAAGTCGACAGCGTGATGCGGCGCTTCGAGATGGCCAGCCCGTCGCCGTCGTTGGCGATTTCCATCGCCGTCTTGACATTGTCGAAGTTATAAAGCGGCTCGCCCATGCCCATCAGGACAATGTTGCTGATCATGCGCTCGGCTTCAGGCAGCCCGGTCGGATTGTCCGCATCCAGGCCGGGCCAGTCGCCAATCCGGTCGCGCGCCAGCATGATCTGACCGACAATCTCGCCGGCGGTAAGGTTGCGCACCAGCGGCTGTGTGCCGGTGTGGCAAAACCTGCAATTCAGCGTGCAGCCCACCTGGCTGGAAATGCAGAGCGTGGCGCGGTCGCTATCCGGGATGTAGACGGTTTCCACCTCAGGCCCCGGCGCACCCGGCTGTGTTGAGGCGAGACGCGAAAGCCATTTGCGCGTGCCATCGCTGGAAATCTGCTCCGAGACGATCTCCGGACGCTCAAGCGCCGCGGCCTGGCCGAGCTCTTTGCGCAGCGCCTTGGAGACGTTGGTCATCGCATCGAAGTCGCGCACGCCCTGCGTGTAAACCCAGCGCCAAAGCTGGCTGACGCGCATGCGCTGCTGGCGCTCGGGCACACCAATATTGCCCAGAAACGCAGCCATCTCGGACCGGCTGAGACCGATGAGGTTCATTTTAGCCTTGGCCCCAGCGGCGGCGCGCGCATCATTCACTGCTATTGGGCCTGATGGCGCGATAATATCTAAGGACACCTGTCACCCCGGTGCTTGGTCGCGGAACTAAGGACACTCCTGATTCAATGTATTGATCGAAGCGGTCAGACCAAAGAGCGAATAGGTGTCAGTGGTCTGCTCTCCATCCGCGGATTCGCCCCTGACGACCATATCGGCGCCTGCCTTCATCAATTGAAGCAGCTTTTTCTCGTCCTCGGGATCACGCAAAAAGGCATTGTCGCCACGGATGAACATTTCGAAATCCGTGCCGCTCACGACCACTTCCGGCTGGCTGCCTTCCTTGAACTCATAGCCATTCTTGACGCTGAGTTCATTCTTGATGCCGTCCTCGACCCAGTTCGTGACATAGAAATAGGCTGCGCCGCGATCCTGGTCTTGAGGAGAGCTATCCTTCGGCTCGCTCGCAGCGAAGCATATCTTATTGCCGTTTTCCCCTTCATGGACGTAAACCGCCCAATCCCTGTTTTCGGCGACCTTTGTGGTGTTCTGCGCGGCCGCCGAAGCGGTCATCAGGGCAATGAGCACCGATGAGACAAGAACGATCCTCATGAAGCTTGCTCTCTCTTGGTTGCGTTAGTGCGAAAATCGCAATCCGTATATCGCTTTGCTCGCGCTTTGACCAGCGCCCGGAAGCAAAAAACTAACCCTCCCCGACCCGGCTGCGCGAGGCGCCTTGCACATGTCCCGGCAGCGGCGCGCCGCCGCCCTCCACGACCGGCCGTTCAGCGAAGCGGCCAAGGCTGCGAACGCGGTCATACATGACGATCGCCCCAGCCATTGCAACATTGACGCAAAAGGCCGTCGGGATTTTGACGACATAATCGCAGCGGCCCAGCAGTTCCTTGCTCAGCGATCCCCGCTCAGGCCCGAGCACATAGGCCGCGCGCTTCGGGTGCCGAAAGCTGGGCAGGTCGATTGCCTCATCGAGCAGTTCGACGCCGACAAGACGGCAGTGCAGCGGAAGCTGCATCTCGCTGGCGTCCGCCCAGTGATAAGCGGGCAGATGCGCGGCGGCCTTGGAGGTGTCCGACTTCGCCTCGAACGCCCGGCTGTCAGCGTCGATCGTGAACACAAAGCTCGCGCCGAACCCGTGCGCGGAGCGCATCAGATTGCCCAAATTCATCGACTTGGAGATGCGTTCCACGCCGATGGCGAAATAGCCTCTTGTCGTCATGTCCTGTTAAACTGCGGTTGTTCTGCCGCACGCACCGCGGTACATGCCGCGCGTGTCGCGACCGGCCCGGGCACGGCTCAACGCATGGATGCAATACGCGGAGACTGCCATGAAGGCGATCATATGTCATGCCCTGGGTGGGCCCGACGAGCTTGTCATGGATGATGTCCCCGAGCCGGCGGCGGGCGAAGACCAAGTACTGATTCGCGTGCGCGCCGCCGCGCTCAACTTCTTTGACACCTTGATAATCCGCGGGCGGTATCAGCACAAGCCGGAACTGCCATTTTCGCCGGGCGGCGAGGTGGCCGGCGAGATCGCCCAGCTTGGCCCGGGTGTCACGGACTTCGAGATCGGCCAGCGGGTCATGGCGTATGTGCGTTGGAACGGTTGCCGGGAAAAAACGCTGGCGCGGACAAGCGGGGTCGTCCCGATCCCACCGGAGGTGAGCGACGAGGTCGCTGCGGGCGTAACGATCACCTACGGCACGGCGATACACGGCCTGAAGGACCGGGGCCGGCTGGCGGCGGGCGAAACGGTGGCCGTGCTCGGGGCGTCCGGCGGGGCAGGGCTAGCGGCGGTCGAGATTGCCAAGGCGCTCGGCGCGCGGGTGATTGCCGTGGCCTCTTCGCCGCAGAAGCTGTCGGTCTGTCAGGCGCACGGCGCGGACGTTCTGGTGGACTATAGCTCCGGCGATCTGCGCGACCAACTCAAGGCGGCAACCGGCGGGCGCGGCGTCGATATCGTTTACGACTGTGTTGGCGGCGACCAGACCGAGCGGGCACTGCGCACGCTCGCCTGGGACGGACGGCTGCTGGTGGTCGGTTTCGCCTCGGGCGAGATTCCCAGCATTCCCCTCAACCTTTTGCTACTCAAAGGTTGCGCAGCAGCGGGGGTGTTCCTTGGGCGCTTCGCGGAAGAGTTCCCCATGGCCCACCGAACGAATATGGCCGAAGTGCTGAATTGGTGTGCAGACGGCACGCTCAAACCGCATGTGCAGCAGGTGCTGCCGTTGGAGGACACGGTCCGCGCGCTCAAGCTCATCGAATCACGGCAGGCGGTTGGCAAGATCGTGGTGCGGCCTTGAGCCGCGGGCGAACCTTGTCGAATGCTCGATCGAGCATCCATAGGCCAGAAACCCCTTGTATTTTGGCGATTTTGCGCCACTTCTGAGGCAGCATGGCCGAAAAGCGTGATGATACAGCCCCAGTGCCCACGAAAGCGGCAAACGGGACCGTCGCCGACGTTTGACTTCGGAAACAACCGCGTTATCGTCCGCGGCGATCATGCATGAGCAAGACGATCACGACACACTTGAGTTTATGGAGCAGGCCCTATCGAGGCCGCCCGCTGTTTAGAATATGACATTCACTGAACTCGGCTTAAGCAACAAGGTTCTGGAGGCCGTCGAAGCGGCAGGCTACCAGGAGCCGACGCCCATCCAGGCTAAAGCCATCCCGATTGCGCTCGAAGGGCGCGATGTTGTCGGCATTGCTCAAACGGGCACCGGCAAAACAGCGTCGTTTGTGCTGCCGATGCTGACAAAGCTGGAGCGCGGGAGGGCGCGGGCGCGTATGCCGCGCTCATTGATCCTTGAACCCACGCGGGAGCTCGCGGCGCAGGTGGCCGAGAGTTTCGAGGAGTTAGGCAAAAAGCACAAGCTCACAGTTGCGCTGTTAATCGGCGGCGTCTCCTTCGATGAACAGTACCGCAAGCTGGACCGCGGCGCGGATGTTTTGATCGCGACGCCGGGCCGGCTGCTCGATCATTTCGAGCGCGGCAAGCTGCTGCTGACGGCCGTCGAGGTGTTCGTCATCGACGAAGCGGACCGCATGCTCGACATGGGCTTCATCCCCGATGTCGAGCGTATCTGCTCATTGCTGTCGCCGGCGCGTCAGACACTGTTCTTCTCGGCAACCATGCCGCCGGAGATCGAGAAGCTCACCCACAAATTCCTCAATGCGCCCGAGCGCGTCAGCGTCGATCGTCAGGCCATGGCGGCCACGACCATCGAGCAAAGGCTGAAGGCGGTGGAGCCAGAGCCGAAAGACAAGCGCGCGGCGTTGCGCGCGCTGATCCGTGAGCAAGACGTCAAGAACGCAATCATATTCTGCAACCGCAAGCGCGACGTCGGCATCCTGTACCGTTCGCTCAAAAGGCATGGCTTCAACGCTGGAGAACTACATGGTGATATGGACCAGCGCACGCGAACGCAGACTTTGGAGGCATTTCGCAACGGCGATATCCAGCTTCTGGTCGCCAGTGACGTTGCCGCACGCGGGCTAGACATCCCGGAAGTCAGCCACGTGTTCAACTACGACGTCCCCAGCCACGCGGAAGATTACATCCACCGCATTGGACGCACCGGCCGCGCGGGTCGCGAAGGCTTCGCCGCCATGCTGGTCACGAAGCGGGAGCTGCCGGCTGTTCATGACATCGAAAAGCTGGTTGGCGGGCCGATCGCCTGGATCGGCGAGAAGCCGGCCGGAGACGGCGAGGCGGACACCAGCAAACGCCGGAAACGCGGAGGCCGAAAGCGCGGCGCCGGCAAGGCCGCATCGGCCGAGCCGGAGCACAACCCCACAGCCAAGGCCAAGGCGCAAGAAAAGCCAGAGCAAAAGGGCAACGCGGGCGCGGGCGCAGATGAGACCGCCTCTGGCAGGCGCCGGAGCAGGAGAGGCGGATCGCGCCGACAAGCTCAGAGCGAACCGGCCGTCGCGGAGACGCCAGGTTATGGCGCACCTGCGCCAAGCCGTAACGACAATGAAAACGGCACGCCCCGCCGGAAGGCATCGCGAAAGCGTGAGTTTGCTGACGCCGATGCTGGCGAAACGACCGCCTTCGGTATGAGCGATCAGGTTCCAGCATTCTTGATGCGCCCCATCCGCCGCCCATCGTCGTCGAGCTAATCGCGGCTTCCCAGAAAAATTGTCCGTTGTCTTGCCGCGTCAGCGCCGCTATAACGCACGAAAACGTGCGGTTGCGTGCAACCGGCCGAGCAAGGGCTTGTGCCGCGACCACTCTTGAATTTTCGTCAAACATCGCCGAAGCGAAGCCACCCAATCTCTATGTGTGGCGGGTGCGGAAAGTGCGCATAAGTTGATTTCGGCGCTCGACGACGGCTTGGGAGAAAGCAATGGCCGACATTTCTGAACTCATGGCGAAACCACGCGATCACGTCGGGTCCGCGGCCGCGCGCACGATCCGCAAGAGCGGCGGGGTGCCCGCGATCGTCTACGGCGGCCGCGGCGGCCCGGAAAAGGTTACGCTGAACTATAAGGAAGTCTGGAAACAGGTTGAGACCGGGCACTTTCTTAGCACCGTTTACATGCTCAACGTGAATGGAAAGAAAACCCGCGTGATCCCGAAGGACGTTCAGTTTGATCCGGTCCGAGACTTCCTGGAACATGTCGATTTCCTGCGCCTGGCGAAGGACGCGGTCGTGGAAGTGGGCGTACCCGTTCACGTGATCAACGAAGAGGAGGCCCCTGGCCTTAAGCGCGGCGGTGTGCTGAACATGACCCGGCATGAAGTCGAGTTAAGCTGCCCGGCAGACGCAATCCCGGATTATGTCGAGGTCGATGTCACCGGTATGGATATCGGCGATTCGGTGCACATCTCTCAGGTTACGCTGCCAGACAACGTGACGCCGACCATTACGGACCGCGACTTCACCATCCTCAGCATTGCCGGCACGGCTGCGGGTGAGCCCGAAGAGGATGAAGGCGAGACAGAAGAAGAGCCTGCCGAAGAGTAAACGCGCCGTGCTTGGATGCGGTTCGGCGACGCGGCTGGGGAAACACCATGAAGCTGCTGATCGGGCTGGGCAATCCGGGGGCGCGCTATGCCAACAATCGTCACAACGTCGGATTTCTGGCTGTCGAGGCGATCGCCGCACGGTACGGCCTCGCTCCATGGAAACGGCGGTTTCAAGGCGAAGCTGTGGAAGGGCGCATTGGCGATCAGAAGGTGCTGCTGCTCAAACCGGCAACCTTCATGAACGAATCTGGGCGGTCGGCAGGCGAAGCGGCACGATTTTACAAGCTCTCCATCGAAGACCTGATCGTTTTTCACGATGATCTCGATCTCGCGCCCGGACGCGTGAAGATCAAACAGGGCGGCGGCCACGCTGGGCACAACGGCTTGAAGTCGCTGACAGCGCATTGCGGCGCGGATTTCTGGCGGGTTCGCATCGGTATTGGTCATCCTGGTGAAAAGGCGAAAGTGACGGCGCATGTGCTGGGCGATTTCGCCAAGGCGGATGGCGAGTGGCTTGATCCGCTGCTGCAGGCCATTGCGGATGCCGCGCCGGCGCTGGTGAGCGGTGATCAAGCCAGGTTCGCCAGTGACGTGGCGCAGGCCATGCAGGACGTGCAGTCCACAGGCAAACAGGCTCCGCAGCGCGAAACGTCCGCCCCCGTTACCGGCACATCGAAACAGGACACGCCATCTAAGCCGACCGCGCTCGGCGAGAAGCTGCGCCGCTGGCTATCCGGCTGATCCGCGCCAGCGCTGCGCGCGTTGGACATCTGTTTTAGCTTTGACGCATTTTCGAACGCAAAACCGGTTTCTGCTTTTACTGAAGAATGCTTGAGGACAGGACGCACGAAGATGGGTTTCAAATGCGGCATCGTCGGGCTGCCCAATGTCGGCAAGTCCACGCTCTTCAACGCGCTGACCCGCACTGCCGCGGCCGAGGCGGCCAACTATCCGTTCTGCACGATCGAGCCGAATGTCGGCGAAGTTCCGGTGCCAGATCCCCGGCTCGATGAACTCGCCGTTCTAGGCAAGTCCGCGCAGATCATCCCGACGCGGCTGAGCTTCGTTGATATTGCTGGGCTGGTGCGCGGCGCATCAAAGGGCGAAGGGCTGGGCAACCAGTTTCTCGCCAATATTCGCGAGATGGATGCGATCGCCTATGTTCTGCGCTGTTTTGAGGATGACGATATCGGCCACGTCGAGGGCCGTATAGACCCGATCGCCGATGCCGAGACGGTCGAAACGGAACTGATGATCGCCGATCTGGAGAGCCTGGAACGGCGTAAGCCCGCGCTGGAGAAAAAGGCAAAGACGCAGGGGCCGGAGGGCAAGGAGGCCAAGGCGACGCTGGCGCTGGTTGATAAGGTCGCAGCCGTGTTAGCGGAAGGGCGGCCAGCGCGCGCGGCGGACATCACCGATGAGGAGATGCCCGGCTTTCGGATGCTGCAACTGTTAACGGCCAAGCCAGTGCTCTACGTCTGCAATGTCGATGAAGACTCCGCTGCGACCGGCAGCGCGCTCGCGCGCGATGTCGAGGCGCACGCGGCGAAGCAAGGCGCGGGCGTCGTCGTCATTTCCGCAAAGATCGAGGCGGAACTCGCGCAGCTCGAAGCCGAAGAGCAGGCCGAATATCTCGCCGACCTCGGGCTGCAAGAGCCAGGGCTGAACCGGCTGATCCGCGCGGGCTATGATCTCCTCGGCCTCATCACCTATTTCACTGTTGGACCCAAGGAAGCGAGGGCCTGGACCGTGCCGCGCGGCACAACCGCGCCAAAAGCGGCCGGCGTCATCCACACCGATTTCGAGAAGGGCTTCATCCGGGCGGAAACGATCACGTATGCGGATTTCATCGCCTGCGGTGGCGAGGCGCGCGCAAAGGAAGCGGGCAAGATGCGCCTGGAGGGCAAGGAATACGTTGTCCACGACGGCGACGTGATGCATTTCCGCTTCGCAACCTA
>CAYXPZ010000060.1:0-14137 GCA_964466965.1 uncultured Hyphomicrobiaceae bacterium
CGCGAACGGCACCGCGCCGCCGCTCCACTGGCCCACTTTTGCACCGGCGGCTACAAAGATAGCCCCGGATGCACCACCACTCAGTCGCGGGTACAAGCGAATATCTCTGAATGTGGATGAAAGGCTCTCTCGATAAAATCCCTTGTTTTTCAAGCGCTCTATGAAGGGACGCGAAGGGATGTGAACCTGACGATGGCTGGGGAACCTGGATTCGAACCAGGACCGACGGAGTCAGAGTCCGCTGTTCTACCGTTAAACTATTCCCCAAGAGCAGAAAACGGGCGGCGCACCGATGGCGTCGCAACCCCGTACTGTGGCGAGATTAGTGAGGCGCGCCATGCAACGCAAGGGGTGAGGTCACTGTCCGCTGTTGGTGCGCCGGAAGATGAGCCGGAAGACTTGCACAATGGCCCAGATCGGGATGACGATAACCGCGCCGACGGCCAGACGTGTGCCGAGCCACTCCAGCGCATCCCACCCGGTCTCCGAGATGTAGCGGATCAGGGCGCGGAAATTTTCAAATACGTCGAAGGGATCGAGCCCCAGCGCCTGCAGGACGATGCCGACCACGATAGAGATGACCGCCAACCGCAGCGCCACGCCGGCTGCATCTTTGCCTGTTACCCGTTCCATTGTTCCGCCCCGCGACCGGGCCGCCACGGCGATCAGTGCCCGAGGATCTGGCTGAGGAAGAGCTTGGTGCGATCGCTCTTGGGATTGTTGAAGAAGCCCTCGGGCGGCTGCACCTCGACGATCTGGCCGAAATCCATGAACACGATACGGTCGGCGACCTTGCGCGCAAACTCCATCTCGTGGGTGACGACCAGCATCGTCATGCCGCTCTCGGCCAGGTCGATCATCACGTCAAGCACCTCAGAGATCATCTCCGGGTCGAGCGCGGAGGTCGGCTCGTCGAACAGCATGATACGCGGCTGCATGCACAACGAGCGGGCGATGGCCACGCGCTGTTGTTGCCCGCCGGAAAGCTGGCCGGGATACTTCAGGGCTTGCTCGGGGATACGCACGCGCTCCAGATACTTGTGCGCGGTTTCCTCGGCTTCTTTCTTCGGGACCTTGCGAACCCAAACCGGCGCGAGCGTGCAGTTCTCCAGAACCGTAAGGTGCGGGAACAGGTTGAAGTGCTGGAACACCATCCCGACTTCCTTGCGGATGTCCTCAATGTTCTTCAGGTCGTCGTTCAGCTCGATCCCGTCGACGATGATCGTGCCTTCCTGATGCACCTCCAGCCGATTAATGCAGCGGATGAGCGTGGACTTGCCGGACCCGGACGGGCCGCAGACCACAATCCGCTCGCCGGTGCCCACCGTCAGGTCGATGTCCTTGAGGACGTGGAACTCCCCAAACCACTTGTTAAGCCCGCTGATCTCGATGATCGGGCTGTCCAAGCGGCGTTCCGGCGCACTGTCGTGGTCCGGCCGGGAGGTTTCTGAGACGGCCATGCTATCAACTCCTAGCGTTGGGTCTCTCTATCCAGCTTTCGCTCGATATACTGACTGTAACGCGACATGCCATAGGTGCAGATGAAGAAAATCAGCGCGGCGAAAATGAAGGCCTCAAAGTCGTAGCCTTTCCATTCAATCGAGCGGCTCGCCGTTTGCGACATGTTCAGCAGGTCCAATAACCCGATGATCGACACCAGCGAGGTGTCCTTGAACAGGGCGATGAAGGTATTGACGATGCCCGGGATCGAGATCTTGAGCGACTGGGGCAGGATGATGAAGATCATCTTCTGCCAATAACCGAGCCCGAGCGCGTCGGCTGCCTCGTATTGGCCCCGCGGCATCGCTTGGAGTCCGGCGCGCACTGCTTCAGCGGTATAGGCGGATTGGAACAGCGTGATGCCGACCATCGCGCGGACGATCTTGTTGAAGTCGATATCGGCGGGGAAGAACAGGGGCAGCATCACTGAAGCCATAAAGAGGATGGTGATGAGCGGCGTGCCGCGCCAGAACTCAATGAAGACGATCGAAAGCGCGCGAATAATGGGCAGTTCCGAACGGCGTCCGAGCGCCAGCAAAATGCCGATGGGCAGGGCCCCGACGATACCCACACTCGCCAGTGTCAACGTCAGCAGAAAGCCGCCCCATTCTTCGAGATTTGCCGCGGGCAGACCAAGCCACGATCCTTGAACGACCGCATAGGTGAAGATCGGAAAGCCGATGAGCGTAAACAGTCCAACCTGCGGCTTAAACGGTGTGAGCGGGATCACCAGCCAGGCGATTAAGGCGGCGAAGGTCCCCATGGCGAGCACTGGCCGCCAGACCTGATCCGGGTTCGCGCCGAAGTAAAGGCCGAACATGATTTGCGTGAAACGCACCTTGATAAACGTCCAGCATGCGCCGTCCGGGTTCGCCTCGCAGACCGACCGGTCCGAGCCGGATATGTTTGCGTCAAGCAGCACCCACTGCACGATCGGCGGGATGATGAGATAAAGCAGATACAGGCTGATCAGCGTGACGAGCGTGTTTGTCACCGAGCCGAACAGGTTCTCCCGAGCCCACTGCCATGGGCCAGTCTCGCGAACGGGTGGTAGACGGCTCTCTTTGACCTCGAATGTTCCCGTCTGCGCCATGTTACCGTTCCACCATCTGGACGCTTCGGTTGTACCAGTTGAGGATTGCTGAGGTGGTCAAGCTCAATGCTTCATAGACCAGTATCGTCATGGCAATGATGACGAGCGCCTGTCCCGTCTGGTTCAGCGCGATGCCGGCCCAGACATTGACCAACTCGGGATACCCGACGGCCACGGCCAGCGAAGAGTTCTTGGTCAGGTTTAGATACTGACTGATGGTCGGCGGCACGATAACGCGCATCGCCTGGGGAATGATGACCAACCGCAGCATGCGGGTGCGCGGCAGGCCCAGGGACGAGGCAGCTTCAGTCTGGCCTTTGGGCACGGAGATGATACCGCCGCGCACGTTTTCGGCGATGAAGGCGGCGGTGTAAGTCGTCAGCGCGAACCACAGCGAGAACAGCGGCAGCGGCACCTCCATACCGCCTGAAAGGTTGAATCGGCCAAGCTCCGGCACATCGAACGTCACAGGAGACGGGAAAAGCAGGAACACCAGCGCGGTCAGACCAACCAGTATGGCCAGGCCGTAGAGGCGTCCTGGCGGACGTGGCCCTTCGCGGTATTGCTTCGCTTTGGCCCAGCGGTTGAAGGCAAAGATCGCGACGATCCCAAGTACGATTGCCAGTATTAACGCGTAGGCGCCAATGTTTTCGCTCAGTATCGGGCGCGGTAGATATAGCCCCCGATTGTTGAGAAACACATCGTCGCCGAGCATGATGCTTTCGCGCGGGCCAGGAAACAGCGGCAGGAACACCGCGAAGTTCCAGAACATGATCTGCAACAACAGCGGAGTGTTGCGGAAAACCTCAATATAAGTGGACGCGAATGTCGAGAGCAGAAAATTTGGTGACAGCCGCGCGACCCCGACGACGAATCCGAGAAATGTGGCCACCAAAATTCCCAGTATGCTGACAATGATGGTGTTCTGAATGCCGATTAAAAAAACAGTCCAGTAGGTTGTCTCGCCGAGTTCGTAATCGATGAAGGGCGAAAAACCGATCGAGAACGGCGCGATCTCGGTCAGAAAATCGAAGCCTGTCTGAATACCGCGTTCATTCAGATTCGTGACGGTATTCGTGAAAATTGTGTAAAACGCCCAAATCACGAGAGCCAGGACCGCAATCTGTGCGGCCACTCCGCGGTAGACGGGATTGCGGTAGAACGGAATCCGGGATTGGCGGCTCAAGTCGCGTCCTCTGGCTGCAGAACGGTTTTGCGGAGCGCAGATTTGGGGCTCCGGTGGCATCCGCATGACCGCGGACGCCACCGGCTGTCCATCGATTTAGCGGACTGGCGGCGCGTACAGGATGCCGCCTTCGGTCCACAGCGCGTTTACGCTGCCCTCGCGCGGAATGCCCAGCGGCGCAACGTTGCGCTGATAGAGCTCGTCATAGTTGCCGACCTGCTTGATGGCGTTGTAGGCCCAGTCGCTTGATAGGCCGAGATTTTCGCCCATGGTGCCCTCAACGCCGAGCAGCCGGCGAACGTTCGGGTTGCTGCTTTCGGCCTTCATCTGGTCGACGTTTTCCGACGTGACGCCATACTCGTCAGCGTTGATGAGCGCGAACAGCGTCCAGCGCACGATGTCGTGCCACTGCGCATCACCTTGACGCGTCACCGGGCCAAGCGGTTCCTTGGAGATCGTCTCTGGCAGGATCACGGCGCCTTCCGGATCCGACAGTTCGGTGCGGATCGCGGCGAGCTGAGACTTGTCAGAGGTCAGCACGTCGCAGGAACCGCCGTCGAAGCCTTCGCGGGTCTGGACGGAGGTATCATAGACGACCGGCTCGAACTCCATGTCATTGACGCGGAAGTAGTCAGCGAGGTTCAGCTCGGTGGTGGTGCCGGCCTGCACGCAGACCTTCGCGCCGCTGAGTTCCATGGCGCTCGTGACGCCGAGGTCTTTCTTAACCAGGAAGCCCTGGCCGTCGATGTAGTTGTAGTAGGTAAACTCGACGCCGAGCGTCGCGTCGCGGGTCAAGGTGTCAGTGGTGTTACGCGAGAGAACGTCGATCTCGCCCGAGGTCAGAGCGGTGAAACGCTCCTTCGCGGTAAGGTTGGTGTACTTCACGGCTGTGGCGTCGCCGAAGATTGCTGCCGCAAGCGCGCGGCAGAAATCGGCGTCGATGCCGGCCATGTTGCCCTCGTCGTCGGGCGCGGAGAAGCCAGGCAGACCGCCGTCAACGCCGCACTGCAAATGTCCGCGTTCCTTTACGTCATCGAGCGTTGCCGCAGATGCTGGCAGCACCGACAGCGCCAGCATGGCAAACGTGCTGATCGCGAGTCCTAGAGCACGCATTGCAAACCCCTTTCGTTGGTTGTTCCATGGAAGCCATTGCGCAATAGACCTGGCACACTCCGTGCCAGATCGCGAAGCTAGCAAAAATTCGCTTTGTGTAACAAGCCAATTGCGTCTCGTTCTTACGTCGCAGGCCGGCACGCGGCACTTCTCTTGATGCCCTGTCGTGTTTGCGCGCAAGATTGTAACCAAGAAATTGCAGCCGTAGCCTGAATGGCGGCCGCACAGGGAGCGGCGCGCGGATTTGGCAGGGGACGGACGGCTGCTTCCGGACTGCTAATTGCCGCGTGTTTGCGCAGCAATGCCCGCCGGGTGAGCACGCCTTGGGAGACAAACATGAAGATACGCGCCGCCGTGTTACGTGAGCGAGAAGAGCCGCGGCCTTACGCCGAGAGCCGGCCCCTGACAATCGAGGAGGTTGAGCTTGCGCCGCCCGGCGAGGGTGAATTGCTGGTGAAAATCCGCGCAGCAGGCCTTTGCCATTCCGACCTTTCAACCATAAATGGCGACCGGCCGCGTCCGGTGCCGATGGTGATGGGCCACGAGGCGGCCGCGGAGGTCGTGGAGCCAGGGCCAGGAGTTGACGACCTCAAGACAGGTGACCGCGTGGTGCTGGTCTTTGTGCCGAGCTGCGGGCGCTGCGTGCCTTGCGCCGAGGGCCGCCCTGCCCTGTGCGAGCCGGCCGCGGCCGCCAACGCTGAGGGGACTCTGCTCTCCGGCGCGCGCCGCCTGAGCCGCAATGGGGAAGCTCTGCACCACCACATTGGTGTGTCCTGCTTCGCAGAATATGCCGTTGTGGCTCGCGAATCCGCGATCAAGGTGGACGACGACCTGGATTTCGCCGAGGCCGCGCTGTTTGGGTGCGCAGTGCTGACCGGCGCGGGCGCGGTCGTGAATACAGCGAAGACGCCGCCAGGGGCATCCGTCGCTATCACTGGTCTGGGTGGGGTCGGGTTGATGGCGCTGATCGCTGCGAAGCTTTCGGGTTGCACAGACATCGTCGCCATCGACCTGTCCGAGGCGAAGCTGCAGGCGGCCGCGCAACTGGGCGCGACCCAGACATTCAACGCCAGCGATCCGGACTGCGCCGAGAAGGTGCGCGCGGCGACCGGCGGCGGTGTCGATTTTGGCTTTGAGATGGCTGGCGTGGTGCCGGCGTTGGAGCTTGCCTATCAGGTGACGCGCCGAGGCGGAACCACGGTGACCGCAAGCTTGCCCAACCCTGCAGACCGGCTGCCATTGCCGGCCGCGCAGCTCGTCGCTGAGGAGCGAACATTCAAGGGCAGCTATATCGGCAGTTGCGCGCCGATCCGCGATGTGCCGCGTTTCATCAGGCTTTATCGGCAGGGGTTGCTGCCGGTCGATCGCCTATTGAGTGAACGGATTTCGCTTGATGAGCTGAATGTCGCGTTTGACCGGCTTGCTGACGGCCAAACCATCCGGCAAATCCTCATCCCGTGAGGTCAACAGGGTTTGTCGCAGCGCGCTGGCGTACCAGCAGGTCGATCGCATTCAGAACAGTCTCCGGCGCTACATGGTGCGGCATGTGGCCAACACCGCTGAGCACCTCTAGCTTAGCATCGGGGACTTTGGCGACGAGCGGCGGCGTGTGCAGATCTGTATAGATGACGTGATCGCGATCGCCGGTGAGGGCGATCAATGGTGTTTTGATCTGCGGATAGTGAAGCGCCATCTCGCGGACGATCGGCTTGAGCCGCGTCAGGTCGTGCGCATTGGCCAAGAACGTGGCTGGGCGGCTATACAGCGCCGTTGCGGCCGCCTTCCGGTAGCGAACGGGCGCGCGGTTCGGCCGAAAGACGTTGCGGATGCCGGCATCAACCCGCAGAAAATAGCCCGGCGCAACCAGCGTCCACGCGAACAGACGGCCCAACAGCGGCAGTGACGCCGCCTCATGCTCCCATCCGACGCCTCCCGGCCAAGGGTGCGAAACGCCCGAGAGAAACAGGATGCCGCCGGTCTCCTCGGGAAACTCCAGCGCATACGCAAGCGCCACCGCGCCGGCCCAGGAATGCGCGACGATAATCGGGCGCTCCAGCCCCAACGCGCGGAATGCCTGCCGGCAAAGCCGTGCCTGCACGCGCGGATCATGCGCGTTGTCTCCCCGCCGCGTGCTCCAGCCGAAGCCGGGCCGGTCGAGTGCGACGGCGTGGTGGCGGCCAGCGATGTGATCGAAGATCGAGGCGGTCCATTCGCGCAAATTGCTGCTCGCTCCGTGGAGCATCACGACCGGCGCGCCTTCGCCCGCCTCAAGAACGTGCAGGTCATCACTTTGAGCGCGCACGAAGCGCCCCATTGGCGGATAGCTCCGCTCAACGCGCGACTGATGCAGCCAAGTGAATATCGCCAGCCCGGCTGCGAGCAGGACAAACGCAAGCCCGAGCCAAAACCACAGTGTCAAGAGGCCCCCTTTTGTCGCGCGGTGTTCGCGGCGCGATCTCAGATATTAAAAACGTTGCGGACTGAAAGGCGTGAGATCAATGGCCGCCGGTGCGGCCGTCAGAATATCCGAGATGAGCCGGCCTGTCGCTGCGCATTGCGTCAGACCCAGATGCCCATGACCGAAAGCGTAGACAATGCGCGGGCTTGCTTTTGAGCGCCCGATGACCGGCAGCGTGTCTGGCAGAGAGGGCCGGAAGCCCATCCATTGGACGCCGTTTTCGGTTTTAAGCCCCGGCAGAAAACGCGCCGCCTTGGTCAGCATCGCGTCGGCGCGCGCATAATTCGGCGCAAGCTCCAGCCCGCCGAGTTCCACCGCCCCGCCTACGCGCACGCCGGTTGAGAGCGGCGTAATGACGAAGCCATGGCTTGGGAACACGAGTTGGCGGCGCAGATCGAACGCGCTGGGCGGTAGCGTGGTGTTGTAGCCGCGTTCTGTCTCCAGCGGCACCCGGTCGCCAAGCGGCGCGCTCAGGCGCTTTGACCATGCACCGGCGGCGATGACCGCTTGGTTGGCGAATGTGCTCTCGCGATCCGCGAAGTGAATCTGAACGCCTTCGCTCTCCGGGTCGAGCGCTGTCACTTCGCCGCTTCGGAATGCGACGCCTCGCGCGCGAACAAAATCCGCGAGACGGCAGGCGAACTGATACGGTTCGTCGAGTGTCTCCCACCCCGGCACGTATGTTGCGGCGATGAAACGCGACGATAGACCCGGCTGCAACGCTGCCAGCTGCGCCCCGCGCACATGCGCAAACGCGATGCCTTCGGCCTCGCGCGCCCGCCAGCCCCATTCGGCGCGGCGAAACTCCGCTTCTGACTCATAAAGCTCCAGTGAACCGTCACGGCGTAGCGTGTCGCCCAGGCCCGCTTCGCCGATCATCCGGTGCATCTCTGAGCGCGCAAGCCGCATCAGCGCGCTCTGCGCCGCGATGCTCGCCTTGATCCGATCGGGCCAGCCCGCGCGCCAGAAGCGCAACAGCCACGGAGCGATCTGTAGCACGTAGTCCTGGCGGATTGTCAGCGGCCCGAGCGGGTCCATCAGCCATTTCGGCACTTGGCGTAGCGCACCGGTCGCTGCCAGCGGCAGAATATCGGAGAAGGCCAGCGCACTCTGGTTGGCGTAGCTGGCGCCCTGTGCGATCCCCTCACGGTCGTATACGACAACGCGCCGCCCCATCATCGAAAGGCGATGGGCGCAGGCCAGGCCGACGATGCCGGCTCCGACGATCGCGATGTCCACCACGGGATCTTGCTTCGGCGACGCGCTCATCGTGCAGACACGGCATTCATGGCCATTTTTGCAAGCAGGACGCGCAGCACGGCTTGGCGATAGGTTGGCATGCTTGGGTCCTCGCTGCGTCGCGTCGGCTTTGCAGTCAAAAGATGATTGCGCGTCAAGGTGTCACCCGGCGATGATGCCGCGCTCGCGGGTTTTAGCGCAATGACGCGGAGACGGCCATGCGGATGATCGATAGCGCCGAGATGGAGAATAACGGGGACTGGCTGGCGCTCGTGGACGCGCTGGACCAGGCGCACCGCGGGCCGCGCGCGATGCTTGAGGATCTGCTGATGCGCTCCGGCGAACAGAGCTGGCTGAACAGGGCGGCGTGGATCCCGGGCGACGCCCTGGGGCTGAAATCGGTCACCATTTTTCCGGGCAATCCTGAGAGGACGCCGCCGCTCGCCTCCATAAATGGCGTGATGATGGTTTTTGATGGCTGCACGGGTCAGATCGAAGCTGTGTTGGACGGCGCGGCGCTGACGGTCTGGAAAACCGTGGCGGATTCCGCTTTGGGCGTGAAGCAGCTCGCGCGGGCGGACAGCGCCTCACTCTTGATCGTCGGCGCAGGGACCATTGCCCGGCGCACCGCAGAGGCGTTTCGCGCTGTTCGCCCAAGCCTCCGGCAAGTGAAACTCTGGAACCGCACGTGCGAGCGCGCGCAACAGGCGGTGGCTGCAATGGCGGAGCAGGGCATTTCGGCCGAAATCGCCGATGACCTGGAGTCAGCCGTGCGCGAGGCAGACATTGTGTCCTGCGCCACGATGAGCCTTGAACCGATCATCTGCGGGGCGTGGCTCAAGCCAGGCGCGCATCTCGACCTTATTGGCGCCTACCGCCCAGACATGCGCGAGGCGGATGATCTGGCGCTGAGACGGGCCCGGTTGTTCGTCGATGCCCGCGAGACGACGATCGGTGAAATCGGCGAACTCATCATCCCGATGGAGGCCGGCGTGATCAGCGCCAATGATGTACTGGGCGATCACTATGATCTGGCGCAGGGCAGCGCGGGCCGGACCAACGTGGACGACATCACCGTGTTCAAAAATGGCGGCGGCGCGCATCTCGATGTGATGACCGCGCGATTCTTCATGGCGCGGGTGGCGGCGGCCGGTGACGGTTGATCGCGCAGGCGGGGCTGGCACCGACTGCAATACCGCGCGCGGCGCACGCTGGAAAACGTCTGTCACAATTCCGCCGGGGCGATTGTGATGACAGCCAGTATTGCAGATTTTTAGCCTCAACATTGCTGTGCAGCGCTGAACCCTGAGGCAAAGATTACGATGGGCCACTACGCCAATATGCCGGAGGCCGCCGCGTTCGCGGGCCTGTTCGACCAAAAGCAGGCGCATGCCCTGAACGAGTTGCTGCCCACGCTCACGCAGGAACAGACGTTGTGGCTGAGCGGCTTTCTTGCTGGCCTCAGCCGGCAGGGGATCGCGGTCCCCGCGCAGGGGCCTGCCACGGGCGCGCCGGCAGCGGGCCCCAACGTCACGGTGCTCTACGCAACGGAAACCGGCAATGCCGCCGGCGTGGCCAAGCAGGCCGCCGAGCGTTTCACGGCCGCCGGGCTGGAGGCGCGCGCGGTCAACATGGCCGATTACAAACAGCGTGATCTCAAAAGCGAAACGCATGTCGTGATGGTTGCCGCCACGCATGGCGAGGGCGACCCGCCGGAGGGCGCGGCAGGATTTTTCGAGTTTTTGCAGGGGCGCAAGGCCCCGAAGCTCGACGGCGTGAAGTTCGCCGTGCTGTCGCTTGGCGACACCAGCTATGTGCATTTCTGCGAAGCGGGCAAGGTGCTGGACCGGCGCTTCGAGGAGCTGGGCGGCGCGCGCATCGCCGAGCGGGTGGATTGCGACGTCGATTACGAGGATGCGGCAGAATCGTGGATCGCGGAACTCAGCGAGATGCTGGCCGCCGATGCGCCCGCGCACGCTGCTGAAGCCACGGCCGCCGCGCCATCCGGACTTGCTGCTTTCGGCCTTGCGCCCGCGCCATCGGCTCCAGTGCATTCGCGCAAGAACCCGTTTGAGGCCGAAGTGCTGGACAGCGTCCGGCTGAACGGGCGCTATTCCGACAAGCAAACCCAGCACATCGAGCTGTCGCTGGAAGGCTCCGGCTTGAAATTCCAGCCTGGGGATAGTCTCGGCGTGCTCGCCAGCAACGACGAGGCATTGGTTGATGAAATCGTGGAGACGCTCGGGTTTGCGCCCGATACCCCCGTCAAGCCAAACGGTGCGGACAAGCCGGTGGCTGAGGCGCTGCGCGATGATCTTGAACTCACCATGCTGACCCCCGGGTTTCTGAAAGCCTATGGGGCAGCGAGCGGTGCGGATGAGCTCGCCGACCTCACACGCGAGGGCAACGAGGCAGCCCTGCAAGCGTTCCTCAAAGAACATCAGGTCGCAGATGTCGTCGCGCGCTGGCCCGCCCCCGGCCTCGACGCCGCGACCTTCACCGGAATGCTGCGCAAGCTCCAGCCAAGGCTTTATTCCATCGCGTCCAGCCAGGTGGCACTGCCGGATGAGGTGCATCTGACGGTGGGCGTCACGCGCACGACGCCTGCCGGTCGGGGGCGTTATGGCGTTGCCAGCACTTTCCTCGCCGACCGTCGCGCCCCGGGCGATCAGATCCGTGTGTATGTCAGCGAAAACGAGAACTTCCGCCTGCCCGAAGACCCGGACCAGCCGCTGATCATGATCGGGCCGGGCACGGGCGTTGCCCCGTTCCGCGCCTTCATGCAGGAGCGAGAGGAAATGGGCGCGCAAGGCAAGAGCTGGCTGTTCTTCGGCGACCGGCGCTTCCGCGAGGATTTCCTCTATCAAACCGAGTGGCAGAAATGGCTTAAGGATGGTGTGCTCACGCGCATGGATGTCGCGTTCTCGCGCGATCAGGCGAAGAAGATCTATGTGCAGGACCGGTTGCGCGAGAAGGCCAGCGAGGTCTATGCGTGGATCCGCGACGGCGCGGCCATCTATGTCTGCGGCGACGCGGAGAGCATGGCCCCAGCCGTGCATGATGCGCTGGCGGGCATCCTGCAGGAGCAGGGCGGCTATTCGGTCGAAGACGCTGAGGCGCACCTGAAGCAGATGCAGCGCGAGCGCCGCTATCAACGCGACGTTTATTGAGGGACAGAATGAGCAAGGCAGCCGAGCGCCACAAGATCGACCGCAGCGTCGACCGCTCGCAACCGGTTGAAAAACTGCATCCAAACGAGCGCATCAAGTACGAAAGTGGATATCTGCGCGGCTCGCTGGTGCACAGCCTCGCCGAGCGCATCACCGGCGCGGTGCTGGAAGACGACCACCAGCTCACCAAGTTCCACGGCACCTATCAGCAGGACGACCGCGACCTGCGCGAGGAGCGCCGCCGCTCGAAGCTGGAGCCGGCCTACTCGTTCATGATCCGCGTGCGCCTGCCCGGCGGGGTGTGCCAGCCGGATCAGTGGCTCCAGCTCGACGAGCTGGCGCGCAACCACGCCAACAACACGCTGCGCTTGACCACGCGCCAGACCTTCCAGTTTCACGGCGTGCTGAAGCGCGACCTCGAAGCGACCATGCAGGGCATCCATGACAGCCTGCTCGACACCATCGCGGCGTGCGGCGATGTGAATCGCGGCGTAATGGCGACGCCGATCCCGGAGTTTTCCGCGCTCCACGCGCAGGTCTTCCCGATCGCGAAGGAGGTGAGCGAGCACCTGCTGCCCGGCACCCGCGCCTATCACGAGATCTGGCTTAACGAGCAGCCGGTCTATCAGGGCGACAAGGAAGACGAGGTCGAGCCGGTCTATGGGCGCACCTATCTGCCGCGCAAGTTCAAGATCGGCTTTGCCATCCCGCCGGTGAACGATGTTGACGTGTTCACGCAGGATATCGGCTTCATCGCGATTGCGGACGGCGATGATCTCGCAGGCTTCAACGTCGCGGTCGGCGGCGGCATGGGCCGCACCGACAATGAGCCGTCAACTTATCCGCGGCTCGGCGACGTGATCGGCTTCATTCCCGCGGATAAGGCCGTGGAGGTGGCGGAAAAGATCGTCACCATCCAGCGCGATTTCGGCAACCGCGTCGACCGCAAGGTTGCGCGCATGAAATACACCATCGACCGCAACGGGCTGGACTGGTTCGTCGATGAGCTGGAACAGCGGTTGGGCTGGAAGCTGCAACCCGCGCGCGACTATCACTTTGACACCAGCACCGATCGCTTCGGCTGGAGCAAGAATGCCGACGGCTCATGGAATTACACCGCTTTCATAGAGAATGGCCGCGTTAAGGACGACGGCCCACATCAGGTGATGACTGGCATCCGAGAGATCGCGACGATCCATAAGGGCGATCTGCGCATCACGCCAAACCAGAACCTGATCATCGCCTGCATACCGCCCCGGCGGAAGCCGAAGATCAAGAAGCTGCTTGAACAGCACGGCATCATCGACGCCTCCGAGCGCAGCACGCTGCGGCGTCATTCTATGGCCTGCGTTGCGTTCCCGACTTGCGGGCTGGCGATGGCCGAGAGCGAGCGGTATTTGCCGTCTCTGATTACCAAAGTGGAAGGGTTGCTCGACGAGGCGGGCCTCGGCGACGCGGGCATCGTGATCCGCATGAGCGGCTGCAACAATGGCTGTTCGCGCCCCTATGTCGCCGAGGTCGGCTTTTCGGGCCGTGCGCCGGGCAAATATAACATGTATCTGGGCGGTGGCTATTATGGGCAACGGCTCGCCAGGCCCTATCTTGAGAATGTCGGCGAGGAAACGATCCTGGAGACGCTAAGGCCCATGCTTGCGGCTTATGCCAACGATCGCGAGGAGGGCGAGGCGTTCGGCGATTTCGTCATCCGTAAGGGCTATGTCGCCGCCGTCCACCACGGCACCGATTTCAACGAGAAAGTCGCGCCTGTGGCCGAAGGGCCAGCAGGCTAATTTCGGTCCATGCGCAAGCGCAGCGAGGCGACACCGCCCGTGATCAGAGCAGGGCGGCGTAGAGTAGAATGGCGCCCGCGGCGGCGATCAGACTTGCGATAATCCGTCCGGCGGAGGCGGATGGCGCCAGCCGGGCGAAAAAACCGATGAACGGCCGTCGCAACGCCAGCATCAGCACACCCTCGATGAGCGCGGCCCAGCCGATCAAGGACACAAAGATCCCAAGCGGCGTATCCCAACGGTTATGCACCGCCACGATCGCCGCGCCGATGGCGAAGGCCAAAATGCCCGCCACATAGCCCAGCGCTGGGCTGGCCGCGATCTCCCGGATGACCTTGGACCACACGTCGCGATCACTCAACATGCCAGCGCCGCCGGCCAGCATGTACAGGCCGATGAGTGCCGCGAGCAATTCTGTAGCGGAATAATAGGCGATCATGCCCTTTTCCCGGTTGTGCAACGCCCTGTCCAGCGACGGGCTGTCCAACGATACCTGAACAGCTAGTGGTCCGATTCAGACATTTGCCTCCCTGTGCAGCACCCGCCCGAGCAAATGTCTGAATCACAAGGACCACTAGCAAGCTATTG
>CAYXPZ010000061.1:0-13818 GCA_964466965.1 uncultured Hyphomicrobiaceae bacterium
ATCGCCAGATGTCGCTGCTGCTGCGCCGCCCGCCGGGCCGCGAAGCTTATCCCGGCGACGTGTTTTACCTGCATAGCCGCCTTCTGGAGCGCGCGGCGAAGCTGAACGAAGATCACGGCGCGGGGTCGCAGACGGCGCTGCCAATCGTCGAGACCCAGGCCAACGACGTCTCGGCCTATATTCCGACGAACGTGATTTCGATCACAGATGGCCAGATCTTCCTGGAGACGGACCTTTTCTATCAGGGTATCCGCCCGGCGGTGAACGTCGGTCTGTCGGTGTCGCGCGTGGGCTCGTCAGCGCAGATCAAGGCGATGAAGCAGGTCGCCGGCGCGATCAAGGGCGAACTGGCGCAGTACCGCGAGATGGCGGCTTTCGCGCAGTTCGGCTCCGATTTGGACGCCGCCACGCAGCGCCTCCTCGCCCGCGGCGCCCGCCTGACGGAGCTGTTGAAGCAGCCCCAGTTCTCGCCGCTGCAGGTGGAAGAGCAGGTTGTCGTGATTTTTGCCGGGACCCGGGGCTATCTCGATCCGCTGGAGGTGTCAGCCGTGGGCCGTTTCGAAGAAGACCTGCTGCGCTACATGCGCGAGAACCACAACGACATCCTTGAGAAGATCCGCGACGAGGGCAAACTCTCTGATGAGCTGGAGGGCAAGCTGAAGAGCGCGATTGACAAGTTTGCCGAGCACTTCTCGGCGTAGATCCATCGCCTGAGGCGCCAACCGAGGATCGGGAGACTCCATGGCCAGCCTGAAGGACATGCGCAATCGGATCTCGAGCGTGAAAGCCACGCAGAAGATCACGAAAGCGATGCAGATGGTGGCGGCCGCGAAGCTGCGTAAAGCGCAGGAGGCGGCAGACGCCGCACGGCCCTATGCCGAAAAGATGGATGAAGTGCTCGCGAACCTGAACGCGCGGGTTGTGAACAAGGAAGCCGCATCGCCGTTACTGGTCGGCACTGGCAAAGACGATGTGCATCTGATCGTCGTGGCAACGGCAGACCGCGGTTTGTGCGGTGCGTTCAACGCCAACATCGCGAAGAAGGCGCGCGCGATCGCCCGCCCGCTGATCTCCGAGGGCAAAGAGGTCAAGTTCCTCTGCGTCGGCAGCAAAGGCTACGACATGCTCAAGCGGGATCATAGCAAGCGCATCGTTGATGTCATCGACATGAAAAGCGTCAAGAAAGTCGGCTTCGACGACGCGCAGGACATCGCGAAACGCGTGCTGAGCATGTTCGACAAGGGCGAGTTCGATGTCTGCACGCTGGTTTTCTCAGAATTCGTCAATACCTTGACGCAGCGGCCGAAGCAGATGCAGCTGATCCCGGCGACCCTGCCAGAAGAAGCCGAGGCCGAAACAAGCGGGCCGCAAGCTGAATATATCTTCGAGCCGGATGAGGAAGAGATCCTGCGCGATCTGCTGCCGCGCAATATTGCCACGCAGATCTTCCGCGCGCTGCTGGAAAACGCGGCGGGCGAGCAAGGCGCACGCATGAGCGCGATGGATAATGCCACGCGCAACGCTGGCGAACTGATCGACAATCTGACGCTCACTTACAACCGCATGCGTCAGGACCAGATCACCAAAGAACTGATCGAAATCGTCTCCGGCGCGGAAGCAATCTCCTAAGGCCCGGATCGAAGCAACGAGGAAGCATAAACGATGGCAAGCGA
Source organism: uncultured Hyphomicrobiaceae bacterium (assembly GCA_964466965.1). GTDB lineage: Bacteria > Pseudomonadota > Alphaproteobacteria > Rhizobiales > Rhodomicrobiaceae > Dichotomicrobium. The sequence goes on from CAYXPZ010000061.1 coordinate 1,674, forward strand.
CAAGAATATCGGCCGCGTTCGCCAGGTGACAGGCGCCGTCGTCGACGTGCAGTTTGACGAAAAGCTGCCGGAAATCCTGAGCGCGCTGGAAATCGACAATCACGGCAACCGTCTGGTGCTGGAAGTGTCGCAGCATCTCGGCGAGAACACCGTGCGCTGCATCGCCATGGACGCGACGGAAGGCCTGGTGCGCGGTCAGGAAGTGGTTGATACCGGCGATTCGATCAGGGTGCCCGTCGGCGACGGTACGCTCGGACGGATCATGAACGTGATCGGCGAGCCGATTGATGAAGCCGGCGATATTCCGCATGAAGAAAAGCAGCCGATCCACGCGCAAGCGCCAGCATTTATCGAACAGTCCACCGAAACCGAAATCCTCAAGACCGGCATCAAGGTCGTCGATCTGCTCGCGCCTTACGCCAAGGGTGGCAAAATCGGCCTGTTCGGCGGTGCGGGCGTTGGCAAGACTGTGCTGATCCAAGAGCTTATCAACAATATCGCCATGGCGCATGGCGGCTACTCGGTGTTCGCCGGCGTGGGTGAGCGCACCCGCGAGGGCAACGACCTCTACTGGGAAATGATCGAGTCCGGCGTGAACAAGGAAGGCGGCGGCGAAGGCTCCAAAGCTTCACTGATTTACGGCCAGATGAACGAACCGCCCGGCGCGCGGGCGCGTGTGGGCCTCACTGGCCTGACAGTGGCGGAGTATTTCCGCGATCAGGGCCAGGACGTACTGTTCTTCGTTGATAACATCTTCCGCTTCACCCAGGCCGGCGCGGAAGTCTCGGCGCTTTTGGGCCGTATTCCGTCGGCGGTGGGTTATCAGCCGACGCTCGGCACCGACATGGGCGAGCTGCAGGAGCGCATTACCTCGACAGACAAAGGCTCGATTACCTCAGTGCAGGCGGTTTACGTTCCGGCAGACGACCTGACCGACCCCGCGCCAGCCTCGACCTTCGCGCATTTGGACGCAACGACGGTGCTGAGCCGTGGTATTGCGGAAAAGGGCATCTATCCGGCAGTGGACCCGCTCGATTCCACCTCGCGCGTGTTGGAACCGCGCATCGTCGGCGACGAGCACTACGAGACGGCGCGCGAGGTTCAGGAGGTGCTGCAACGCTACAAGTCGCTGCAGGACATCATCGCGATCCTGGGCATGGACGAGCTGTCGGAAGAGGACAAGCTGACGGTGGCGCGTGCGCGCAAGATCGAGCGTTTCCTGAGCCAGCCGTTCCACGTCGCCGAAGTGTTCACCAACAAGCCGGGCACGCTGGTTGATCTCGCCGACACCATCAAGGGCTTCAAAGGGCTGGTCAACGGCGACTACGACGACCTGCCAGAGCAGGCCTTCTACATGGTCGGCACCATCGACGAGGCGATCCAGAGGGCGGAGGAAATGGCGGCCGAGGCGGCGTAACCCGCGCCCGCCTGAAAGAGGCTTAGAGATGGCTAATACGTTCCGTTTTGATCTGGTATCGCCGGAGCGCGTCCTGGTTTCTGAGGATGTCAGCGAGGTGATCGTGCCGAGCACCGAAGGCGATTTCGGCATGCTCCCAAACCACGCGCCGATCATCGCTTCGCTGCGCCCGGGAACATTGACGGTGCGCAGCAGCGGCGGGGAGCAGAAGTATTTTGTGCGCGGCGGCCTGGCCGAAGGCGGCCCGGAGCAGTTGACCATCCTGGCGCAACGGGCGATGCCGCTTGAAGAGCTGGACCGTGAACAGATCGCTCAGGAAATCGAATGGGCCAAGGAAGATTTGGAGGATGCGCGCGACGAGGATACCCGTGCGCAGGCCGTCGATAATCTTGAGCGGCTCGAAACTCTGGCCGAGGCGCTGCGCCAGAACGCGTAACGGTGTTGGCAGATCAGTCGGTGCGTTTCTCAGGGGCCTTTTCCGGCGCGATGCGGCGCAGCCGAACATAGAGTGCCCCGTCACCGCCGTGACGCGGATGGGCAGGCGCTACGCTCGCCACAACATCGCGGAATTCCGGCTTTGAAAGCCATTCCGGTACGAGCCGGCGCAAGACGCCGCGCGGGGCTTCGTAAAATGGCGTCGATTCCCACGCATCATAAGCAGATTGGCCCGCTTCGCGCGCGGTGCCCTTCCCGGTGATTACCAGCACCAGACGGTGGCCACGGGCCTGGTTGGCGCGCACAAAACTTTTCAACGCTGGATAGGCTTCACGCTGACGCATCCCGTGCAGGTCGAGCCGTGCATCGATGCTCTCTGGGTCGCGGGCGATGCGGCGCGCCTCGCGGCGGGCGAGTGGCGCGACCGGCGGCGGAGCGACAGGTTCGCGAGACGTCTGCGATTTAGGCGATAACTGCGGCTGGAGCGACCGGGATGTTTGTTTGGCCCCAGGTTCGCTATCAGATTTGCTGCGATCATCCTGTGCCGGAACATCGGGCCGGGCGTTGATGACAGCGCCGCTATCCCGGCTCCGCAGCGCCGTGGTCTCGCGCATCGCCTGTTCCCACAAGCGCCGCTCTTCTTCGCTCAACTCGCGCTTGCGTGTCGGACGGCGGGTCATCAAACGACTTCAACATGTTCGTATTGCGATAGCGTTCACCGCGCCGCATTCGGCAGCAGGACCGTAAAGCGGGTGTCATGCTTCGTCCGGCTGGCGAAGTCATGCGCCTCGTCCCCGCTGCCCCAATAAATGTCGCCGCGGACATCCCCGCGAATGGCCGAGCCGGTGTCCTGCGCGACCATCAACCGGCGGAAGGGCTGAGCCGCGTCATCCTTCAGTTCTGGCGCGGCCACCCAGACCGGCGCGCCGAGCAGATGATAGCGCGGGTCGACCGCGAGGCTGCGCAACGGCGTGAGTGACGCGCCGAGCGCGCCCACTGGCCCGGTCGCGCCTTCTTCTTCGGACAGCGCCCGAAAGAAGATGTAGGACTGGTTGGACCAGATCAACTCTTTGCCTTGCTCGCCATTCGCGTCAGCCCACTCGAAGATGCGCGCGAGCGAGGCTTCATGCGCTTTCAACGCGCCGCGGGAAATAATCTCCTGGCCAATGGACGTGTAGGGAAAGCCGTTTTTGCCGGCAAAGCCGAGACGAATGGCGGTGCCGTCCTGAAAGCGGATGCGGCCCGAGCCTTGAAGCTGCATCGAATAATGCGCAACCGGGTCGGCGATCCATGCCAGCTCCAGCCCTTGCCCCTCCAACGCGCCTTGTTCGATTTCCTTGCGGGTGAAGTGTTCCTTCAGGCCCTCTTCTGTCTTGCGCGCCGCCGTCAGATCCGCCGGAAGCCCGGTGGCCGCGTTTGCCTTGATGAGCGTCAGATCGTCTGGCGGCCGGTAGATCGGGATGTTGAACTTCTCGGTTTTCGTGCGTGAGCCCTGGATCTCCGGCTCGTAATAGCCCGTCACAAGTTGACGGTCGCTCTGGGGGCGAACCCGGTAGGCTGTGAAATAAGTCTCGAAAAATTCGCGCGCGTCATCTTGCTCAACCGACTTTGGCAGCGCTAGCGCGCGCTGGCACACCCAGGCGAGGGCCTGGCGTTGCGCCGTGTCGTGCCGTTCAGCGGCGCTCACTGACCAGGGGCAGGAGCGTCTGAACGCGGCCAGTGCTTGCGCGTGATCATCTTCCGCCCATCCGTCGATGGCGGAAAAACTTACCCGATCAAGCTGAAGCGGGCGTTTTTCGCCGTCCGCGTCGGGGAATTGCCAGTGCCAGAGCTCCACGGTCAGAAACACCGTTATCGTGAGCAGAAAGACCTGTGCGAAATACCATGCGGCTCGCATGATCGACATTATTGCTCAAGCACAGGCGGCGCGCGGCCCAGCAGCATGTGCCGCACGGTCTCGCCCTTAGCTTTCGGTTTCCGTGGCGATCAGCACCCAGTTTGGGTCGGACGCGCCGACCGTGCGCGAGAACGTCCAGTTATCGGTCACTTCCTGAATTTCTTTAGGGTCGCCCTCGATGATCCGGCCTTCCTTATCGCGTGTCACCGTAATGAACTCGCTCACAAATTTGACCGTGATCTGTGCTTCGCCATTGACCAGATTGGCGTCCGCGATTTCGGTTTTGTCGATGCCGACGAATTTGAAATCGACGGTTTCGCCTGCGCGCTCGCGCTCCTCGATCGCAGAGACGAAGCTCTGATAGACATCGGGGCTGAGCAGCTCCTTGAGCGTCGCGGTATTTCCGGCGGCAAATGCTGTGACGATCATCTCATAAGCGGTCTTCGCGCCCTCGATGAACTCGCGCAGATCAAAGCCGCGCTCCGCGCGCATGATCGCGGCGAGTTTTTCGGCAAGCGGACTGCCCTTCGGGGCATAGTCACGCACCATCTCCTGAAGCTGATCCTCGCTCGCATTGTCGCGTTGTCCGAGAGCTTGCTCAGCGCCTGGCAACGGGACCACTTTGTCCCGCGCGGCGTTTCCCGCCTGCTGCGCGGAATACGGGTCGTACGGCGGTTTCTCGTTGCCTGTCCGCTTGCCGAGGACGCTGCGTAATCTCAGGAAGATCAAGACAGCGATGACCAAAAATATGATTGTACTGAGGTCGATTGTTCCGCTCATGTTATCGCGACGCTTTGATTCGGGATTGCGCTATCCGCACTTCCTTGAGGTACGCGATTGATATAGGCTTCGATCACGCCGTGCGCCAGACCTCGTGGGGAAGGAAGGGTTGTCAGCCGATACCTGAATTAGCAGTTTAAGGCATCGCGCGTTCCAAGCCAACCACCAATAAGCGCGGTCTGTGGCTTCCATCACACCGCGAGCGTGAAAAGCAATCTCCATGTTCCTGATCTTTTTCCTGATATTTCTCGCAACGCCGATTCTGGAGATCGTTCTTTTTATCGAGATCGGCGGTCTGATTGGCGTCGTGCCCACGATCCTTATCGTGATCGTGACCGCGATCGTCGGCTCGGTCTTGCTGCGCCTGCAGGGCATTGCGGTGATACGGCGCACCCAATACGCGCTGCGGGCCGGCGAGTTGCCGGTCGACCCGGTAATCGATGGCATCAGTCTGCTCGTGGCCGGTGCGCTACTGCTTACACCGGGCTTCTTTACCGATGCGGTTGGTTTCCTGCTGTTCGTGCCGCCGTTCAGGCAGGCGCTGGCGCGCCGCATCTTCGCGCACATGGTGCGTTCGGGACACGTGTTTGTTGTTGGCGGCGAGCCTGAAGGCGATGGCAGAGGCCCCCGCCAGCCTGGTGGGCGAGACGACAAGCGCCGCCGCCCAGACGACGACTCGGTCATCGATGTCGATTACGAACCCGTGGATGAAGAGCCAGACAGCAGCTCTGATGACGAGCGCGACGAGGCCGAGCGGCCGTCCCGGCAGTCATCGCCGTGGCGGAAATAGCGTCCCGGCACGGCGGCACTGATTTGCCTTCAGCGCGCGACGGTCTTGCTTGGCGCGCGCCAAAACCCTGCCAAACCTGCCTTTTTCCGCGATGATCACAGTTCTCAGCACCATTGCGCCGGTTTTCCTTGTGATCCTCGCCGGTCTTATCTTTGCGCGCACCGGTCTCATCTCGCGGGCGGCTGAAGCCGGAATGATGGAGTTTGTGCTTCGCGTCGGGATTCCAGCGTTGCTATTCCGCACCATGGTCGACGCGCGGCCGCCGGGCGATGAAACACTGCGGCTGTGGGGAGTTTATTTCAGCGCTGTTGCGGTAATTTGGCTGCTTTCGGCAGCCGTGACGTATCTGGTGCTCCGTCGGCCCAATGAGGATCAGCCAATGGTGGCGATGAGCGCCTGTTTCGGCAACACCGTGCTGCTTGGCATCCCCATCGGCCTCGCCATTTACGGGCCGGAAGCGGCCACGCCGATGGCGATCATCACCTCAATCCACACGGCGCTGCTCTGGCTGGCGGCCACGCTGCATGTCGAGATTGTCTCTGAACATGGGCAAACGACCACGCGGGCGCTGCTGCGTGAGCTTGGCATCAACCTGCTGACCAACCCGATTATTCTCGCCATCCTTGCCGGCACGCTGTGGCGCCAGACCGGGTTTGGCTTGGGCGACGCGCCGCGCGCGACCTTTGATCTGCTGGCGCAAGCCGGCGTGCCATGTGCGCTGTTTGCGCTCGGTTTGAGCCTGCGCGATTTTTCATTCCGTGGGCAAGTTCCGACGCTGACCGCGCTCTTGCTGCTCAAGCTGGTTCTGTTTCCGATACTGGTCTTGGGGCTGGCGTTTCACGTCGTGCCCCTCGATCCGTTATGGGCGAGCGTCGCCGTGTTGTTCGCGGCCTGTCCAACAGGCGTCAACGCCTTCGTGCTGGCGAAGCAATACGGGCGGGTTATTAATTCGACATCAGGGTCGGTTGCGCTGGGGACGGCGCTGTCCCTCGGCACAATGACGGCGCTGTTGCTGCTAACAACGCCGTCATGATGATCACGCGCGGTCCCAGGGCATCGACGCATTCATTCGCTTCAGCGAGCAGCGCATACGAGAGCGAATCAATGCGTCAAAGATGCACGAGCAACATCGCGCTTCTAGTGCAGTTTCCGACACAGACACTTGCATGCGAGCGTGCTGCAAGCGGAGATCAAGTGTCTGTGTCACTGCACTAGGCCATCGCTGTTTGCTGCGGCGCGGCCTGCGAGATTTGTTCGCTGGTGGCGAGGTAGTCCATAGCCGCCTGCGTGCCGCCCGCGTTGTGCGGGATGCCGGCAACCTTTAGGCCCATTTCCACGCCGCCGATTGCGCCGATCAAGGTGAGATCGTTCAGGTCGCCCAGATGGCCGATGCGGAAGACGCGGTCAGCAAGCCGCGCCAATCCGGTGCCGAGCGACAGATCAAATTGATCGAGGATCTGCGCGCGCAGGGCATTGGCGCTATGCCCTTCGGGCACGAAGATGGCTGTCAGCGAGTTGGAGTATTCGCGCGGATCCGCGCAGACCAGCTCCAGGCCCCAAGCAGCGACGGCCCGCCGGGTGGCCTCGGCGTGGCGGTCATGCCGGGCGAAGATGTTGTCCAGCCCCTGCTCGTCGATGATGTTGAGCGCTTCATCGAGCGCGTAGAACAGGCTGGTGGCCGGCGTGTAGGGGAAGAAGCCATTCTGGTTAGCCGACAGCATGTCGTTCCAGTCGAAGTAGCACTTTGGCAGTCGCGCGGTCTTTGACGCCTCCAGCGCTTTCTGGCTTATCGCGTTGAAGCTCATGCCGGGCGGCAGCATCATGCCCTTCTGCGAGCCGCCGACGCTGACATCGACCTTCCAGTCGTCATGGCGATAATCCATCGAGCCCAGCGAGGAGATGGTGTCGACCATGAACAGCGCCGCATGGCCGGTGTCGTCGATAGCCTGCCGGATTTCGGAGATACGCGCGGCGCAGCCGGTCGAGGTCTCGTTATGCACCACGCATACGGCCTTGATTTCATGGCCGGTATCCGCGGCCAGCCGGTCGCGAATGACCTCTGGGTCGGCAGCGCGGCGCCAGTCGCTCGGCAGGAATTCGGCAACCAGCCCGAGGCGGTCCGCCATGTCCTTCCATAGCGAGGCGAAATGGCCGATGTCGGCCATCAGCACCTTATCGCCCGGAGACAGCGTGTTAACCAGGGCTGCTTCCCACGCGCCCGTACCGGAGGAGGGGTAAATGACCACTGGGCCGGAGCACTTGAAAAGTTTCTGGAGGCGGGGCAGCAACCGCAGCGTCAGTTGCGCGAATTCAGGGCCGCGATGGTCGATAAGCGGTTTGTGCATCGCGCGCAGCACGCGCTCGGGAACGTTGGTCGGCCCCGGAATATGCAAGAAATGTCGGCCTGGATTACTCATAGTCCTCCCCTTGTACCAAGCTTTTATAGACGTCTGCGGCGAAACTACATCGCCAGAGGTCGTAACGGTGGTCTCATATGCGTCCTATCATGGATAAAAAACGACGGTTCGACAATCTGGAATTGAGAACGCCGCAGGGAAAATGACAGAACTCATCGGCCCCGGCGCGGGCTTCGGTTGGGGGGCGGTGATCGCGTTCTTCGCCGCGCTTGTTCAGGCGGCGACGGGCGTCGGCTTTTCATTGATCGCCACGCCGTTGTTTTTATTGATTTATGACGCGCACACTGCGATCCAGCTTAACATTGCCTTGGGGATGGCGATCTCGGTCGCGATGCTTCCGAAGGTTGCGCGCGCCACTGACCCGGCAATGCTGCGGCAGCTAGCGCTGGGAGCGCTGGCCGGGGCTCCGATCGGGGGTGCGATTTTTCTTTGCGGCGGCGACACGGCGCTGACCTTGGGTATTGCCGTTGTGACGCTGGTGCTTGCAGTCGTTTCCGGCTTTACGATAACGCTGCGGCGGTCGCCGCGCCGCGATTTTGCGGTCGGTGCGTCGTCCGGTGCTTTGGCGGCAAGCATCGGTGTGCCGGGGCCCCCGCTCATGTTCTATTTGGCTGGCAGCGGGGCGGAGAGGCAGGTTGCGCGGGCCACGACGCTGGCCTTCTTCCTTATCACCTACACCGGAAGCCTCGCATTCCAGGTGGCCGGCAACGGGTTCGCCAACGGCCTGTGGGGCGCGCTCGGCATCTGCCTTCCCTTCGCCCTTCTGGGAGTCGTTGCTGGACAACTGGCTTTCGGGATCATCAATCAGCGCGCCTTTGTCCTGCTGATCCGGATGTTGCTCATACTGACCGGGCTTTCTCTGCTGCGCACGCTGTTGTGATCGCGCGCTTTTCGAAATGGTCCTGCGCGACGCGGGATGGCGGAATTGGACGAGCGCGCGACGCCTCAGAAGCCTAGCTTGCCGGGAAAGTGCGGTGGCCACGAAGCCGCTCGCGAGACATCTAATATGAAGGCGTGGGCGACGTGACGGTTATTGATCTGAAACGCGCCGGTTTCCCCAAGGGCCGCCCGGTCCAAGAGGCTGCGCTCGTGGAAGTGCGGACAGCGCTGGACGGGCGCGCGATCGCGCAGCGCGATCTCTTGATTGAGCATCTGCATGTGCTGCAGGACCGCTTCGGCTGCCTGTATGAGCGGCATCTGCGCGCGCTTGCGGACCTCATGCGCGTGTCGCAGGCTGAAGTCTGGGAAGTCGCCTCGTTCTATCATCACTTCGATCTGATCAAGGATAGCGACGACGCGCCCGCACCGGTCACCATCCGGGTTTGCGACACGCTGACCTGCGCGATGGCCGGCGCTGAGCGGCTGATCCAGACGCTGGAGAAGGGCTGCGACCCGAGCCGCGTGCGCGTGCTGCACGCGCCCTGCATGGGCCGCTGCGCGCAAGCACCGGCGGCGCGTTGCGGAAATGTTGAGGTCGGCAGCGCCACGGCCGAGGGGCTGCTCGCGCTCGCCTCGGGCGACGTTTCAGCGCCACTGATCCCGCCTTACAAGGATTTTGAGGCCTATCGCGCCGAAGGCGGCTATCACGTGCTGGCCGAGTGCAGGTCCGGCAAGCGCACGCCCGACGATGTTATCGCCGAGCTATCCGACGCAGGCCTTGCGGGCCTCGGCGGGGCCGGCTTCCCGGCTGGGCGCAAATGGAGCATCGTGCGTGGCTTCCCCGGTCCGCGCCTGATGACCATCAACGGCGATGAGGGCGAACCGGGCACCTTCAAGGACCGCTATCACCTTGAGCGCGATCCGCACCGGATGTTCGAGGGCGCGCTGATCGCCGCCTGGGCCGTCGGGGCTGAACGCATCTATCTTTACATGCGCGACGAATATCCGGCCGTGCTGGAAATCCTGCGCCGCGAGATCGCCGCGCTCGACGCCGCCGGGCTGACCGCCGACTGCGCAATCGAGCTGCGCCGCGGCGCGGGCGCTTACATTTGCGGCGAAGAGTCCGCGATGCTTGAAAGCATCGAGGGCAAACGCGGCCTGCCGCGCCATCGCCCGCCCTACATCGCTGAGGTCGGGCTGTTTGGCCGGCCGACGCTCAACCACAACGTCGAAACGCTGTGGTGGCTGCGCGACATCATCGAGCGCGGCGCGCAGTGGTTCGCGGATCTGGGCAAGCACGGCCATAAGGGCCTGCGGTCCTACTCTGTTTCGGGGCGTGTGCGCGAGCCGGGCGTGAAGCTCGCCCCGGCGGGCATCACCCTTCGCGAGCTGGTCGAGGACTACTGCGGCGGCATGGCCGATGGGCACACGCTGAAAGCCTATCTGCCGGGCGGCGCGTCGGGTGGGATCTTCCCGGCCTCGCTTGCGGATATCCCGCTCGATTTCGGCGGCGCGCTCAACGAGCATGGCGGTTTCATAGGCTCGCACGCGGTGATCGTGCTGTCGCAGCAGGACAATGTGAAAGACGCGGCGCTCAACCTGATGCACTTCTTCGCCGATGAAAGCTGCGGCCAATGTACGCCATGCCGCGCCGGCACCGAGAAGATGGCCACGCTCTTGCAACAAGCCCCGCTCGACGAGGAGGCGATCGCCGATCTGGAAGCGGTAATGCGCGACGCCTCGATCTGCGGGCTAGGCCAGGCCGCGCCGAACCCGGTCAATCACCTGCTCAAATGGTTCCGCGAGGATCTGAAGACGCCTCGCCCCGAAAGCTTTATCGCCGAGAGGGTCATGCATGACTAACGCGATCCGCTTCACGCTTGATGGGCGCGAGGTCACCGCCGCGCCGGACGAAACGGTCTGGCAGGCGGCCAAGCGCGCGGGCGTCGAAATCCCGCATCTGTGCTGGCTGGACGCGCCGGGCTATCGCGCCGACGGCAACTGCCGCGCTTGCATGGTCGAGGTCGAGGGCGAGCGGGTTCTCGCGGCCTCGTGCATTCGCAAGCCGAAAGACGGCATGGCCGTCAAGACCGCCAGCGAGCGCGCGGCCAAAGCGCGCAAGATGGTGTTCGAGTTGCTGGCCGCCGATCAGCCGCCGCAAATCCGCCACCCCGATCCGGATTCGAAGTTTTGGAAATGGGCGCGCGAGCTTGGTGTGACGGGCAGCCGGTTGCCCGCGCGCGAGGGCTTCACGCCCGACCCGTCCCACGCTGCAATCGCCGTCAATCTGGACGCCTGTATTCAGTGCAATCTGTGCGTGCGCGCCTGCCGTGAAGTGCAGGTCAATGATGTGATCGGCATGGCGCTGCGTGGGCACGAAGCCAAGCCCGTCTTCGATTTCGACGACCCGATGGGCGCCTCGACCTGCGTTGCTTGCGGCGAATGCGTGCAGGCCTGCCCCACCGGCGCGCTTTATGAAAAGACGCTGATGGATGAGCAGGCGCAAACGCGCACTGTTTGGCCGGACAAGACCGTGGACTCCGTCTGCCCTTATTGCGGGGTCGGCTGCCAGACGCAGGTCAGCGTCAAGGACAACGAGATCGTGCAGGTGGATGGGCGCGAAGGCCCGGCCAACGAGAACCGTCTCTGCGTCAAGGGCCGCTTCGGCTTTGATTATATCCGCCACCCTGAGCGCCTGACCACGCCGCTGGTGCGCCGCGAGGATGCGCCTAAGCGCGGCGACATCCGCGTCGATTCCGCGAACCCTTGGGAGGTGTTCCGCGAGGCGACCTGGGAGGAGGCGCTGGAGCGCGCGGCAGGCGGCTTGCGCGATATCCGCGATACGCATGGCGGCGGCGCACTCGCCGGCTTCGGCTCGGCGAAAGGATCGAACGAGGAAGCCTATCTGTTCCAGAAGCTGGTGCGCACCGGCTTCGGCACCAACAATGTCGATCACTGCACGCGGCTGTGCCACGCCTCGTCGGTCGCCGCGCTGATCGAGGGGATCGGCTCCGGCGGTGTGACCGCGCCGTTCACCGCCGTCGAGGATGCTGACTGCTTTATCGTTATTGGGGCACGGCCGGAGCAGAATCACCCCGTCGCCGCGACCTACCTTAAGCAGGCGGCCAAGCGCGGCGCGAAGGTCATCGTGATTGACCCGCGCGGGCAGGAGTTGATGCGCCACGCCAGCCATCCCGTCCGCTTCAAGCCAGGCACGGATGTCGCGCTGCTGAACGCGATGCTCCACGTCATCGTCGAGGAAAAGCTTTACGACGAGCAGTATCTCCAAGCCCATGCCAGCGGCTTCGAGGCGCTGAAGGAGAAGGTCGCGGAGTTCTCGCCCGAAGCAATGGCTCCGGTCTGCGACGTCGACGCCGATTACATCCGCGAGATCGCGCGCACCTATGCGCAGGCCGAGCGCGCCGTGATTTTCTGGGGCATGGGCATCTCCCAACATGTCCATGGCACCGACAACTCGCGCTGCCTGATCGCGCTTGCGCTGACGACCGGCCATGTGGGCCGGCCCGGGA
>CAYXPZ010000062.1:0-13453 GCA_964466965.1 uncultured Hyphomicrobiaceae bacterium
GCCGACATGCACTTTGATGCGGACTTACTCTGCCGGCTGGAAGGCAAATGCCTCAGAGGGCTTGAACGCGTCTGAGACCTCGCCCGAGAAGATCACGCGCTGCTGCGGCCCCAGATTGAGTTTGCGAACGCCGGACCCTTCGGAAAGATCGACCTTTTTCAGATCGACCCAGAAGACATTGGGGGAGATCGCGGATTCGAAATAGTACAGCTTGTCTTTCTGGTCGGCCACCGTGCGCCAGCGCGTCGTAGACAGGTTCGGGCGGTCCTCGATACTGATGCCGTATGGCACCGAGGCGTTGCGCATGACGCTGAACACCGCCGCGGCGGCGATTCGCGGATCGTCGGTCTTGGGGATCGCGTCAATATAAAAGCTGGCGCGCGCAAAACGATCTTCCGCCCGGCTTGTCCCCGGGAGAAAAGTAAGGCCGTCAACATTCTTCCAGTAAGCGGTGATGGCCAGTTGATCGGCAAACACGGGTTCGTTGGTCATGACCCGATAGTCGCGGTTGTGATGAATTTTCAGTTCGCCGCCGATCCACTGCATGATAGCGCTGTCGCCGCTCGCGTCAGAGAGCGCCAGATGCATCGTCGCCAGCCTGCCGGGTTGCCCCGGCACCTCGCCCGTGACGACATGAAACGGGTCTGCCTTAACCTCGGCGACCGCCTCGGCCACGGTCGCGAACCGGTCGAGGAAATACTGCGCCCACAGCGAAATCGCCATGCGCGGGGTGCGCCCGTCATCTTCGGGATATTCCGAGTTCACCAGCCACTGGGCATTCACCACGAGGCCCCGCTCGTTCATGCCGTCGACTGTGGCGACATCGTAGCCCGTCACCACCACGCTACCGTACCGCGATTGCCATTGCAGCGAATTGTCTCCAGCCAGCCCGTCCCGCTGCATGCCGCGCGGCATGAGAAACATGTTGCTGATCATATCCAGCTTCCAGTCCATCGTGCGCCCGGTCAGAGTGCGACCGTTCGGCCCCTGATAGACCGCGCGCGTACATGCTTCGGCAAATCCGGCTGACATGAATTGTATGGTGATCACTACACTTATGAAGACAGCGGCATATCGGAAGGACATCTGAACTCTCCGGATCTATGGACAGACGAGAAGCATGGCATCTTACAAATATATTTCAATTACTCATGAATAGATTGCACACAGAGAATGTTGATGCCGTGATGTTGTCGCTTATTCAGGGATCGTAGCCAACGCCGACAAGATACAGCCCGCAGGCCGGGGCGACAGGGCCGCAGGCGCTTCGCCGGCGGGCTCCCAGCGCAGCCTTGAGGTCGCCCGCCGACCACTTGCTTTCGCCCACGAGCTTCAGGCTCCCAACCATCGAGCGTACTTGATGATGCAAGAACGAGCGCGCGGAGGCATGAATCGTAATCCGCGCGCCTGAGCGAACCACCTCCAGGCAGTTGAGTGTCTTTACTGGCGAGCGCGCCTGACACTGCACCGAGCGGAATGTGGTGAAATCATGCTTGCCCGTCAGCTCCCGCGCCGCCTCGGCCATCGCATCGGCATCGAGCGGCACCGGCACGCGCCACGCCCGCCCCGCATCGAGCGTAAGCGGCGCACGGCGGTTGATGATGACGTATTCGTAGTCGCGCCGCGTGGCAGAAAACCGCGCATCAAAGTCCGGCGCCACCGGCTCGCAGGCCAGCGCGGCGATCGGCGCTGGCTTGAGGTGAAAGTTGATCGCATCGCGAATGCGATCCGGTTGCATCTCGCGGTTCAGATCGAAGTGGGCGACCTGTCCGCGCGCATGTACGCCTGCATCTGTCCTGCCCGCGCCACGCACTTCGGGATGTTCCCCGCTGAACCGATAGATAGCCTCGACCAACGCCGCCTGCACCGAAGGCCCGTTTTCCTGGATCTGCCAGCCGACGAACGGGCCGCCATCATACTCCACAGTGATCTTGTAGCGCGTCATGGCGACCTCTACACCAGCGCCAGCCCGCACATGGCTTGCGCGCCGCGCCCGCACATGGCTATTTTGCATTGCACAACAAATCACCGCCAAGGCACTATGCGGCGAGCCGAGCAGGCGAGGCTATGATGAACCAAACGTCCCCGGACATTCCCGTGATCGACCATGTTGCGCCGCTGGCCAGTCGATACAACGCCTGGTTCTGCGATGTCTGGGGTGTCCTCCATAACGGCATAACGCCTTATGACAGCGCCGTTCAAGCCTGCGAAAGTTTCCGGAGCGCGGGCGGAGTCGTCGTGCTTCTTTCCAACTCGCCTCGCCATAGCGACGGCGTGGCCGAACAGCTCAACGACATCGGGGTATCCGGCGCGGCCTATGATGTGCTGGTCACCTCAGGTGACGTGGCGCGCGCGCAGTTGGAGCGGCACGGCGGTGACAAGGTTTTTCTGCTGGGCCCTGAACGCGACCGCCCGATGCTCGACGGGCTCGACATCGTATTGAGCGAACCGCAGCAAGCCGAAATCGTGCTCTGCTCCGGCCTGTTCGATGATGAGGCAGAGACGCCCGATGACTATACCGAACTTCTGGCGGCGCTGCGCGAGCGTGATCTCGCGATGATCTGCGCCAACCCGGATTTGATGGTCGAGCGCGGCGAGCGACTGATCTACTGCGCCGGAGCGCTGGCCAAGGCGTATGCGCAGATCGGCGGCACGGTGATCTATACTGGCAAGCCGCATCCGCCGATCTACGCGCTGGCCCGGCAACGGCTGGCTGAACGCACCGGCGAGAAACCGGACCCTGCCATCCTCGTCATTGGCGACGGTGTCCACACCGACATCGCCGGGTCGACGGCCCAAGGGCTCGACAGTATCTTTGTTGCCAGCGGTATCCATGTACGTGACCTGAGCGATGCCAGGGCACTCGACAGCACCGCCATTGCGGCTCTGTTTGCCGACCTCCCGGTGAAGCCGCTGGCCGCAATGAAGCGCCTCCAGTGGTAGCGCGCATCTGACGCATCCGAATACCCAACGGAAGAGGAAGGTCTTTATATGAAATGGCTACCGCAAAAAATGCGTCGGGTCCTCGGCCCGAAGACGGACTCAGCGCATCCCGCTGGCAGCGTGGAGGCGCATATCGACGCGTGGGCGCCGCCGCCTGAGTACACCTACTTTTTCGAAGACCTCTATGTCGGGATGGCCGCTGAGTATACTCGCACGATCACCTACGACGATGTCCTGGCCTTCGCCGCGCTGACCGGCGACACTAATCCGGTTCATCTCAACGAAGAGTATGCCGCCGGCACCCGCTTCAAGGCCACGATTGTGCATGGCCTTTTGACGTCCAGCTATATCTCGACGGTACTGGGGACCAAACTGCCGGGCGCTGGCGCGATTTATCTCTCGCAAAGCCTCAACTTCCGCGCGCCGGTTTATCACGGAGATCCGGTAACCGCGCGGGTTGAAGTCATCGATCTGATCGAAGAGAAAGATCGTGCCGTTCTCAAATGTACGTGCCAAGTCGGTGAACGGCTGGTTCTCGATGGTGAAGCGAAGCTTATGGTGCCGCGGCGCGCGCCCCAAGGCTAAGGAGGAGTACGACTGGCGTGGAGATTGTTCGCGAATGGCGGAACAGGCCGTCAGCGACGCGCGGCGCAGTCATGGCGATCGGCAATTTCGACGGCGTGCATCGCGGCCATCAAGCTTTGCTGACGCGCGCACAGGCGCTCGCTGCTGATCGTCAGGCCCGGTCTGGCGTTATCGTCTTCGAGCCGCATCCGCGGGCATTCTTTCAGCCGGACCGGCCGTTCTTTGAACTCACCCCGCTACCGCGCAAACTGCGTTTGATGGAACTGCTGGGCCTCGATGTCGCCGCCGTCGTCCATTTTGACGCCGATCTCGCCAGCCTAGCGGCGGAGCAGTTCGTGCAGGGTGTCCTGATCGACGGCCTTCAAATCAGCCACGCAGTCGCGGGCTATAACTTCTTCTTCGGCAAGGGCCGCGGCGGCAACCCAACTGTGCTTCAGGAGCTCGGCTCAAAAGCCGGTATTGGCGTGGACATTGTCGAGGCTGTTGGCGGTGCGGGCGAGGTGTTCTCGTCGACGCGGGCGCGCGAGTCGCTGGCCGAAGGCGATCCCCGCGGCGCAGCGGAGGTGCTGGGATATTGGTGGCGCGTGGTCGGCGAGGTGACCGGCGGCGCCGGGCGCGGCCGCAACCTTGGCTTTCCCACCGCGAACATTACACTCGCCGACAGCCAGGTTTTACGGCACGGCATTTACGCCGTGCGCGTCCATATGGGCAGTCGGATCGTGCACGGCGCCGCCTACCTTGGCACACGCCCGACATTCGATGACGGGCCGCCCGTTCTGGAGACCTTCCTCCTCGACTACGGGGGCAATCTGTACGGCAAAACGCTGGAAGTCGAATTCATCGAGTACATCCGCGATGACGCGCGGTTCCCGGATGCAGATTCGCTGATTGAGCAAATGCGCATTGATTGCGAGAAATCCGCGCAAATTCTCAAAGATGTGGACGCCAAGGATCCGATGCGCGCGTATCCGCTCGGACGCGCCATTGCCGATCATGGGTTCGGCGCGGCCTAAATCAGGTGGCAACACGGCGGGGCCGAAGCGCCTGGTCCTCCACGCGTATGCGGTAGGCGAGCATCGCCAGGTTCGCCACGCCGAACACCAGCGCGACCCATTCCAGCCCCAGCAGCAACGGCACCAGCGGGATTTCCACTGCGACGACCACATAATTCGGGTGCCGCACGAAGCGGAACGGCCCGCCCGTGATCAACGGCGCATCCGGCACGGTGATGATGCGCGTAGTCCAATACGGTCCAAGCGTGGCAATCACCCAGAGCCGCGCGGCCTGCACGAGAACGAATGCGCCAAGCAGCAGCCACGGCACCGGCGGTGACGGCTCGGTGAACACCGCCATGGCGATCAGCCAGCTTGCATGCAGCGCAACCATGACCGGATAATGTTCCGCGCCGATCTCCCGCGCTCCGCGCGCCCGCAGCGCCTTGGTGTTGGCGCGCGCAAAAGCAAGCTCCGCCAGCCGCTGTACGACCAGCAGCGCGATGAGGATGTAGGCCCATCCGATACTCATCCCCTGCCCTCGCTCATCAGGTTCAGCGACTGGAAAGCGCCCGTGAATCCCGGTCCAAGCGCCGTCAGCAACAGCTGTCCGCTTACACCGCGCCGGCGAAGCTCGTCCAGCACGAACAGCACGGTCGGCGCGGACATGTTGCCATAATCGCGCATCACGGCGCGTTCGGCGTCGAGGCCGCCGCGATCGTACGCGAATACGTCCTCCAGCGCGTCCAGCACCTTAACGCCCCCGGGGTGGCAGCACGGCCGGTCGATGCCGGCGCGGTCAATACCGGCACGGTCAAGGAACTCCGACATCGCACTTTGAAACGCGCCCGCGACGATCTTCGGGATGTCGCGATGAAAGATCACGTCAAAGCCTTGATCATCGATGTCCCAGCCCATGACGTTCAGCGTGTCTTGCCAGAGATGCTCGCCGCCCGGGCCGAGAACGCCCACCGGTGATGCCGCGCCCTCTGCGCCGTCTGTTGAAAGCACGGCCGCAGCAGCGCCGTCGCCAAACAGTGCGGTCGCGACCAGATTGCTCTTGCTCAGCCGATCATGACGGAATGCCAGCGTGCATAGTTCAACCACGATGAGCAAACAGCGCGATCCCGGCGTCGCGGCAGCAGCCTGCTGCGCCCTGGTCATGCCCAGCACGCCTCCAGCACACCCCAACCCGAACACAGGCAAGCGCTGAACATGCGGACGAAACGGCAGTTGATTCATCAGCCGTGCTTCAATCGACGGCGTGGCGATCCCTGTCGAGCTGACGAAGACGATGGAGTCAATGTGCTCGGCCGCGAGACCGGCATCGGCCAGCGCACGCTCGGCGGCTTGCTGCGCAAGATGGGTTGCGTGGCCCTCATAGAGCCGGGTCTTGCTCTCGATGCTCGTTGATGCGCCGAACCAGTCGAGCGGCTGGCACGCATAGCGCGTGTTAATCTGCGCGTTCGTGTAAACGCTCTCCAGCGTATCGAACAAGCTGGTGCGGCCGCCAAAGATGCGCCGGGCGCTATCGATCACAGTCTGCTGATCGAAACAATGGTCCGGAACTGCCGTAGCCAGGCCAAGAAGCTGAACCAAACGCGCGGGTTGCGCGCCGGCACCGGGAGAAGCCGCGCTATCGTCGGCAATCAGGTCGTACATGTCCCTCCTCGCGGTTATGACGAACGGAGTACGCATACAAAACACGTGTGAGCGCTCAAACATTCGTGAGGAGGGGCAATTTGCCGCCAGAGCCGGCGGGCATTGACAGCTCCGGACGAACATGGGAACGTAACAAGAACATCGTCGAAGCTAAGGCTGATTGCACCGCGACAGTGTGGAAAATCGTGGCTGTCTCTGGCTCAGCAGGCCGTTGACTGATTACACTCGCACGAAGCGGTCGCGGCTTTCGCGCGGCACATGCAACGAGAAAGGATGAGCAATGGCCGGCTCCGTCAATAAAGTCATACTTGTCGGCAATCTCGGCGCCGATCCGGAAATCCGCCATATGCAAGACGGCCGCCCGGTCGCCAATCTACGCGTCGCGACGTCGGAGAACTGGCGCGACAAGTCCACGGGCGAGCGCCGCGAGAAGACCGAATGGCATAATGTCGTGATTTTCAACGAAGGCCTGTGCAAGATCGCCGAACAGTATCTGCGTAAAGGCTCGAAAGTGTATCTGGAAGGCCAGCTCCAGACGCGAAAGTGGCAGGACCGCGAGGGCCAGGACCGCTACACCACCGAAGTCGTGCTGCAAGGCTTCAATGCCACCCTTACGATGCTCGACGGCCGCAATGGCGGTATGGGCGCAAACCAGAGCATGGGCATGCACGAGCAGGATCAGGCCGGTTACGAACGTGACGCTGGGAGCGCGCGCCGCGGCGGCAGCGGGCAACCTTCTGAGAGTTTCGATCAGGATCTAGACGATGAGATCCCGTTCTGATCGGCGCTACCATCTGTGACGGCCTGCATTGAGGAATTCTTCTTCTTCAGCGGTGGATACGCGCGAAAGCGCCGCGTTGCGCTGCGGGAACCGGCCAAACCGATCAATAACAGCCTTGTGCTGCAGTGCGAACTCTGTGTACTGGGCATTGCCCAGCACGCTGATTAGCTCAACCGCGCGCGCCTGATCCGCGGCATCCTCGCTGTGTTCAAACGGCAAATAGAGAAACAGTCGCTGATCCACACTCAGCGCCCGATCAAACCCGCGCGAAACGCCATAACTGGACAGCCGCCGCGCCTGCGCATCAGAGGCGAAGGCCGCCGCCGAGCCGCGAAACATGTTCCGCGGAAACTGATCCAGCACAATGATCGCCGCGAGCAGAGCTTCTGGACTTTGCAGCCACGCGTCGGGCACATCCTTGCGCAACTGCTCGTAAAGGGCGCCAAAACGCGCCGCAATCACTTTATCAAGTTGGTCGTCGTGCCACCATTGCTCAGGCGTCAACTCCTGAAACCAGAAGTCGAGTACCTCTTGCGCCTGCGCAGGCAGGTGAGATTGATCAGTCAAGAACACGCCCTATTAAAGCTGCAGCGCGGTCAGTTGCGCTTCCACGATCCGCACAATATCGAAATGGCGCGCTGCGACAATGCGGCTTTGCCTTGCGTATGCGGGAATGAGATCGGGCCGGCGCAGCAGACTTAGCACAGCCGCTGCGAGCGCATCGGCGTCGCCCGGTGGCACCCTCTGGCCATTGCGCCCGTCCTCTACAGCGAGCCGGCGCGCGGGCGCATCCGCCGCGATAATCGGCCGGCCGATCGCCAGACCCAATCCGAACTCTTGCGGAATCGGGGGCGTCTGATCGGGAAAGACGAGCACATGCGCGCGCGCCAACAGGCGGTCAAAATCCTGCCGAGGTCCAAGATAGCGGACCTCGCCGCGATGCGCCTTCATCAACCGCAACAAGTCGCCTGATGGTGTTGCGTCCGGCGGGGAGACGACGAGATGGATCGCATTTTCGCTTCGCGCGCGGAGCCGTCGGGCGCTCTCGCAATACGCTGCAATGCCGGCTTCGCTGCCGGGATAGGCGATCGCGAGAAAAACCACGCCCTTGTTGAGCGGCGCCAGCGGCATATGCTTCGTCCGCGTAAGATCGACTCCGGGACCGGCGACAAACAACGGCTCTAAGGCCGGCGACAGCGTGCTGCGTCCCTCGGCCACGGGATCCCGGGCAAAACCCGGAATGATCGCGGCATGGCATTGCGATAGCAGCGCGGCGCAAGCCCGCCTGCTCCGGTCGTCGATATACCCCGGGGTAAAGACCAGCGAAGTCTCGGGAAATGCAGCAACGATCCGGTCAACCCCGGCGCGAACGCCCGCGCTGATCGCCAGCCCCGCCGACGACCACGACAGCGCCACAACTCTGTGGGGCGACAGACCGGCCAAGGCCAGGCTGAGCGCGCGCGCATCATGCTTGACCTGCCGTGTCGCCGGCAAGGCGTGCGGTGTGATCCCCAGCGCCTGCAGCGCGCGAAATCCGCGGGCCTCTTGCAGCGCAAAACAGAAGAGCTGATGGCCACGCGCGCGCATCGCCCGGATGAGATGTATGTTCGCGGCAATCATTGCCGGAGCGCTATCAGCGACCATCACGACGCGCTTAGGCGGCACGGCCATGAGCGCTGGCTCGTCCAGGCCCGGCCGCCACGAAGCCTTACCGCCGATGTCATTGGAACCGGGCATCTGTCGCGGCATGCGCCTGTCCCCATCCATGAGCGCCCGAATCAACCGCTTTCGGCCATTTTATCAGATTTCGTTGCACGCGCCCTGTGCCTATTCGCAGATACCGCCGCTGCCGATGTCAAAATGGAAATGATTGGCGTGGGCCTCATTGGCGCGCGGCCCCAGGACGGTATCGAAGAGCAGGCAGGCGCCGGAATGGATGTCGCGGAGGAAAGCGGCCCGCGCGTCATCACCATCCCAGTGATCCAGCACCGTGATAACCTGCCCGTCCACGGTTTGAAACGCGGCGATGTCGATGGCCTTGGCCAGCGCATGCTGGCTAAGCCGTGTATCCGGAGCATCGTAGCGGCGGCGGCAGCTATAAGAACCCATCAGCCGGATCTTCGTGATCGGCGAACCGAGGTGCTCCCGCGCTCGCGGCTGCAGAACGCGCTGGGTCCACGTGCGAAGGCGTGCGGCCAAGTCGCATGTCACCGTCGCAGCGGGGACAAGCGCCGTTGCAGTCGCGCCAGGAAGAGACTTGAGCGACACCGGCGCCGGGGCGCCGCACAAGCCCTCGCGGATCGGGGCGACCAGTTCCAGATCATAAGCGTGCCGCGCCACGGCGGCAATGCAGGTGCCGCGCGCTGTGGCGATCTCATCGGTTGACCAAACCGTCGGCATATCCGCGGCTTCTGGCTTGCCCCAGGCCGCCGGCAGCCGTTTCTTTTCCGGCAGCGGCACCGATGCCTGGACCGGCAGCAAAGCGCTACTCAGCATCACACCAATCGCAACAGACAGCACACGCGTCTGGACGGCGCGCCGCGCGGCTTTGGTCAGAACGCACGGTATGCTATTCGGCATCGCAACCCTTTCAACATTGCGACAACCATAGACTTGGAGACATTGGCCACCTCATGACGTCAGCAGCGAACGACGCCCCCCAAGAGGCCGGAGCCCCGGATATCCTCTGCCAAGAGGAGAACCGCGCCGGCATCGTCATTCTTAATCGCCCGAAGGCGCTCCACGCGCTGTCTCTGGAGATGATCCGGGAGATGGAAACGCATCGGCTCAAATGGGCGGACAACCCGCATATTTACGGCGTCATCCAGCGATCTCACGATGATGGCGTGTTCTGCGCTGGCGCCGACGTCAAGGCGCTTTACGAGATGCGCGACAGCGACAAGACCTCTAGCATCCAGCTGTTTCGCGAGGAATATCAGCATAACTGGACGCTGTACCGCTTCATAAAGCCCACCGTCTCGCTCATGAATGGCATTGTCATGGGCGGCGGTGTGGGCATCAGCGTTCATGGCACGCACCGTGTCGCTGCACCGGGCTACAAATTCGCGATGCCGGAGACGGCGATCGGACTGTTCCCGGACATCGGCGCGAGCCACTTCTTTCCCAAGCTGCCGGGCCGTATCGGTCTGTACATGGGATTGACCGGTGCAGTGATCGGACCGGCCGATGCCTATCATCTGGGCCTGGCGACGCACTGCATTGGTCCGGACAAGTTCGACGAGATCCAGGCTGCAATGCGCGAGGCTGAGCCGATTGATCCGGTGCTGGATAAGCGGCATGAGGATCCGGGCGCAGGCGAGCTGGCGCAGCTGCGCCCGGCGATCGACCGCTGCTTTGCGCCGGGCAGCCTGCTCGACATCATCGCGCGGCTGGAGGCCGAGACCGGCGAGACAGCAGAGTGGGGCCAAGAGACCGCCGCCAAGCTGCGCGCACGATCGCCGACTGGGTTGTGCCTGACGCACCGCCTTTACGAGGAAGGCGCACGCCGCGACAGCTTGAAGGACTCGCTCAAGCTTGAGTTCCGCTGCGCGGTGCGCTGTCTTTATGCGGATGATTTTTATGAAGGTGTGCGCGCCAAGATGATCGACAAGGATAATGCCCCTCAGTGGCAGCCTGCGCGCCTCGAGGATGTCAGCGACGCAATGATCGAAAGATATCTCGCACCGCTTGAGCAGATCCCCGAGCTTGAGCTGACAGATCACTGGACACTTGTCGAGTAAGCCGTCGGCAGCTCTCGCCGGCCCGCCGCGAAATACAACTTATGCGAACCATCGGGTAATTGCGCAAGCATTAAGTGCATTTTAGGCAGTCTACGCTAAAACTGGCCTCGTTTTGAGTGGCGTATACCGAACGAGGCAAGTGCAATGAACAACACCCTAAACCTCTCTCAGCAGCGGCGCACGGAAGGTGAACAGCCTTTAAAACCGACCTACCTGATGACCTTGAAACTGATCGAACGGCTCCAGCGCCTTTTGCTTGATGTGCTCAAGGACGAGTTGGAACGGATCGGTTGTACCGAGGTCAACAGTGTTCAGGCGCTTCTGCTCTTCAACATAGGAGACATGGAACTCACCGCAGGCGAGATCCGCAGCCGGGGCTTTTATATGGGCTCCAACGTCTCGTATAATCTAAAGAAACTGCAGGAACTCGGCTGTATCGAACACCACCGCTCGGAAAGCGACCGCCGATCGGTACGCATTCGCCTGACCGAACGCGGGAAAACCATCAGCAGCGTGGTCGATCAGCTTGTTGAACGGCAACTCGGACTGATCGAGAAGGTCGCTGGGATTGCGCCAAGCGATCTGCAAGAGGTTAACCGCACGCTGCACCGGCTTGAACGCTTCTGGACAGACCAAATCCGTTACCGGCTGTAGTACCCCCGCGCACCGGAAAATTTTTCCGGTGCAAGACTGTCCGATAGGGCTTGTACGTTGCATTGCGTCAACGCGACTATGACAAATTTCGGTCTCAAGGATTTGTCATTTGTGCCGTCGTGCAGGACAGAGTAGCTTCGTGTGCAACGAAAATGTTGGTTAGGCTGGCAAAATGACGTCCTGCGACGGCGAGGTGCGTTTGACGCCCTGCGTTGAAGGTGAAGTCGGCCGGTCTGGGCGAAACACTCTTTGATTTCGTAGGGGATCAGGGTCAGGTGAGGGCAATGTACAAGCGAGTTTTCCGGCGGCACTTCAGCAAGACGTTGACGGCATCAGCCGTGATGGTGGCTGCTTGCATAAGCATGTCGGCCAGCGGGCCCGCCGTGGCTCTTGAGAACTGGATGGTTTTCGACAATGGGCCCGGTTCATCTTTCTCTCAGCCGTTTGACCGCTCCTTTGTCAGGCAGTGGGAATCGCAGCCGCGCCGCGGCTATGCCACCTTGTCAGAGGATAACCTCGACCCGACGCGTCAGGCGATCCGTAAATATGAGCGAATCGTCTCGAACGGCGGATGGCCGCGCATACCCGATGTCAAGCTGCGCCCGGGCATGAGCGATCCCGCTGTGGCAGTGCTGCGCCAACGGTTGCGGGCCAGCGGCGATTTGGAACAGCGCGGCGGTTTCCGCAACACCTTTGATTATTATGTCGAGAAAGCCCTGAAACGCGCACAGAAGCGGCACGGCCTGACGCCAACCGGGGTGATCGATAGCGCCACCCAAGCGGCGCTCAATGTCTCGGCGCAAACCCGCTTGCGCCAGCTGCGGCTCAATTTGAACCGGCTGGTCCGACTCTCCCGCGAGACCGCGCGGGAGGACCGCTACGTGCTGGTCAACATACCAGCAGCCCAGATTGAGGCTGTCGAGAACGGGCAGGTGGTCTCGCGTCACGCCGCGGTGGTCGGTAAGCCGAGTCGGCAAACGCCGATCCTCACCTCGCGCATCCATGAGCTGAACTTCAACAAGGAATGGATCCTGCCGCCGACCGTGATCCGCGAGGATCTGGTACCCAAGGGCCGCTCGATGAGCCAGAAGGGTGAGAACGTGCTTGAGCGCTTTGGCATTGACGCCTACGCGAATTACGACGCCTATCGCCGCGGCAGCAAGCTCAACCCGCGGTCAATCAACTGGTCGTCTTCGCAACCGCTCAACTTGTTCTATGCCCAAGAGGCGGGGAACGATAACCCGCTCGGGTTCGTCAAACTGAACTTCCATAACCGGCATGCCGTGTACCTGCATGACACGCCGTCCCAGTCGCTGTTTGGGCGGAACCGGCGCGCCGAGAGTTCAGGCTGCGTGCGCGTCCAAGGCGTTGAGCAGTTGGTGACCTGGGTGCTGCGCGACACGCCTGGCTGGAGCCTGTCACGTGTCCGGCAGATGAAGCGTACCGGCGAGACCCAGGATGTGCGTGTCGTGAACCCGGTGCCGCTCTACATGAACTATGTGACCGCTTGGGCAACCCCGGATAACATGGTGCATTTCCGCCGTGACATCTATGGCCGTGACGGTGTCGGCGCGACGGCGTCGGCCTACTGAGGCGCCCACTGCTCGACAGACGGTTTCGGCTTTCCGCGAGCCACGCTGTCTGCGCTCGCGCGGCGCCTGAGTACGCCGCCGAGCGCCGTTACAGGCTTTGGATCACCGCCTGACCAAAGTTGATCAAGAGGGCGATCAGTACGGCGGAGATCACCAAGACGATGGACATGAAGCGTCGGAAACCTGGCGAGACGAGCATCAGCAGCAGCAATAAGGCCGCAATAACTGCAATCGTCACCCAGAGCGCCAGTTCGGTGTTGGTCTGATAATAGACGGCGACCGTGTCGCGCAGGTTATTTAGCAACTCCATCGCAGGCTCCCCGCTCTGGCAACCGGAACGAAACACACCTGAGCGTTATACCCGACTGTGGAACATCAGCGAAGCACTGCGTGCGACCGGACGCAGCGGCGGGCCTGCGCAAATGCATGATGTGGCTGGGCCGCGTTTTTGGCGCTCCCTAGGGGACTCGAACCCCTGTTTCCGGCGTGAGAGGCCGGCGTCCT